>JAYVJV010000028.1:0-9182 GCA_043769005.1 Polaromonas sp. | reverse complement strand
CGCTCAGGCCGCCGGCTTCCTCCGCGTGCGGCAGGCCTTTGACGGCCTCGCGGCTGATGGTGGTGTTGGTGGCAATTACGCCGTCAATCTGGTGGTGCTTGAGCGTGGCGGCAATCACCTTGATTTGGTCTGCGTCCAAATCCGGTGCAATTTTCAAAAACAGTGGTTTGCTGGTGCCATGCTGCTCGGCCAGCTCTGCGCGGCGTGCGGCCAGCGCACCCAGCAGGCCGTCCAGCGCCGCGTCGCTTTGCAGGGCGCGCAGGTTCTTGGTGTTGGGCGAGCTGATGTTGACGGTGATGTAGTCGGCGTAGGGGTACACGCCTTCCAGGCACGTCAGGTAGTCGCTGGTGGCGCTCTCGATGGGTGTAGCTGCATTTTTGCCTATATTTAGACCCAATATCATGCGTTTGGCATTATTGGATGTGCGTAAACAGCTATTTAATTGTGAGCGTTTCACGTTCGCAATAAAGGCCTCCAGTCCGCTGTTGTTAAAGCCCAGGCGGTTGATCAATGCCTGCTTTTCGGGGATGCGGAACATGCGCGGCTTGGGGTTGCCCGGTTGCGCCAGTGGCGTGACGGTACCTACCTCGACAAAGCCAAAACCCATTGCGCCCAGGCCGTCAATACAATGGGCGTTTTTATCTAATCCAGCAGCCAGACCCACGCGGTTGGGGAACTGCAGGCCTGCAACCGTCACCGGATCACTCACCCGTGCCTGCGTATAGGCCCAGGCCAGCGGCGTACCCTGGGTACGCGCCAGGCTGGCCATGGTCAGGTCATGCGCGGCTTCGGGGTCCAGACCAAATAAAAAGGGGCGGGCCAGAGCGTAGGGGAACAGGGACATTGGGTACACTTCTAGTTAGTTGAGGACAGAGCAGCCGAGTCCGGTCAGTCTGTCCCGCAAAATAATAAATTTATGACACAAGACGAACTCAAAACTCTGGTGGGCCAAGCCGCATTGCAGTATGTGGTCAAAGGTGAAATTGTAGGCGTAGGCACGGGCTCTACAGTCAATAAATTTATCGACGCGCTGGCCAGCATGAAAAACGACATTCAAGGCGCGGTCAGCAGCTCGCTGGCCTCCACCCAGCGGCTGCAGGCCCTGGGCATCCGGGTATTGGACTGTAACGATGTGACATCGCTGTCGGTTTACATCGACGGCGCGGACGAAATCGACCATGCGGGCCATATGGTCAAAGGCGGTGGCGCGGCCCTCACGCGCGAGAAGATTGTCGCTGCAATAGCCCAGCGATTTGTCTGCATTGCCGATGAGTCCAAGCTGGTAAACGTGCTGGGTGCTTTTCCCCTCCCGGTAGAGGTGATCCCCATGGCCAGCGCCCAACTCATTCGTCAATTCGCAGCTCTGGGCGGCAGCGCCCAAGTGCGCCTGAAAGACGGCAAACCGCTGGTCACCGACAACGGTCAGCACTTGATCGACGTAACGGGTTTGCAGATTCAAAACCCGCTGGCGTTTGAAACCCAGGTCAGCCAGTGGCCTGGCGTGGTGACGGTGGGGGTGTTTGCGCACCAGAAGGCACAGGTGTGCTTGCTGGGTACAACCAACGGCGTGAAAACGCTACATTTTTAAAAGCACTGCATGCATTGAGTGCTTTAGACCAGCCATTTTTGCAAAAACGTTGCTTGACCCGCCGCAGGGTCAAGCGCGTAGGCGGCAAAGCCAAAGCGTTCATAGCTTTTCAGTGCCACGGCGTTACCTGTTAGCACCTCTAGTGTGATCTTGCAGGCACCGCGCGCCTTGCCTTCCACCTCCACGGCCTGCATCAGCGCCTGCCCCACGCCGCGCCCGCGTGCACTGGGGTGCACCGCCAGGTCGTGGATGTTGATCAGCGGGCGAGCTTTGAAGGTGCTGTAGCCCTCAAAACAGTTAGCCAGACCGATGGGCTGCTCGCCTTGCCATGCAAGGAAACTAAAGGCAAATGGGCGCTGCGCCAAATCGTCACACAGGCGCGCCATCGTCTCGGCGGCCAAGGGCGCACCGCCGCCCATCGGGTCCAGCGCGTAGCCATTGAGCAGGCTGCACAGTGCAGCGCGGTCGCTGGCCAGCAGGTAGTTGGCGCGGCGCACCTGTACTGCGGTGGTCGATGCAGCGTTGGTGTGCGGTGAGGGCATGGGGTGTTCCAGTTTTTTTGCGGCAGGCCTATACTTTACATTGCAACCAATCCAGGAGACATGCCATGGACACCCTTGCCACAACCACCCCCACTTCTGCCACTTCCACCGCGAGCCCCTTCGTCTGGTACGAGCTGGCGACCAGCGACGCGCAAGCCGCCCAAGCTTTTTATACCCAGGTGGTCGGTTGGTCTGCCAAGGACGCAGGCATGCCGGACATTAACTATACGATTTTCTCGGTAGGCTCGGCCATGGTCAGTGGCGTGATGGACATCACCCCCGAGATGCGTGCCCTGGGTGTGCCACCCAGCTGGACGGGCTACGTCAGCGTAAGCGACGTAGATGCCTATGCCCAACGCCTCCAAGCGCTGGGCGGCGCGGTGCATAGCCCACCCGAAGACATCCCCGGCGTAGGGCGCTTTGCCGTAGTGGCTGACCCGCAGGGCGCGGTGTTCTGCCTGTTCAAAGGCAATGGCGAGCCTGACCCAGCGCCGCCCGCACCAGGCACCCCGGGCCTGATCGCCTGGCATGAGCTGCATGCGGCTGACGGCGAAACGGCCTTTGCGTTTTATGCCCAGCTCTTTGGCTGGGCCCCCACCCGCAGCATGGACATGGGCCCCATGGGCATGTACCGCATGTTTGCTACTGGCGGCGCAGACGCAGGCGGCATCATGACCAAAATGCAGGACATGCCCGCGCCCTGCTGGCTGTACTACATCAAGGTCGATGCCATCGACGCGGCCATGGCCCGCGTAACCCAGTATGGCGGCAAAATACTGATGGGCCCGCACGAGGTACCCGGTAACGACTGGATTTTGAACTGCCTGGACCCGCAAGGTGCCATGTTTGCACTGGTTGCACCCAAGCGTTGAAGGCTGCTCAGCCCGCAATCTCCGGCTCCACCAGTGTCGCCAGCTGCGCCAGCGACTCTTGCCAGCCCAGGTAGCACATCTCCAGCGGAATCAGCTCGGGGATGCCTTCCTGCGTAACGTGCAGCTCGGTGCCGCACAGCACGGGTTTCAATGTCACGGTGACCAGCATCTCACCGAGCAAATTCGGGTCGTCAAACCTGTCGGTGTACACCAGCTTTTCAAACGGCACCAGCTCGCGGTACACACCGCCAAACGCATGGCCATGCCCGGTGGAGAAGTTGGAAAACGACATCTTGAACATGCCGCCCACTTTAGCGTCCATATGGTGCACCTTGCAGGTAAAACCATACGGCGGCAGCCACTTGGCCATGGCCTCGGGCTCTAAAAACGCGCGGTAAACGCGCTCGGGTTGTGTGCGTAGCACGCGGTGCAGGCGGACGGTTCCAGTAGGCATGGTGAATTCTCCTTTTGAAACTGCAATGATATGCCGGTCAGGCTCGCAGCAGGTTCACCAGGGCTTGCCCCGCCGGGTTTCGGTACACATCAAAATCGCTGTCCACCGACAAAATATGCTGTATGTCTAAACGCGCTGCAGCCTCCGCAATCGACGCATCGGCCAGATCAAACGGCAACGAAGCAAAGCGAACACTGATTTGCAAAACACTGGCTAAGCTGGCTGGCACAGGCGTATCGCAAGCGAGCCCACCGCGCTGCGCCCAGCGCAAAAAATCCAATGCAGCCTCGTTGTGAATGCGCCTGGCCAGCAGCGCGCATACCTCGGTCATCACCGGCCAGGTAGTCACCAGCTTGGCCTGCGGGTTCAGGCTAAGCCACATGGCAACGCGCACATGCCAGCTATCAGACCGATTAAACAGCGCCAGCAGCGGCCCGCTGTCTACCAGCACAATGCCTACACGCGGGGCAGACCGCCAGCGCGGCGCAGGCTCTGCCACATGGTCGTTACCCTGTGCATTTCCTTTGGCGCTTTTCTTTGCTGGTAGGCGTGAACTGATGGCCACTTCACGCCCCCGCGCCCGGCATTTTTTGCGCCGCCACTTCATCCCACACGCTGGCCGCATAGGCCTTGCGCTTACTCGACAAATCCGCAAGGCCCAAGCCCGCTTGCCCGTATTTGCGCCCAAACAAATCCTGCCCCAGCGCATAGCTACTTGCCACGCCCTTGGGTGCAGTTGCCAGATACATCACCAGCGCGTCCCGCATCACCTCGCTGATGCTGCGCCCCTCTGCAGAGCAACGCTCACGCAAAGTGTCTTCCAGGGTGTGGGGGAGTTTGACGGTGGTGGTCATGGGGTGGCCTTCAAATCGGGTAATACTTATATTATTACGCAAAGAGCCAGTGCGTGCAAGCTTGACATGAGGGGTTAGCCGTCCTGTGTGAGTAACTCAGCCACCCTGGCTCGAAGGACGGGAATGAGTTCTTCTTCGAACCATGGGTTCCGCTTGAGCCACAGGTTGTTGCGCGGACTTGGGTGGGGTAACGGCACGGTGTGCGGCCAATTTTTCTGCCATGCGTGAACCGCGCTCGTGAGGGAGTCACTATTGCCCGGAAGATGATAGGCCTGCGCGTACTGCCCAATGACCAAGGTGAGCTGCACGTTTTTCAAGTGGGGCAGCAGCGCCCCTCGCCAAGCTGGCGCGCACTCGGAGCGTGGCGGCAAATCGCCAGACTTACCGGTTCCAGGATAGCAAAAACCCATGGGCAGAATGGCAACCTGCTTGGCGTTGTAAAACACCTCGCGCGAAATACCCAACCACAAGCGAAGCCGGTCACCACTGGCATCGTCGAACGGCACACCCGTTTCGTGCACCTTTCTGCCGGGCGCTTGACCAGCGATTAGGATGCGAGCCAAAGGATGCACCTGGACAATAGGACGCGGGCCGAGTGGCAAATGCTCGGCGCAAAGGGCGCAGGCGCGCACTTCGGTGAGGAGCTTTGAGAGAGAGGCCATTCGAGGGAGATTTTGCCGGCTAACGTTTGAATTCAACGGCCGCCGGAGGCGGTCAGCTGTAATGAATGGTTGGCATCATCTCGGGTGAGCACACTGGAGCAGCGCTTCGATTTGACGAAGCGCTTCACTGAGTTCAGCTCGGCGTTTATCCAGGCTTCCTGGCGCCGCCGTCTTGGGGAATGTAGCGTACTTGTGCCACGTCTCATCGAGAGTGCTGCGCGCTGCTTCAGAAAGAAACGGTTCAAAGGTGATCTTTGCGCGTTCGTGGCCCGCAAGTACCTCGTCTGTAAGAACGCGAAATGCGTCGCGTTCGTCTTTACGAAGTTGATATGTCGCTTCAACGAATGTCGCCCTAAACACTGCGGCAGCCTCGTTAAAGCTCTGTCGTTGCCAGGAGAGTCTTGCTGCGGCGAGCGTTGCGAGCGCACCGATCAGTGCGCCAATGACGGTGAATGTGGCACCGAACCAGAGTGTTTGCTCGGGGGTCATATGAAGCCTAACGAATAACGTTTATCTGTTGCGAGACCAAACTGAAATAAACCAAAAGCGCCTCCTAGGGCAGATAAACCTTGCTGGACTGAACCGCGCGAGGTGTTTGCGGGTAGGGGGAATGAAATATTCAGACCGCTTGCTTGGGTAAATTATGACGCACATTGCGCTGCTTCGCGCAGCTAATGTGACTATTTTGGCCATTGCAGGTGCAGGAAAGACAATCTTATATGCTACATATTCAGTAGCTGCTTACGCCATATTTCATTGGGCTAAAGCCCGATTTGATACCCAAAACCTCAGTTCAAGCGGGTATCTCCACGGCTGCGCACCATGCGGCCGGTTGGGCGGGTGGTGAACGGGCTTGAGATGAAAAATCTGTAGCAAGGCGCGCTCACGGTCTCCAGACCGCTACTGCGGTATTCGCGTGATTGCGGAAGATTTTGCAGCACAAGCTCTTCACCGCCCGCTAGCCAGCCAACTATTTCTAGTCATTGGGCCTACGCGTAGTCACTCACCGGAATGCAAGAGCACATCAAGTTGCGGTCGCCATACACGTTGTCCAGCCTTCCCACCGGCGGCCAGTATTTGGCGTGCTGGGTTTTGCTTAAAGTCGCTGCGCCTACCTCGCGCGAATAGGGATACGGCCAATCGCTTTTGATCAAACTCGCGGCGGTATGGGGCGCGTGCTTCAAAGGGTTGTTGTCCTGCGGCCAGGTGCCGCTTTCTATCTGCGCTATCTCGGTGCGGATGGCGATCATGGCGTTGATGAAGCGGTCTAGTTCTTCCAGGTGTTCGCTTTCGGTGGGCTCCACCATCAGGGTGCCGGGCACGGGGAAGCTGAGGGTGGGGGCGTGAAAGCCGTAGTCGATCAGGCGCTTGGCAATGTCTTCGGCCGTTACGCCGCTCGTATCTTTGAGCGGGCGCACGTCCAGGATGCATTCGTGGGCGACGTGGCCTTGTTCGCTGGCGTACAGCGTGGGGTAGTGCGGGGCCAGGCGCTTGCTGATGTAGTTGGCGCTGAGGATGGCCACTTCAGTGGCTTGCTGCAGGCCATGCGCGCCCATCATGCGGCAGTACATCCAGCTGATCGGGAGGACGGCGGCGTTGCCTAGGGGGGCTGCTGAAATAGCCCCCACGCTTGTCGCTGCGCGTACTGCGCTGCCCCCCGAGGGGGCCGTGCCTTGCTTGGGGCGGCCCGGCGCGGCGGCTGCGCCACTGGCGGTATCGCCCGTCGCGTGGCCGGGAAGGTAGGGCACCAGGTCCGCCACCACGCACACGGGGCCTACGCCGGGGCCGCCGCCGCCGTGGGGGATGCAGAAGGTTTTGTGCAGATTGAGGTGCGACACGTCGCCGCCAAACTCGCCGGGCGCGGCTACACCTACCAGGGCGTTCATGTTGGCACCGTCCACGTACACGCGGCCACCGTGCTGGTGCACCAGGGCGCAGAGTGCTTTGACGCTGGTTTCAAACACGCCGTGGGTGCTGGGGTAGGTAATCATCATGGCGGCCAAGTTGGCGCTGTGCTGCTCGCACTTGGCTTGCAGGTCTTGCATATCGACGTTGCCTTGTGCGTCGCAGGCGGTCACCACCACCTGCATGCCCACCATCTGCGCGCTGGCGGGGTTGGTGCCGTGGGCGCTGCTGGGGATGAGGCAGATGTTGCGGTGGGCCTGGCCCTTCGCCGCGTGGTAGGCCTGGATGACTAGCAGGCCCGCGTATTCACCCTGGCTGCCCGCGTTGGGTTGCAGGCTGATGCCCGCGTAGCCGGTGGCCTGGCACAGCCAGGCGCGCAGTTGCTCGTCCAGCTGCGCGTAGCCCGCGCGTTGGTCTGCGGGGCTAAAGGGGTGGATGCCCGCAAACTCGGGCCAGGTGATAGGAATCATCTCGCTGGTGGCGTTGAGTTTCATGGTGCAACTGCCCAGCGGAATCATGGTGCGGTCCAGCGCCAGGTCTTTGTCGCTCAGCGCGCGGATGTAGCGCAGCATGGCGGTTTCGCTGTGGTGGGTGTTGAAGACGGGGTGCGTCAAAAACTGGGACGTGCGGCGCAGAGCGTGGGGGATCAAAGGCTCGACGCCTTTTTCAAACTGGGCGAAAGTGGGCAGCGGTTTGCCATTGGCAAAGATGCTCCACAATTGTTCAATATCCGCACGGGTGGTGGTCTCGTCCAGGGACATACCCAAGACGAAGTGACCCCATTCAGGAAACTGGCGCAAGTTCGCACCCTGTGAGACGGCATTTGCCACCAGGCTGGCATGCTGATCGCCCGGCTGCACTGTTACTGAGTCGAACCCGGTGGGACTGCCCAGTTTGTAGCCCAGTTGCTCCAGGCCTTTGGCCAAAATGGCGGCATAGCTGGCCACGCGCTGTGCGATGCGTTTCAAACCAGCGGGGCCGTGGTACACGGCGTACATGCTGGCCACCACAGCGGGCAGCACCTGCGCGGTGCAGATGTTACTGGTGGCCTTCTCGCGGCGGATATGCTGCTCGCGGGTTTGCAGTGCAAGGCGGTAAGCCGGGTTTCCATGCGTGTCCACGCTCACGCCTACCAGGCGGCCGGGCATAGAGCGTTTGAACTCGTCTTTGCAGGCAAGGTAGGCAGCGTGGGGACCGCCATTGCACAGCGGCATACCCAGGCGCTGGGTAGTGCCCACCACAATATCTGCGCCCCAGTCACCAGGTGGTGCCAGCAGTGCCAGTGCCAGTAAATCTGCCGCTGCAATAAAAGCTGCCTGGTTTGCATGCACCTGGGGTACATCGTCGGTGTAGTTGTGGATAGAACCATCTGTAGACGGGTATTGGGCCAACACGGCAAAGTAGTCGCCACCTTTGATTTTTTTGTCCCATTCTTCAGCTGACATGGCAATGCTGACCTCAATGCCCAGAGGCTTGGCACGTGTCTGCACCACTTCAATGGTTTGCGGATGGCAATCACCCGCTACCAGGAAGGTATTGCTTTTGCTCTTGACGCTGCGCTTGGCCAGCGTCATGGCTTCGGCCGCTGCGGTGGCTTCGTCCAGCATCGACGCATTGGCTATCGGCATGGCCGTCAGGTCGCAGACCATGGTTTGAAAGTTAATCAGCGCCTCCATGCGGCCCTGCGAAATTTCGGCCTGGTAGGGCGTGTAGGCGGTGTACCAGGCGGGGTTTTCCAAGATGTTGCGCAGGATCACGCCGGGGGTGTGGCAGTTGTAGTAGCCTTGGCCGATATAGCTTTTAAAGACTTTGTTTTTGGCGGCAATCGCTTTCATCTTGGCCAGCGCGGCGGCCTCGGTCACCGGTGCGGGCAACTGCATCGGGTTGCTGCGGGCAATGCTGCGCGGCACGATGGCCTCTATCAGCGCGCGGCGTGATGCGGCACCCACCACGCTGAGCATATGCTGCTCGGCAGCGTCGTCAATGCCGATATGGCGTGCGATGAATTCGCTGGGGTTTTCCAGTTCATCTAGGGGGTGTGCGGTTTGCATCAACATTTTTTTACTCCTGAGAGGAGGAGATTTTTTGAACGCAGAGGGCGCGAAGGTTTCGCAGAGAACGCAGAAAAAAATACCAAAAAAAATACCAGATTTTTATTGAAAGAAAGATTCGAAAATGGTTTTTAAATTTTGGCTGTTTTTTTCTTTATCTTCTTCTGCGCACTTTGCGAAACCTTCGCGCCCTCTGCGTTCAAAAAATCTCCTCCCCTATTCAAATTATTTCAAGCGTTCTTTTCAAACGCGCT
>JAYVJV010000027.1:0-14570 GCA_043769005.1 Polaromonas sp. | reverse complement strand
CTCCATCGCTTTTTATTTGTGATTGATAGGAGTCCCATTCATGGGCAATAAACTGTACGTTGGCAATTTGCCATATTCTGTTCGCGACGAAGACCTGCATCAGGCATTCTCCGCATTTGGTTCTGTGACCAGCGCCAAAGTAATGATGGAGCGCGATACCGGTCGTTCAAAAGGCTTCGGCTTTGTTGAAATGTCCAGCGACGCAGAGGCTTTGGCCGGCGTTGAAGGCATGAACGGTCAACAACTCGATGGCCGCGCCATCGTAGTCAACGAGGCTCGTCCCATGGAAGCCCGCCCACCGCGTACCGGTGGTGGTTTTGGTGGCGGCGGTGGTGGTCGTAGCGGCGGTGGCGGCTACGGCGGCGGCGGCGGTGGTGGATACGGCGGTGGCGGTGGCGGCGGTGGTCGCTCCGGTGGCGGCGGCTACGGCGGCGGCGCTGGTGGTGGCGGTGGCGGCGGTGATGGCGGCGGTTTCCGCAGCCCTTACGGCGGCGGCGGTCGCTCTGGTGGCGGTGGTGGCGGCGGCGGCGGTGGTCGCGGCGGTTACTAATCCTTCCAGCATCACTTTTTGTGATTCGTGAAAAAGCCCCGTTTCGGGGCTTTTTTGTGGGCGTTTACTTTGATGCCTGACTCTGCCGCGCAGCCCTGAGCCGTAAAATGGGTGCGCCTGATGCCAGCATTCCAAGTCAAACTCTTGAAATTTGTTTCTGGCAAAGTAGAGGCAAGACTTTACAGACAAGATTTGCATCACTTGCAGAATTTGCACATTCCGGATACAAAGCACCCATGGGATTTATCAATTGGCTGTTAGCCAAACCACCAACACCCCCAGCGCAAGCCGCGCAGGCGCAGACACTGGCGCGCCCGGGCTTGGTACGCAGTGCACGGCCCGGTGCAGCAGCGCATGCAGCACCAGGCCCAGCTGCGCAAGCACCCGCCGCTCCCGCACTGTCCGCGTCTCAGCAGGAGCGCCGCACCGAGCGCAATGCCAAGCGAGATGATCTGTTCCAGGTGGTGCGCGAATCCATGGTGCGTGCGGGGGTCATGTCATCGACCTTTAAATTCAAAGTACTTCCCTTGGATCAACAAGGCCGAGGTTTTTTGGTCATGATTGATCTGGCTGCCGAGTACGGCGGTGAAACTCAAAAACTCAATGAAGTTGAGGCCTTGATCACCCGGGGCGCAAAAAACCGCCACGCCATTGCCGTGCAGGGCGTGTACTGGCGCTTCTACGAGCCCGAGAGAGTGCATGAGGCGCGTGTAGCCGCCACCACCGGGCCAGCACCTTTGTTTGATCTGGGGGCCAATCTACGGATGCATCAGCCCTCGGCAGCACCTGTGCGTGAACAGCCTTCGCGACCCGCCATGCCCGCGCCTGAGCCGCCGCATCTACAGACCATGGGAATCACCGCCAATCTGGCCGCTGCACGCGCCGCAGCGCAGGCTGGTGCAGCACAACAGGCCGCAGTCAAAGCGGCCAAGGCAGTTGTACCCATGACTGCCTCCATGGCTGCTATCCATAACAAACTGCTGCTCACGGGCTACGAATCTACCGAGATGGTGGATCCCGACGAACCAGCCCAGGGCCTGAGCCCTACCCAGTACGGCGACATCCGCTAACCCGCGCGCAGCACCGTGCTGCGTCTGTTGCAAGACCTCCTATGCAAACCGCCCCCGCCGTCACCGACTACCTGCGCAGCCACATCCGAACCGTGCCAGACTGGCCCGCGCCGGGCGTGCAGTTTCGTGACATCACGCCACTACTACAAAACCCGCGTGTGTTTCGTGTGTTGATCGATGCTTTTGTGCACCGCTACATGGATCCAGCACTGCGCCCAGACGTAGTGGCCGGGCTGGACGCGCGTGGCTTTATTTTGGGCGCGGTGGTGGCGTATGAATTGAACGTCGGTTTTGTACCGATACGTAAAAAAGGCAAATTGCCATTTACCACCATCGAAGAAACCTACGAGCTGGAATACGGCAGCGCGACGGTCGAGCTGCACACCGATGCCGTGCACCCCGGTCAGCGCGTGTTGCTGATCGACGATCTGATTGCCACCGGCGGCACCATGATGGCAGGCAAAAAACTGCTGGAGAAACTGGGGGCCAGTGTAATGGAAGGGGCCGCCATTGTCGACCTGCCTGAACTGCAAGGCTCGGCCAAACTGCGCGCTGCGGGCCTGAATTTGTTTACCCTGGTCGACTTTGCCGGGCACTAGAGCGCAGGGTTTGACCTTGCCAAGCGCTTTACCCCGCGTTACAAAGCCTTCATCAGCCCTTACACCAGTCTGTGTACTGTCTGCGTTGCACTGGCGTTAAACACGCAGTGCATACCGCGCCCGCCGGGCGCTGCAGAAAGGGACATGATGAGCGCAACTATTTCTTCCATGGGTAATATGGATCCCATCCTGGGTAAAAACCCGGGCAACCGTCCGAGCAATGAAGCCCCCAAGGCCAGCACTGCCGCACCCGCAACCAAGCCTTTATGGGCCGCCATCGGCATCTTGAGCGTGAGCCTGTTGGCCATGGGTGCCAGCCTGATTCACATCAGCAAACGCCCGGCAGAGCCCGTGCCCATAGTCGCTGCCACCAGCGCGCAGCGTGCGGGCATCGCGCCACAGGCCACCACGGGCCTGGATGGCGGCAACATGATTACTGAGACCGCTGACGGTAAAGTACTGCCATCGCAGACCAAAGCCGCAGACGGCAGTGCAAAACCTGTTATTAAAAAAGCAACGCAGCAAACGCAGCAGGGCAACAGCACCCAGGCCCGCCCGGCCCAGGTGGTGGCGGCTAACAGCCCCAGAACGGGCCAAGCCACGGCGGGCAGCGTAGCCACTGCGCCTGGCGTATTGTCGGGCGCAACGCCCGTAGCCACGGGCACACCATCGCCCGCTATGCAGCCCGCGCCAGCCCCAGTGGCAACGCCCACCCCCGTGCTCGCACAAGCACCTGCCAAGCCCGTGTGCGCCAACTGCGGCACGATCCAGGCCGTTACCCCAGTCACCCGCCCTGGTAAGGGTGCCAGCGGTGTGGGCACCGTGGCTGGCGGCATACTGGGCGGCGTGCTGGGTCGCCAGGTGGGCGGTGGCAGCGGCAAAGACCTGGCGACGGTGGTAGGCGCGGTGGGCGGTGCAGTGGCTGGCAACGCCGTAGAAAAAAATATCCAAAAGGAAACTGTGTACTCGGTGCGCGTACAAATGGAAGACGGCAGCACCCGCACCATCGAGCAGGCCAGCGCGCCTGCAGTGGGTGCCAAAGTGCGGGTAGAGGGTGCTACGTTGCGGGTGGACGGTTAAGGTTATCGACAGACTGCAGACTTTTCAAATAGCCGGCGGCGCGCCATATAAGCTTGGCATGCCGTTTGAAGAACAGCGGCGATAAGCGTCTTGGCGGCAGAAGGATTTAGGCCACAACCGCCCAGACTCTTAGCTGAGCACCACCGAGCTCAGCCGCCTGCGGTAGGTAGCGACCGTGGGGTCTTGCGGGGGAATCTGGCCATCTGCCACTTTGACTTTGGGCGGCTCGATCACTTCTAAAATGGCGATATAGGTTTTGCGCGCTGCGTCTTCGTTCCAGGTTTTGTCGCGCATCAAGATCTCCAGCAGCTCGTCCATGGCGCGTACCCACTGGCACTGGCCAATGTGCAGTTGCGCCAGTGCAAAGCGGCTTTCAAAATCCCGTTTGTTGATTGCTATTTTTTCATCGAATTGGGTTGTAGCGCCCTGATGATAAGCGTTAGCAGCTGCGAAATCCATAGCATTTAACAGCCGCTGTACGGCTTCGAATTTACGGTTGACGCTGACGGTGGCAATCACCGGAGCCAGGGCGACCTTGGCCTCGTCATCCAGTCCCGCCAGCAGCAGCGTGCGCAGCAGGGCAAAGCGGGCCTCGTCGTTAGCGGGGGTGTTGGCGGGGGCACTGGCCAGCGCCTCACGCAACTGCGCCAGCGCCTGCGGGCTGCCGGGTTCGGCTTGGGGCTCTAGGGCCAGCTCTTCTTCGGCCTGCTCTTGCACGGGTGCTACATGCTTGTCCAAGAGCTCACGCACCTTGCCTTCGGGCAGTGCGCCCGTAAAACCGTCAACGGGCTGGCCATTTTTCAGCAGCACGCAGGTGGGGATGCTGCGGATGCCGAAAGCGGCAGAAATTTGCTGCTCTTGGTCGGAGTCGATTTTGACCAGCTTGAAGCGCCCAGCGTAGTCGGTCTCCAGTTTTTCCAATATCGGGCCGAGCGACTTGCAAGGGCCGCACCAAGGGGCCCAAAAGTCCACCAGTACCGGTATGGTCATGGAGGCGGCGATCACTTCAGCTTCAAAATTTTCAACGGTCACATCAATCATGGCAGGCAAATGTGGGTACACCACAGCAGATAAAAGTAAAACAGGCAGGGCAAAAACGTAGAATCAGGCTTATGACAAGCAAAGCAGCAGCAGTTTCTAGCCCACAACTCGGGGTGGTGATGGGTTCCAGCTCGGACTGGGACACCATGGCGCACGCAGCGCAGATTTTGACCGATTTTGGCATCGCTTTTGAAACCCAGGTACTTTCGGCCCACCGCATGCCCGACGAGATGTTTGCCTACGCCGAGAAAGCCGCCGCGCGCGGCCTGCAGGCCATCATTGCAGGTGCGGGCGGCGCGGCGCATTTGCCCGGCATGCTGGCTGCCAAAACCACCTTGCCCGTGCTGGGTGTGCCCGTGGCTTCGCAACACCTGGCGGGCGTAGACTCGCTGCACAGCATTGTGCAAATGCCCAAGGGCGTGCCCGTGGCCACCTTCGCCATTGGCGCGGCAGGCGCGGCCAATGCGGCGCTGTTTGCTATAGCCATGCTGGGGCTGCAGGATGCGGCCCTGCTGGCCCAATTGCAGGCTTACCGGGCGGCGCAAAACGCAGCCGCGCGTCATAGTGTGTTGCCTGCTTTGAAGACTTGAAGATTTAACAGCCGAACGCAGAGGCCGCGAAGGTTACGCAAAGGGCGCAAAAGAAGAGTAAACAAGAAAAGAAAAATAATAAGAGAAGAGAATTGAAAATGCTAAGTTAACCATGCAAATTTATTTTTAAGATATTTTTGAAATTTTTATTCCCCTTTTGCGCCTTTTGCGTAACCTTCGCGCCCTCTGCGTTCAAAAAAATCCGACTTCGCCCTCAGCCCACCACCCCAGTCAACACCGTAGTAGCCAATACCATGATCAAAACCCTTCTCCCTGGCACCTCTTTGCCTGATGGCCGCATGCCCACTCTGGGGGTGATGGGTGGTGGCCAGTTGGGCCGCATGTTTGTGCAGGCTGCGCAGCGCATGGGTTACTTCACCGTGGTGCTGGATCCCGATCCGGTCAGCCCGGCGGGCAAGGTGAGTAACTACCATATCCAGACCGATTACCTGGACGAGCAGGGCCTGGCGCAGCTGATGCAGCGCAGCGCGGCGATCACCATTGAATTTGAAAACGTGCCCGCCCCCGCCCTGGTGACGCTGGGTGCGCACCGCCCGGTCGCGCCCAATGCCGACTGCGTGGCTATCGCCCAAGACCGCCGCGCCGAGAAGGCGCACTTTGCCCAGTGTGCCAAAGCCTCGGGTGTGGGCCCCGTGCCCTGCATGTCGCTTCTGCAAGCCGCCGACCTGGCCCAGGTGCCTGATAGCTTGCTGCCCGGCATTTTAAAAACTGCCAGCCTGGGCTACGACGGCAAAGGCCAGATCACGGTGCAAGACCGCGCGCAGCTAGAGGCTGCTTTCAAGCAGCTCAAAGAAGTCACCTGCGTGCTGGAGCAGCGTATGCCGCTGGCAGCCGAATGCAGCGTGATCGTGGCGCGCGGCGCAGACGGCGTGTGTGTCAGTCTGCCCGTGCAGCGCAATCTGCACGTTAACGGCATCTTGGCCGTGACCGAAGTTTTTGAAGGAAATATACCTGCAGCCCTTGCAAAACGAGCGCAAACAGCTACGCAATGCATAGCAGATAGCATGGACTATGTGGGCGTGCTGTGCGTGGAGTTTTTCATCATGGCCGATGCCGATGGCGCGGTATCTGACACCAGCGCCCTGTTTGTCAACGAAATGGCACCGCGCCCGCACAACAGCGGCCACTACAGCATGGACGCGTGCGATGTGAGCCAGTTTGAGCTGCAAGTGCGCGCCCTGTGCGGCCTGCCCCTGCACGCACCGCGCCAGCACAGCAGCGCCATCATGCTCAATGTGCTGGGCGATTTGTGGTTTGTGGGCGGTGACAAGGCCAAAACCCCGGCCTGGGCCGAGGTGCTGGCCTTACCCGGCACGCATTTGCACCTGTACGGCAAGCTCGATGCGCGCCGGGGCCGCAAGATGGGGCATCTGAACATCACAGGCCCGAGCATCGAGACCGTCCGCAGCACCGCCCGGGCGGCGGCGAAGATTTTGGGTTTGGCGTACTAACAGGTGGGGAAGTCGCGTGTGCTGCATCCAAAGCATAGCCCGCATGTGGCGAGTACGCACGGCACTGCGGCCTGTAGCGGGAGCCTAGGCGCACTATGATTATCTCTTCCGCCGCTCCTGATAATATAGCTGCTTGCGCCCGCTCTATAAGCTCTGGCGAGCTTATTGCCTTCCCCACCGAGACAGTCTACGGCCTGGGGGCAGATGCCAGCAGCGATGCCGCCGTGGCCAAAATATTTGCTGCCAAAGGCCGCCCGGCTGACCATCCGCTCATCGTACATGTGCACAGCGCGCAGCAGGTGGGTCACTTTGCCAGCGATGTGCCCGCTTTTGCGCAAGTACTGATCGACGCGTTTTGGCCCGGGCCGCTCACGGTGATTTTGCAGCGCCGCGCCAATGTAGCCACCGCCAGCGCGGGCGGGCAAGCCAGCATTGGCCTGCGCTGCCCATCGCACCCGGTAGCGCTGCAATTGCTGCAAGAGTGCGCTGCCCTGGGCGTACAGGGCCTAGCCGCACCCAGTGCCAACCAGTTTGGCAAGGTGAGCCCCACCACCGCGCAGCATGTGCACAGCGAGTTGGGCGATGCCATCACCGTACTGGATGGCGGTGCATGCACAGTGGGCATCGAGTCCTGCATCATCGACTGCAGCCGTGGCGCACCGGTGTTGCTGCGCCCAGGCGTGCTGGATGTGGCGCAAATCAATGCCGCACTATCGTCTATTGCAGGCTGCAAATTGCTATCAAATGATGAGCTGCTTACGCAACATTTTAGAGTACTACAGGCTGATTTAGCTGGAAAATTAGCGCCTGAAAGCGCTACCGCTGCCCAGCAAGCACATCTCCACGCCGCCCCCAAAGCCTCGGGCACACTGGAGTCGCATTACGCGCCCAATGCGCGGGTTCGCCTGATGGATGCCAAGGCACTGCAAACTGCGCTGGATTTGCTGGGCGAGGACGCCGCCCACATGGCGGTGTACTCGCGCGCCATCGTGGCCTCCAAGTCCAGCCGCATCATCCGCCGCCGCATGCCCGACGACGCGCTGGCCACCGCCCAGCAGTTGTTTGCCGTCTTGCGTCAGTTTGACGAACAAAAGGTCAAGCTCATTTGGGTAGAAACTCCGCCGCCAGGCAGCGACTGGGACGGTGTGCGCGACCGCTTGCAGCGTGCGGCGGCACATTGATTTTTGCAAGCTTCGCTGCCTCTGGCCCAAGCGGCTTTACCCGTACTTGACGCGAGCCAGTTAAGATAAGCCCCTAGTTAAGTTTGCACGGTTGCCAGCCCCTCTGGTTGGCAAGTTATTTGGAGAAATGAATGAATTTGAATGTAATGCCTTCCCCACTACGCCGCTGGGCCACGGTGACCGCCATGGCAGCCGCATTGGGTACGGCAACTTTACTGGCCGGCTGCGGCTCCGGCTCGCTGTATTTGCCTCTGGTGCCGGCCCGTATGATCGTGATGGGCGATGGCCTGGCCGACATGGGCCAGGTCGCGGGTGTCCGCTATACCGTCAACGATGACTCCATCAATAGCTGGGTGCAGCAGGCGGCCAGCAACTATGGCCTGACCCTCAGCGCACAATCGGCAGGTGGACAAAACTGGGCACGCGGCAACGCCCGCGTAGCGCTCAAGCCCGATGCCACCGGTAACGCCGCTACGCTGACCATCACCGAGCAGGTCGATGCCTTCCTGGCAGGCAACACCGTCGGCAAAGACGATATCGTAGTTCTGGACGCAGGGATTAGTGACTTGGTAGCGCTTGGCATGGCTTTTAAAGCTGGAAGCCTGACGGATGCCCAGCTGCTGGCCAATGCCGCAGACGCAGGCAAAGCCCTGGCCGCCCAAGCACGCCGCCTGACGACGGCAGGTGCCATGCACATCTTGGTGGCAGGCACGTACAACTTGGGTAAATCCCCCTTTGCGGCTGTGCAGGGCCTGGGCGCCCTGCTGGAAACCGCCAGCTTGAAATACAACGAAGCCCTGCTCGTGGCCATGGTCGATCTGGGTGCCAATGTGCTGTACATCGATGCCGCTTTCCAATACAACCTGCTGATCAACCAGCCAGTGGCCAATGGGTTTACCAATTCGACAGTTGCCGCCTGCACCACACCCACGGCGGCAACCTGTACGACGAGCACCATTGGAGCCGGCACTAGCTACAACAGCTATGTCTTTGCCGATGACCGCTACTTCACCCCTGCGGCCCAGCGCAGCATGGGCTCCTATGCCTACTCGCGCATGAAGACGCGCTGGTAAGTGTGCGGCCTCAGCCGCTCAACGCAGCAGAAATTTGCCGTTGGCTCGATGCCCGCACCACCAGGTGCGTTGGCATCAACACTGACAGAACGTCTTCACCGTGAATGACTTTTTCCAGTGCCTGTACCAGCAGGCCACCGGCAGCGTCAATCGACTGGCGCACTGTGGTCAAGGGCGGATGAAAATGCCCTGCCGCATCAATATCGTCATAACCCACTACGGCAACATCGTCAGGCACGCGCAGCCCGCGACTTTGCAACACAGCAATAGCCGTCATGGCGATCAGGTCGCTGGCGGCGAAGATCGCGTCAAATTGCAAATTGCGCTGGAGCATCCGCTCTACGCCGTCCCGGGCCTGCTGCGCAGAAAACGACACGTTGAGCTGTAGCGCAGGGTCTGGCGTGCGCTGCATGGCCTGATGGGCCAGCACATAGCCCTGGTAGCGCTGGGCCACCTCAGGCAATTCGGTATTGCCCAAAAACGCAATGCGATGAAACCCCTGCGACAAAAGATGCTGGGTAGCCACTTGCCCGCCCGCAACGTTGTCGCTTCCGACACTGCAATACAGCTGGCGCGGCAAATTGGCACCCCACACCACCAGTGGTACCTGCCTGCTGGCCAAAGCGTTAAGCTGGTCATGGTGGCCCCATTGGCCGATCACGATGATGCCGCGCGCGCGCCCTGTGTCATACACCTCGGCTAGCTTGTCCAGGTGATCCGCGTCGACGCGGGATAAAAGCATGTCGTAGCCCAGCCCGGTTAACGCATCGGCCAGGCTTCCCAGCATGCCCAGAAAAAACGGGTCGGAGATGGTTTGCCGGGTCACCCGATCAAACGGAATGACGATGGCCACCGTGCGGTTATCGCCCATGCGCAGATTTTTTGCCCCAATATTGATGGAGTAGTTCAGGGAGCGTGCCAGCTCCTGCACCCGCTTGGTAGTCTCGGGATTGATCAGCCCACTGCCGTTGAGCGCCCGCGACACAGTAGACACCGACACTCCGGCCAGGCGGGCGATATCGACCATTTGCAGTTTTTTTGAACTCGGTTTGTTCACCATGAAAGCTTATTGTTATTTCACCGTTGCGGACCCCACAAGCTGCAAAAATTTATGGTACAGGCTTAAACGTCCATAAACGCCAGGCGTTGGCTAGCGCTTGCCCAGCAGGGTCAAACCCCGGCCAAGCCAACGCCGCCTGCGCGCCCTCTTTTTGTCTAAGCTGCGCCAGAGCAATACCCAAATGCAACCGGGTCAAAGCCTCGCGGCGCAGGCTACCCAGGTTCAATGCCTTTTGGTATGCCGTGTAGGCCTGTTGCCAGTCGCCGGCCGACAGATACAAATCACCCAGTTGGGCGCTGTCATTACCCAGGCCTTGCACAGCTACCTGCTGTTCCAATAACACCAAAGAGCCTGCGTCTTGCGCTGCGCGGCTGGCAATCTGCTGCTGCAGGGCTTCGCCCGCTGCCTTGTGGTTGCCTTGGCCCACTACTCCGCTTTTAATGCCCTGCCCAAAGACCGTGAGTGCTTCTTGCGGCAGCCCCTGCTTCAGCGCAAATTGGGCGTACTCTTTGTAGTCGTCAAAATCTTCCAATGTCTGTGTCGCACGCATGAGGCGATACCAGTCCAGAGTATAGGGTGAATTGGGCTCCAGCAAAGCCATCTGGCGCGCCAGATAGTCCGACCAGTAGGCTTGGCTGGGATAGTAGGTCAGCAGCAGCGTCAGGCCCTCCAAGTAGCCTGCGCGGTTTTTACGCTGGTTGTGGCTATCGGCCAGCATGCGCAGCAAGGCCTCCTCGGGTGGAGTCTGTAGCGGGGCCTTGCTATCTGCGGTAGCGCCAAGCTGCGGGATCAATCGGTTAAAACCTTCAATAGCGGGTTCAAATTGCTTCAAAAAATAGTGTGCCTGCGCCTGCGCCAGCACCACCCCGCGCTTGGGAGACGCCAAGGCACTGTATTGTTTGCTCGCCTCTACCACCCGTTGATGGTCTTTTTGTTTTTGCGCTTGCGCGATCAAGACCTCAATCAAACCCGGCTTTTCAGCTGCGGCCACTTCGGGTGCGGCAATCAAGGCGTCTAATGACTCTATGGCCAACACGGGCTTGGCCGCGTCTAAAGCGGCCACTACACGCACACGATGGAGGATAATTTTTTCTTGGGCATTCAACGGGCCTAGGGCACTGGTTGCGTTCAGCTTGTCCAAGGCGGTCTGCGGGTCTTTTGCTTTGAGGGCCTCTTGCGCGGCTGCTAAAAGTGGGGACAACTCGGCGCGCACCGTCACCGGCGCGACCGGTGTGGGCTCGGCGGCGTGGCCGATGCAAGCAATAAAAATTAACGCCAACCCATATGTACGCACAGCTTAACCATTCTTAGAAAAATGCCCCACCCGGCAAGCAAGGTGGGGCAAAAAGGGGATTACCCTTGAAGAAACTCAGTTCACAAATTGCTCGGATCCAACAATGCCCAGTTTGGTCAGCCCGATGCGCTGCGCCGAGGCCAGCACACCGGCTACCACTTCGTATTTGGCTTTGGCGTGCGCCTTGATATGCAGCTCGGGCTGCACGGCTTGCGCTTTCGCCTGCGTGAGACGCCGCTCCAGGCTGGCTTTGTCGGCAAGAACCTCTTGATTCCAGGACACCAGCCCGTTGGCATCGACATCGATCTTCACCACTTCAGGATCTACTGTTTTAACCGCTGGTTTGGCTGTGGGCATGTCCAGGTTGACTGAATGCAACTGCACGGGGATGGTGATGATGAGCATAATGAGCAGCACCAGCATCACGTCAATCAGCGGCGTGGTGTTGATGTCCATCATGACTTCGGGTTCACCGCTGGAGCTCGAACCGATATTCATTCCCATAGTGTGTCCTTTGCTCGCTTACTTGCCAGGCGGCTCGGTGATAAATCCGACCTTGACGATGCCTGCGCGCTGCACCGCATACATCACCCGGCCCACGGATTCAAAATTGCTGTTGCCATCGCCGCGAATCTGCACCTCGGGCTGAGGCACTTTCACGGCAAATTTTTTCATGCGCTCCACCAAATCGAGAGAGTTTTTAACGGGTGTGTCGTACAAAAATATTTTGCCAGCCGCGTCTACCGAAATGATCACGTTTTCAGGCTTGGTCTCGCGTACCTGGTTCTGCTCTTTGGGCAAATTGACTTTAATGGAGGTGGTCACCACCGGGATGGTGATCAAAAATATGATGAGCAACACCAGCATCACGTCGACCAATGGTGTCGTGTTGATCTGGCTCATGATCTCATCTTCACCGTCAGCACTTCCTAGGTTCATTGCCATTGCAGCGTCTTTCAGTTGTAGCGGATACAGGGGCAAGCAGGCATCACGCCTTTTTACCCGTGGCAATCAAGACGGAATGCAAGTCGTTGCCGAAGGCATGGACTTCCTCCAAGGCTGCTTTATTGCGGCGCACCAGCCAGTTGTAGCCCAGCACTGCGGGCACGGCTACCGCCAGACCAATGGCTGTCATGATGAGCGATTCGCCCACTGGACCGGCCACCTTGTCGATACTTGCCTGACCGGACATGCCGATTTTGACCAACGCGTTATAAATGCCCCACACGGTACCAAACAATCCTACAAAGGGTGCCGTAGAACCGACGGTGGCCAAAATGGCCAGGCCATCTTGCATGCGGCTTTGCACATTGTTCATGGCACGCTGAATTCCCATGGTGACCCAGGTATTCAGGTCTACGCCGCCCATCAACCCGGTATGCTTGCCCGCACTCTCCAGCCCTTTGTCGGCGATAAAGCGAAACGGACTGTCGGCTTTCAGCGTCTGTACGGCGGCAGTCAAGCTTGGCGATGTCCAAAAGTCAGGCCCCACTGCTTTGGCAAAGCGGTTGACTTTGGCCTGCTCAAAATATTTGCTGAAAATCACATACCAGCTGGCCATGCTCATGACAATGAGCATCAGGAGCGTCGTTTTGGCGACCATATCACCTTGCTCCCACAGTGCCTTGAGGCCATAGGGATTTTCACCCAAATGGTCCGCACCTGCTGCACTGGCAACCTGCGCAGCAGGTGCAGTAGCTGCTGGCGCGCCGACGTTGGCAGCCGCAGCAGTGGTTTGCGCTGGCGCTGCGGTGGTGACCGCGCTGGTAGCAGTGGATTGCGCGGCGGCAGTCAGCGCGCTGGCACACAGTACCACTGCGCTGACTTGAATAGCAATACGTTGAATAAGCGAAATCATCCTGAAACTCCAATTGACATCTTTAAAAATAGTAACACTACAAAACTTGACGCACAGCTAGCGTCCCAGGTCTATTCCAGCCGCCAGGTATAGCGCATGCTGGCTGAGCTTTGCTCCGGCTTTCCGTCCAGGGTACCCGGTTTGAATTGGCAGCGGCTCATGGCATTGCGCGCTGCCTCATCCAGCAGGTTTGATCCGCTGGATTTTTCAACCTGCGACTCGATGACTTTGCCGTCGATACCTACCAAGAATTTAAGCACTACGGTTCCTTCTTCCTCTGCACGTCGCGCAGCGGCGGGGTACTCAGGCTTGGGGCAATTGACCGCAGCATTGATCACCGGCGCTACCCGAACCATGGGTGGTGGCGGTGGCGGTGGCGGTGGCGGTGGTGCTGGCGCGGGGGGGGCTGGCGCAGGCGGCGGTGGAGTGGGCGGCGGCGGAACGGGCGGCGCAGGCGGCGGCTGCACCGGCGCAGGGGCCGTGGTGACAGCCACTATCGCATTGGCCGGTGCAGGGGCGTTGGTTTGCGGCACATCAGCCGGGGGCACATAGGCGGGCGGAGGTGGGGGCGGCAAGGCCTTTGGCGGTGGTGGTGGTGGCGGTGGCGGTGGCGGTGGCGGTGGTGGAGGCTTTACCTCTTCAATCAACTTGGCCTCTACAGGGCCCTTGAGCACTTTGACAAACTTGCGCGCCAGACCCGTGTTGATGGCATAGAACAACAGCGCATGAAAAACCACCATCAGCCCGATACCTATCAGGTGGCGACGCGGATTTCTTTGCCGGGAAGCGTAGTCGTTCATTAGGGAATTTCAAAAAATCTGGTTGGAGATCAATTACTGGTTAAATGCATACGCATAAATTGATGCAAACGATTGCATTATCATTTTTATTTGGATGAAAAAAATACGTATTTACCCTTGGTAATTTTGAATTAACCGCATTTAATTTGTGTCATTTTTGCTACGCAAGGGTAAGCACTTAAACTAACTACCCGGTGCATATTTTCCCAATGTGGCACCAGGCTTTTCGTGGTCAAAATGGAGTGCGGATGCGGCAAACTGAAAATAGTAGCGCTTGTGCAAACGTTTGCAAACAACGCAAAATAGCGTCACCGCTATCCAGGCAACTTATGCTTTGCGGATGTGGCTCGGGCTCTTCCGGGTCAATTATTTTGATTTTTATTCAACTATTTGGAGCACAACGTGAAAAAAATGTATTCCCCTCTGACACCCACCGCAATTGCACTAGCAGTGGTAGCCTCGCTACAAATGAGCTCGGCAATGGCTCAGACTGCGCCAGCAGTCAAAACCGATGCAACGTTGAACCTGGATGAGGTGGTCATTACCGCCTCTCCTGAAGGCCGCTCCAAGATGAAGCAAAGCCAATCTGTGAGCACGCTCAATAGTGAGCAAATTTTACAATCCAACCCCAGTAGCGCCGCTGAAGTACTGCGCTCAATTCCTGGCGTTCGCTCGGAAGCCAGCAGCGGTGACGGCAACGCCAACATTACCGTACGCGGCGTACCCATATCCGCAGGCGGCTCGCGTTATGTGCAGCTTCAAGAAGATGGCTTGCCTATCCTCTTGATGGGCGACTTCAACTTTTTGACATCCGACATGTACACGCGCGTGGATTTTGGTACGGACGGTGTTGAAGTCGTACGTGGTGGCGGCGCATCTACGATGGCCAGCAACTCACCAGG
>JAYVJV010000026.1:0-21906 GCA_043769005.1 Polaromonas sp. | reverse complement strand
AGCGATGCCGTGCTGCTGCGCCGCGCTTATGCGCTGAAGTTGCTAAGCGACCCGCAATGGAAAGCACTGGCCGATACCTTGCGTGAACGCTTTTCCGCGCTGGACGTACGGGGCGATGATCCCGCCAGCCATGCAAGGGAGCGCGCCATGGCCAGTCTTTGGCTGGACGGCAATCCCGCCAGTGCACTGGTCTCGGCAAAACTCAATCTGACCCTGCAAAAAGAACCTCTGGATTGGGCGCTGGCGTTGCACAGTGCCAGCTCCGTGGGCACCCTCACGGAGCTGGCACAATTGCGCGCTGCGCTGGAGGCCACGGGCCTGCGCGATGCGCGCTTGGCGCGTTGGCAAACGCCGCAAAAATCATGAGTGCGCACCCTGCTTTTTGGCGCACAGGCCTGGCCGCAGTGCTGCTATGCCTGGGCTGCTGGCATAGCGCGCAGGCGCATAAGGCCAGCGATGCGTATTTGTTATTGGGTGAAGTCAGTGCAAGTACACCCGCAAGTGCTATGTCACTCAGCCTGTCGATTGCTGTGCGCGATCTGGATGCCGCCATCGACGCATTGGATGCCGACAACAACCGCGCACTCACCTGGGGCGAAATTCGCCAGGCCATGCCTGCGATAGAGGCCTGGGTCACCCAGGGCATCGGTTTGCGTTGCGACAGGAAAACGCTGGATTTGCGCTGGGCGTTTCAGTCCCTGGAGCAGCGCAGCGACGGTGTCTACGCCCGCTTGGGCGCATCCGCACCTTGTCCGCCGCAGGCCGCGCTGGCACTGGACTACCAGTTGATGAAGGGGCTAGACCCTACGCACCGCCTCTTGGTGGGCGGCACACTGCACGGCCAGCCCATGGCCTCGGTGTTGGCACCGCATGCGCAGGCCAGCGTCAGTCTGCGCAATGCAGCCGCAGGGCCGGGCGCTGGCGCGGCTGGTCAGCCTGTTCTGGGCTTGGTTGCAGCCCAGTCAGTAGGGGCGATATTCAAGCAATTTTTTGCCGAAGGCGTGCACCACATCGCTACCGGCTACGACCATTTGGCGTTCTTGCTGGCTCTGGTGCTGCCCATCATGCTGGGCAAAAAATCTACAGCAATGCGCAGCATGCCCGGCGAACGGCCAGGCCTGGGCGCGCTGGTGCGCACCGTCACGGGCTTTACCATCGGCCATTGCCTCACGCTAGTGATGGCCTCGCTGGGTTGGATCAAAGCGCCTGGCTGGATCGAGCCTGCCATTGCCATCACCATCGCCATCACCGCTTTGCTTAACCTGTACCCCCTGCGCTGGGTGCGCAGCGACGTGCTGGCGCTGGTGTTTGGTTTGATCCACGGCATCGCGTTTTCAGAAGTCATCCGTGAGGCGGGTATCAGCGGTGCCAGCTTGCTATGGGCACTGGCGGGCTTTAACCTGGGCGTAGAGGCAGGGCAATTGGTGGGCGTGCTGCTGTGGTGCGCGCTGCATCTGCTGCTGGTGCGCTGGGCGGGCTACGAGCGCTGGGTAATGCGCGGCGGTTCGTGGGCCTTGCTGCTGTTGGCGCTGGGCTGGACCGTGCAGCGGCTCATTTGACGCAATGATTTTTAGTGTTATACATTTCAACCAAAGGATACCAGCATGACCGATACCCATTTGATCCTGTTGATCGACCGCGTGGCTCTGCAAGAGGCCAAGGCCTTGCGCGAGCTGTACGACGCTACTAGCGCTAAACTTTATGCGGTGGCCATGCGCGTCGTAGGCAACACCCAGCATGCTGAAGACGTGTTGCAAGAGGCCTACCTCAACGTCTGGCGCATAGCGGGTGACTACCGCGAGAGCCTGAGCCCACCCATGGCCTGGCTGGGCGTGATTGTGCGTAGCCGTGCACTGGATTTTCTGCGCAAACGCAAGGCCGAGCAGTCCTTGGCGGGCGATGATATTGACGACCATGCCGATGGCGGCCTGGCCGCTGATGTGGACTCCCCCATGGACACCAGCATCGCCAGCGAGCAGGCCTGGGCGCTGCATGAGTGCCTGCGCAAGATCGAGGCCAAGCCGCGCGAGGTGCTGACCATGGCGTATTTCAGAGACCTGACGCATGGCGAGCTGGCCCAGCAGCTCAGCCTGCCGCTGGGTACGGTAAAAACCTGGATACGCCGCAGCCTGGAGCAACTGCGTACCTGCATGGCGCGTTTTGCATAAGGGGTGGACCATGAATATCGCTCAACACCCCGACCTTTTAGACCGCCTGGCCGCCAGCTACGCGCTGGGCAGCCTCAAAGGTGCCGCGCGCCGCCGCTTTGAGGCCTATGCCCGCCAAAGCCCCGCCGTGCGCGCCAGCGCCCTGCTGTGGCAAACCCGCATGCAGGCTATGACTGAACTGCCAGAGCCCATCACACCCAGCATCAATGTGTGGAAGCGTATTGAACTGGCGTTGGCGCAAGAACAGCAAGCTTTGGGTGCTACTGCAAGCACAGCCAAGAGCGAGAGTTTGCTGCAAACCACGCTTGCGCAACTGCGTCGCAGCATGGGCTGGTGGCGTGGTGCAGCGATGGTGGGAGCCTTGGCCACCGTAGCCGCTGTAGTCGTAGGCGTGAAGAATATCAATAGTCTGGACGCACAGCTTGGGCAACTCAGTGCCCAGCTCAAGACCAGCCAGCAAGCCCAGTACGTTGCGGTGTTGTCGGACGACAAATCTGCCGCCACCGTGCTGGTGACTTTTGATGTAGCGCAAAACCGCCTGACCCTCAAACGCGTAGGCAACTACCTGGAGGCCGACGACAAATCGCTGCAGCTATGGGCACTGCCCGCAGGCGGTGCGCCCCAGTCTTTGGGTGTGATGTCGGGTGAAAAGATTATTCGCATTGCGGCCCAGCCCACGCAGGTGGTCAGCATTCCGATGCTGGCCATCAGCCTGGAACCCAAAGGCGGTGTGCCCAGTGCCACGGGGCCGACCGGGCCTGTGCTGTTTAAGGGGGCATTGCTCAAGACGGAGCTGTGATGGCGTTGGCGCGCGGTGCGAGCCCAGCGCCTCTGCGGGGCATGGCTATGCTGCTTACTGCAACAACGCGGTCGCAAACTCGCGCGCGTCAAAGGTCTCCAGGTCTTCCAGCTTCTCACCCACACCAATAAAATAAATCCCCATCGGCCTAAGCGTAGGCTGCTTGATAGACCGCTCGCGTGCCCACAGGGCGATGGCCGCAATCACACCGCCCTTGGCCGTGCCGTCCAGCTTGGTAATGATGAGGCCCGTGACTTGCAGTGCTTCGTCAAAGGCTTTGACCTGCGTCAAAGCGTTTTGCCCGGTGTTACCGTCGATCACCAGCAGCACCTCGTGCGGCGCGCTGGGGTCGGCTTTGGCGACCACGCGTTTGATTTTTTTGATCTCTTCCATCAGGTGCAGTTGCGTGGGCAGCCGCCCGGCGGTGTCTACCATCACCACATCGCGGCCCCGGGCTTTGCCAGCGGCTACCGCGTCAAAGCTCACGGCTGCCGGGTCGCCACCGTCCTGGCTGATGATGTCTACCGTGTTTCTATCGGCCCATACGGCTAGCTGCTCGCGGGCGGCAGCGCGGAAGGTGTCGGCGGCGGCCAGCAGCACCGAGGCACCGTGGTCGGCCAGGTGTTTGGTGAGCTTGCCAATGGACGTGGTTTTGCCTGCGCCGTTGACACCGGCAATCATCATCACGGTGGGTTTGTGCTCGCCAATCACCAAGCTGCGCTGCAAGGGTTGGAGCAAATCGGCAAAAGCCTCGGCCAGCAGGGCCTTGACGGCGGCGGGGTGGGTGGTTTTGCTGTCTTTCACGCGGCGCTTCAGGTCGGCCAACAGGTGCTCGGTGGCGGCTACGCCTGCGTCGCTCATGAGCAGGGCGGCTTCCAGCTCTTCGTACAGCGCGTCGTCAATCTGCGTGCCGGTAAACACCGTGGCAATGGTGTTGCCAGTTTTGCGCAAGCCGTTTTTGAGCTTGGCAAGCCAGCCCTGGCGCGCAGCGGGGGGCTCTGGTAGCGCGTGGGCGAGGGCGGGTGCCGCAAGAGGCGACGACGGGGAGGGCGAGGCGGGTGCTACAGTGGAGGGCTGCACAGGAGCCTTTGCAAGCGCAGGCGGGGCAGCTATCACAGGCGCGGCCCCCTGCGGCGCAGGCGTTGCAAGTGGGGCAGGCGGCTCAGTAGGCTGGGCTGGTGCAGGGATTTTTTTCTTGAAAAACGAGAACATCTGGTGGGTTTCTACAATCACACCCATTCTATGAAACTATTACCCACCTTTATCGCCGCTGGTGCAACTTTGCTTTTGTGCGCTGCTTGTGTAGCCCCACCCACCGCGTCGGCACCGCTTCAGGTGGCTGGCAATGCGGCTAACGCTCAAGCCTCACCGCAAAACGCCAGCGGCCAAGCCCAGCAGTTCACCCTGCCCAACGGCCTCACCGTCATCATCAAACCCGACCGCCGCGCCCCCACAGCCGTGCACATGCTGTGGCTGCGGGTCGGTTCGATGGATGAGGTGGATGGCGTAAGCGGTGTGGCCCATGTGCTGGAGCACATGCTGTTCAAGGGCACCGATGTGCTGAAGGTGGGCGAGTTTTCGCAAAAAGTAGCCGCCCTGGGCGGGCGCGAAAACGCCTTTACCCACCGGGACTACACCGGCTACTACCAGCAGATTCCCTCCAACCGCCTTGAAGACGTGGTAAAACTCGAAGCTAACCGTTTTGAGCGCAACCTGTGGCCCGACGAAGAGTTTAAAAAAGAGCTGGAGGTGGTGAAAGAAGAGCGCCGCATGCGCACCGAAGACAACCCGCGCAGCCTGATGTATGAGGCCCTGAACGCCGTGATGTACACCGCCTCGCCCTACCGCCGCCCCATCGTCGGCTGGATGAGCGACCTGGATGCCATGACACCGGACGATGCCCGGGCCTTCTACCGCGCCTGGTACGCCCCCAACAATGCTGCGGTGGTGATAGCGGGTGATGTTGACATAGCGCAGGCTAAAGCCCTGGTCGAGAAATACTATGGGCGCATCCCCAAGCGCGCTGTGCCTGCGCGCAAGCCGCGCGAGGAGCCGGTGCAAAGCGGCATCCGCAGGCTGGACTTCAAAGCCCCTGCCGAGCAGGCCTATGTGAGCCTGGCCTTCAAAGTACCGCAAATGACATCACCCAGCGCCACCGACACCGCCACGCTCGATGCCTACGCCCTCACCGTGCTGTCCGCTGTGCTGGACGGCTACAGCGGCGCGCGGCTGGACCGGGCGCTGACGCAAGGCGAGGGCCGGGTGGCCGACAGTGCCGGGGCTTACTGCGGCATTGCGGGGCGCGGCCCGCAGGCCTGCTTTTTGGACGGCGTGCCCTCGGCGGGCAAAACCGCCGCCCAGGTCGAGGCCGCGCTGCGCGCCCAGGTGGCCAAGGTGGCCCAGGACGGTGTGAGCGAGGCAGAGCTGAGCCGCGTCAAAACCCAGTGGGTGGCAGGCCAGGTGTACCAGCAGGATTCGGTGTTTTCGCAAGCCCGCGCGCTGGGTAACAACTGGGTGATTGGCCTGCCGCTGGACACCGACGAGGTGATGATCGCGCGCCTGCGCCAGGTCAGTGCAGACCAGGTGAAAGCCGTGGCGGCGAAATATTTTGGCGACGATGCCTTGACGGTGGCCACCTTGCTGCCCCAGCCGATGGGCAGCGCCAAAAAACCCCGCACACCGCCCCCTGGCGCGCGCCACTGAGGCTGAAAACCCATGAAACTAACTATCAAAAAAGTAGCTGCTTACGCTATATTTTATTGGGCTACAGCCCTATTTGCTACCCAAGCAGGGGCAGCCCTGCCGATCCAGCGCACCCAGCTGGCCAGCGGCGCGCAGGTGTATGTGGTCTCCAGCATGGCCATCCCCATGGTGGATGTGCAGATTGAGTTTGATGCAGGCGGCAGGCGCGACCCGGCGGGGCTGGCGGGCCTGGCCAGTGTGACCAGCGGGCACTTTAGCAAGGGCGTGCTGGCCTCGGGTGGCAAAGCTGCCTTGGACGAAAACCAGCTGGGCGAGGCCTGGGCTGACCTGGGCGCCAGCTTTGGCGCGAGCGCGGGGGATGACCGCATGAGCTTTTCCTTGCGCTCCCTCACTTATCCCGATCTGCTGGGCAAAGCGGTCGCTCTGGCCGCCCAGCAACTGGCTGCACCCGCTTTTCCAGCGGCGCTGTGGCTGCGCGATGCAGAGCGCATCAGCGCCAGCATCAAAGAAGCCAACACCAAGCCTGCAACCATCGCCAACCGCCGCTTTAACAGCGCGGTGTATGGCAGCCACCCCTATGGCAACGAGCTGACTGAAGAGAGTCTGCGCCGCATCACCGTGCCCGCCATGCAAAATTTCTACACCAGCCATGTGCGCGCCTGTCGTGCAAAAATAAGCATTGTTGGGGCTGTAAGCTTGGCAGATGCTGCGCAAATAGCTACGCAATTTCTAGCAGGCTTGCCGCAAACTGGATGTGATGCCCTGCCCACCGTGACCGAGGTGCAACCCCTGGCGGCCGCGCAGAATATCAATGTACCGTTTGACTCCGCCCAGGCGCATGTGATGATCGGCCAAAGCGGCTACAAGCGCAGCGACCCCGACTTTTTTGCCCTGCTGCTGGGCAACCACATTTTGGGTGGTGGCGGCTTTACCTCCCTGCTAACCCAGGAGGTGCGCGAAAAACGCGGTCTCAGTTACAGCGTGTACAGCTACTTCAGCCCCGGCCTGCACGCAGGTGCCTTTGCCATCGGCCTGCAAACCCGGCCCGACCAGGCGGTGCAGGCGGTGCAGGTGTCTAAAGACGTGTTGACCAGGTTCGTGAAAGACGGCCCCAGCAAACAAGAGCTGCAAGCCGCCAAAGACAACCTGATCGGCGGCTTTGCCCTGCGCATTGACTCGAACCGCAAGCTGCTGGACAACGTCGCCAACATTGCCTGGGTCAACCTGCCTCTGGACTACCTGGACAATTGGACGCAGCGCATCGACAAGATCAGCACCACCGACATCCAGGCCGCCTTGCAGCGCAAACTGCAACCCGAGAAGATGGTGACCGTGGTGGTAGGGGGTGCGCCATGAAAGTCTCCAGCCGCAACCTGATGGAAACCGCCTTTATCCAGGAACAGTTGGCCAAAAGCTCGGTGAAATACCTGGTGACCGAACCTGCCAAAGCGCCCCAAAAAGGGCGCGGCAAGGAGCAGGCTAACGAACCCACCAACACACTTGCCAAAGCAAAAACCAAAACCCACGTCAAGCCGCAGCCCCGGCCCGACGGCACCCACGCCATGGTGGGCCCCGCAGGCGAGGTGCGCATCATCGGTGGCCTGTGGAAGCGCAGCAAACTCCCGGTAGCCAAGCACCCCGGCCTGCGCCCCACACCCGACCGCGTGCGCGAAACGCTGTTTAACTGGCTGGGCCAGGACATGAGCGGCCTGCGCTGCGTCGACGCATTTGCGGGCACCGGCGCGCTAGGCTTTGAAGCGGCCTCACGCGGTGCACTAGACGTGCTGCTGGTGGAATCGGATGCCAAGCTCTTCACCCAGCTCCTGAACATCAAAACCAAGCTCAAAGCCGACGTGGTGCGCATCCAGCGCGGCGACGGCATCGCCACCTTGCACGCCCTGGCGCGCGGCAGCGTAGACGTGGTGTTTATCGACCCACCGTTTGAGGCACCTATCTTTGATAAAGCTATTGCCGCTGCAGCCCACGCAGTTAAAGCGCAAGGCGCTATTTATCTGGAAGCACCCAAGGTCTGGACGGATGCTGATTTGCTGCCATTGGGTATGCAGGTGGTGCGCTTTGGCAAGGCGGGCATGGTGCATTACCATTTGTTGAAGCTGCTGGGCTGAATGGCGCGAGGCGATTGCGCTTTGGCTACACGGCGCAGACACACTCCCTCAAGCTGCACACAGAACCAGGACGCAGAGTAAAATCACAGCATGTCACGTACAGCCATTTACTCCGGTACCTTTGACCCCATCACCCTGGGCCACGAAGACGTGATCGCGCGCGCCGCTGGGCTGTTTGACCAGCTTATCGTCGCGGTGGCCGTAGCGCACCATAAAAAGACACTATTTAGCCTTGAAGAGCGCATAGAACTTGCGCAAGCAGCTCTTAAAAAAATAGCAAATGTCAAGGTGATGGCGTTTGATGGTCTCATCATGGACTGCTGCGCGCAGCACCATGCTACTGCCGTAGTGCGCGGCGTGCGCAACATGACCGACTTTGACTACGAGGCGCAAATGGCCGCCATGAACCGCAAGCTGCGCCCCGGTGTGGAAACTATCTTTTTGCTGCCCGCAGCCGACGTGCAATGCATCAGCAGCACCCTGGTGCGCGAGATCAGTAAGCTCAAAGGCGATGTCAAGGGCATGGTCTGCCCCGCCGTGGCGCGGGCGCTGGAGTCCGCCCACCGCCCCCCGCTGCAGGCCTGAGCGGCACCAAGGTAAGGGAGGGCAGGCCATGGCACTCTTGATTACCGACGAATGCATCAACTGCGATGTGTGCGAGCCCGAGTGCCCCAATCAGGCCATCTACCTGGGCAAAGAAATCTACGAGATCGACCCGCACAAATGCACCGAGTGCGTAGGCCATTTTGACGAACCGCAGTGCGTACAGGTCTGCCCTGTGGCCTGCATCCCGCTCAACCCCGCGTTTATAGAGACCCGCGAGACGCTGTGGCAGAAGTTTCAGCGCTTGCAGGCTGTAGCGTAGCAGGCTCCTGGCGCGGCGGTTTGGGCCGGGGCGGTTTGGCGGTGTGCACCACCAGCATGGCTTTCTCCATCTCGCCACTTAAAAAGTGCGGCAGCGCCACCAGGCTGCGCGCCAGCGTGTCGTCTATCGCCTTGCGCTGCTCGGCCAGCGGCTTTTTTAGCACCCAGTGAATCACCTCGCTTTTGACCCCCGGGTGGCCAATGCCAATGCGCAGCCGCCAGTACTGGTCGGTGCCCAGCTGGGCGTGGATATCGCGCAGCCCGTTGTGCCCCGCGTGGCTGCCGCCCAGCTTGATTTTGGCCTGGCCAGGCACGACATCCAGTTCGTCATGCGCCACCAAAATTTCTTCGGGCGCAATTTTGAAGTACTTGGCCAGCGCCCCCACCGACTTGCCTGAGAGGTTCATAAAGGTCTGGGGTTGCAGCAGCCAAACCGCCTGCCCGGCCACCACGGTGCGTGCCACCAGGCCAAAGTAGTTTTTGTCATAAGCCAGCGAGCATTTCAGCTCCCGCGCCAGCGCGTCCACCAGCCAAAAGCCCGCGTTATGCCGGGTAGCCTCATATTCCGCACCCGGGTTGCCCAAGCCTACAAACAGTTTAATCATGCTGGCAATTATCCCTGCAAGCACAGAACCCGCAGGAATCGCAACCAGTTCAGCGGGTTCAGTAGCGCTTACGCCCCAGCGATCGCTCAAAACCCCAGCCTAAAACGCATCCACGCGCATCATCAGAACTGATGATTTTGGAGCGCGATGCAACAAAACGAGTGAAATGTCACGAAATGCTAGCTAAAACAGGCGATTTGCACTAAATTAAGTTCTCGTTAGAACTAGGTACGACAAATCAAAACGCTCCTCCTATCATGACTGACAACACAGACTCCGCCGGCTTCAATCCAGATGCCGACACCCTGGCCCCGCGCGAACTGCGCGTGGTGCTGGTGTGTGATGTGGTTGAGTCTGTGCGCTGGATGGAGCAAGATGAAGACAACGCCGTTACCCGTTGGCAAGCATTCACGCAGCATGTGCGCAGCACCATCGTGCCCGCACACGGGGGCAGCGTGGTGAAGAGTACCGGCGACGGCATGATGATCGAGTTTCCGACTGCGCGGGGTGCTGTGCAAGCGGCGAACGCGATGCATGCCAAAGCGCTTGAGGGCAACAGTGACACCGATTCCCAGCGCCACCTACAGCTTCGCACCGGCATCCACGAAACCCACGCCCGTCGGGATGCCCACGATCTGTACGGACACGGCGTCAACTTAGCCGCACGCATCACCACTTTGGCTGGGCCCGGCGAAATCATCGTCAGCGCGCCAGTGCGTGATCAATTGACGGATAGCTTGGATGGCGACATCGAAGATATGGGTGAGTGCTATTTGAAGCATTTGAGCGAGCCGCAGCGGGTGTACCGGGTAGGTATTGCGGGTTGCGAACCTATTTTGGTGCCACTAAGTGAATATGCAGAACCTTCGCTGCCTACCATTGCGGTCATCCCATTTGAGTCGCGTAGCAATGCATCAGAACATTTCGCCATTGGTGAGCTGGTAGCCGATGGAGTCATCACATTGCTGAGCCATAGCAGCTCGCTTAAAGTCATTTCTAGATTGTCCACCGCCACTTTTCGTGGTCGAGACTCCAGAGTGCACGTTATTGGCGAAGCACTGGGCGCAACGCATGTGCTTAGCGGCTCATATACGCTGCTTGGAGAAAAACTAATCATCACGTATGAGCTTTGCCAAGTTGATGGCGAAAAGGTGCTTGAGGTATCCCGATTGGCGGGATTCGTGGATGACCTGTTGCAAGAAGATTGCGAGCTAGTCCGAAAAATGGTGGAAGCGGTCGGCACAGCTATCTACTTACAGGAAACCCAACGTATTGAGTTCCAACCGATGCCCACGCTAAAGGGTTATTCTTTGCTGCTGGGGGGTATTCAAAGTATTCACCAGTCCAGTAAAGGCCATTTCGAAAATACCAAAAAACTGCTGGAGCATCTCATTGATAGATATCCACAATCGAGCGATACCAGAGCATGGTTAGCCAAATGGTACGTGTTGTCGGCAGTGCGGGGAATTTCCGCAGACAAAAATACTTTGACCAAAGAGGCCTTAAACCATACTCAACGCGCGCTGGATAAGAATCCCAATAGCAGTTTAGCTTTGAGTATGGAGGGGTTTGTGTATCTACACTTGGTGCAAGATCTTTCTGTCGCACAACTGCGGTTAGAAGCGGCTGTGGAAAAAAACCCGCATGAATCTATGGCATGGCTGTTTAGTAGCGTAGCGGCTAGTTTTTCAGGTGATACCCAGCTTGCATTGGATCAATGCCGCCATGCTGGCACCTTGTCGCCAGTCGATCCGTTGAAATATTACTTTCATTCCCTGCATGCCAGCGCAGCATTGTCAGCAGGGCATACACAAGAGGCTATCAGCTTTGCGTTGCAATCTTTGCGCTTAAATCGCCATCACTCACCCACATTGCGCGTTTTGCTAACAGCACAAGTAGAGGCTGATTTATTGCCAGAAGCACGCAGTACGCTGGTTAGTTTGCTAGAGCAACAGCCTCAGCTAACCGTGGCGTCATATTTGCAGGCGGGTGACAGTCTTAGTCTCACACGATTGCAATGCGCTAGAGCACTGCGTGCGGTGGGTTTACCTGAATCTTAAATTTTCAACCTAGGAGTTTTGAATGACTTTCTACACACAAAGCAATACTTTCGGAGGTGCCTACGGAGGTGCTTACGGAGGTGCCTATGGAGGTGCCTATGGTGGCGGGTACGGGGGTGCTTACGGCGGCGCTTATGGTGGTGCATACGGTGCAGCAGTCAGTAGTTCGCCGCTTTTAGCGGATGGGCTAAATAAAATGCGCGAAGCTATCGCCCTACCAGATATCTTGAACTATCGTTACCCGATAGCAGATAAAGCGATACCGCCAATTGATCTTGATACGATTAGCAAACTTAAGCGCTGCGATAGTGCAGTCATTGCAAACTTGTCCCAGCAAGACCTATGGACTAATCTGCGCTTTGTTCGAACCGCAGTTGATCAATTGAGTCTAAATGTCGTTGGGGTTAATGTCCGCAGCAAGTTGACCGCACGCGATGGTGTCACTTTAATCCGCCCGACGCAGCAAAAATTTATTGGCGAGCTGCAATACGTTGCTGATTTGGCTGAATTGCGCGAAGACCGTGGTGCAGAAATTTTGACCCAAATTGGAGGCCTGCTGGCTTACTTGGCGCTAGTGATACCAATAAGTACGGAGCGCACGCCAGCTACATTGCGCATTCTGGATATGGCGGCTGGGCTTGCTACTAGTGTGTACTCCAGATTTAAGACAGAATTTGGCTGCCTGCGACCAATTGAGATGTCGCCGCAAATTCAGTCAGTTGTGCCCGCACCGGGTCATGCTGCTTATCCGATGGGGCATGCTACGACATCATTCATGTTAGTGCATATCTTGACTGAGCTGATGCGAAAGCATGACCCTGTAGCCGCCGATTTGGCTGCCAAACCGTTGCGTGATTTAGCGTTTCGAGTGTCCTACAACCGTATCATCGCTGGTGTTCATTTTCCGATTGATCTGTCTGCCGGTATTGCATTGGGTACTTGGCTCGGGCGTTACTTCATGGCTGCAGCGTCCGCCACCACGCCTGAGTGGACCGAGAAAAACAAAATGTTTGATCCAGCAAAGGATAAAGGGCTGACTGCGATAGAAAAAGACTTAGGCAAATGCTTCGAACCTAGTCCAGCGGGTACATCTATCTTTTTTGATGGTCAGTCTGGTGCATTGCATTATTTAATGCTTATGGCTGGTAGTGAATGGTCATGGCTTAAGCGTCCGTTGCCTAGCACTGGACCGACCGTCTAGTAGATAGACAAGCTAACACTGGAGTCCACTAAATGAATACGTTCATTGTCTCTATGCCAATTTGGTTAGCAAAACCTCAGTGCGAAGTTGACCCCTACTTACGAATAGCCTTTACAACGCGCTTTCAGGATTACGACTTAGATGCTTTTACTGGTGTTGGTCAAATACCAGTTGTGGTGCAAGCTGTAGCGTCAACTAAAGATCTGCAACAGGCCGTTAAGTTGGCATCAACGCAACCTAGTAACCGCTTAGATTTAGCTGGATTATCAAAGGAATTGCCTTTTTTTACTGCTCATGTCGGTGTGAAAACCGTCGAGTTGCTGCATCAAGATGCAGCGATTAAACGTGTTGAATTTGCGATGCCCTTGCGTGTACAAAGACATACGCCACACAAGCAGGCTAGTAATCTTAGTCCGTCAGTCGCTATACAAAAATCTCAAGGGACGCTGCTGATAGGGATCATCGATAGTGGATGTCCTTTTGCACACCAAGCTGTCCGCAGTACCACTGGAGGTACCCGAGTACTCGCAATATGGGATCAAGATGTTCAGCCAGATTTTGTTAGCGGTGGACCTCCAGAGGGTTTTTCTTATGGTCGGTATGCCCCAAGAGGTGCACTTGAGAATTTCATGATTGAATCAAAGGATAGTGAGGGAGTTATCCGTGAATCGCTATGCTATAAGGCCGCAAACCATTCCATGATGCAATTCGCACGCTCTCATGGCGCGCATACGATAGGTTTGGCGGGAGGCAGTATTGCGTATAGAGCTCTGGGCCATAACGCGCACACCGATGTGGGTAAATTCAGGCTGACTGATCGGGCAGCTAAGTCAGACTTGGTTTTTGTGCAACTTCCTAGAGATTCTTTGCAGGCTCCTACACGTGGTAGTCAAACCATGCACCTATTAAACGGGTTGAAGTTTATCGTTGCATCTGCAGGCCCCAGTGTCAAAAATGTTTACGCCGTAATTGATTATGGTTCTTACCTAGGACCTCACGATGGTACCTCGTTGTTTGAACGTGCAGTAGATGCCTTGGTGATGCAGGTCAAGTCACAAGGTAAGCGCCTGCATGTATTATTCCCGACAGGCAATGGACGGCAGGACAAATTCCATGCCAGTACGAAAATAGCTAGTGGGGTAGCGTCGTCACTTGATCTATGGCTGCCGCCTAACAACGAGGTTGCAACGTTTGCTGAGTTGTGGCTACGTAATGATACGAAATGGAGTAATTTAAAAATACGCACTCCTGACGGACTTTCAACTTTACAAAGTGCTAAGGTGATGGAGGAGACGAGCTGTTTAGGAGGTCGGTCGTCAACGGTGGCGGCAATCGATGCGAGTCAAAGCACCGATAAGCAAATCTGTGTACTTATTCGCATAGCGCCTACACGCACCGGCAGTGCAAAGCAAGACGCTGCGCAAGATGGGCGATGGCGCATTGAACTTAATGCAATATCTACATATGCAGCGCATTTTTATGTTGCGCGAGGTGGGAAGAGCTTTAGTGCTGTGCGCCGTGTATTTCAATCTCGGTGGAAGGTGCGTGCAAATGTCACCGTGCCTAATCCCGTTTGGATTGACACTTATCACACCACCATTGGTGCTGGTTGTGGCAACAAAACACTGATGCTAGGTAGCTTTAATAGTTGGAATAAAAAACCTACCAAGTACTCTGGCCGGGGACCTCGGCGCGGTGGTGTGAATGGCACGATAGGGCCTAATTATTTGGTGTTAGGTGAGGAGGCGCAAACGTTACACGGCATACGCGGCATTGGTAACCGCACTGGAAGTACTTTTAGAATGGTCGGTACCAGTACCGCACCACCACAGGCAGTGCGCAAACTTAGCAAAGCTCGGAAAGCACCAGTGAATTCATCTGGCAAGCTGCCTATGCCAGGTGATCTAACAGACAACTTGGGTGAAATACTGCTTTGAAAATTACTGAGTGGCGGCATCAAGCGCCTGCTGGTGTGCGCTGAGTCGTTTTTTAACGCTTCAATTTGAACCAAAGTGACGGTATCAATGCTTCTGCCTTTGTTTGGATTTCGTCAAACTGATTTATGACGTGGATGCCCAGATTTCGCGTTAAACTGCCCACATGAAAATCATAGGCACGCAAAATCGCAGCGATATCGAGCTTGATCCGCAAAAGGCGTGACAGCGCGGCAAGGTACTGGATGCCATGCTGCGCGGTGCTACCACGCCGCATTCGCGCGGGGTGTGGCGGCTTACGCATGCGCAGATGAACCAGATGGATTTTGAGCGCCAACTGGCGCAGGCAGCCAAGATTAATCGCCGAACGGCGGTTTGAGATACATCGTCTATCAGCGTGCCTGCCATCCCGCACAGTGATTTGTTCTTGCAGTTGCTGCGGCGTTTTCAAGAAGAGGGCGTGCAGTATGTGCTGGTCGATGGGCAGGCGGTTCGCCTGAATGGTTTTATGCGCGCCACTGAGGATGTGGACGTGTTGCTCAAGCCTAGCCGCGCCAATGGCGATAAAATTATTCGCGCATTGAGTTTTTTGCCATCGTCTGCAGACGCAGAGGTAGAACACATCCGCGTAGCGGACGACCTGCTGCTAGACCTGCTGTTTGCAGCTAATGGCCACACCTTTGATGGGTTGCACGACTGTATGGTCGAGCTGGACGTGCAAGGCGTTACGGTCAATCTACTCAACATTAATGGTTTGCTAAAAACCAAAACCGATTACCGGGAAAAAGACATCTTGGACAAATCGGTGTTGACCAGGCTGCGCGACGGGGTTTAATGCCCGCCGTGGGACGGCGTAGCCCTACCACCGCTCTGGCAGCTTCTTCACCACCCACATTACCCGCCCCTCAGTGCGCATGTAGCCGCCTTTTTCCAGGTCGCGCAGCAGCTTGCTCACCATCTCGCGGCTGGTGCCTATGCGCTGGGCGAGTTGGGCGTGGGTGGTGCGGGCTGGGATTTTGCGTTGGCCTTGGAGTTCGCCTTCGGCTGCGGCGGGCTCGGCTATCTCTTGCAGTACTTGCACCAAGCGGCCATAGGCATCCAGCAGGGCCATGCTGCGCACGGTGGCGGTGGCGGTGCGGGCGCGGGTGGTGATTTTACATATCAGCTCGTAGGCCAGCTCGGGGCTGGTGGACAGCAAATCCTTGACGCGCTTTTGCGTCAGCACGCTGCAGGTGCAGGCGCTGGTGGCCTCGATGCTGGCCGAGCGCGGGCCGCCGTCTAGCGACATTTCGCCAAAGTAGTCGGGCGCGGTGATGGTGCCGTAGGTTACCTCGCGGCCCTGGCCGTCGGTGCCGTACACCCGCACGCTGCCCGAGAGCAGTACATGCAGGGTGTCGCCCGTATCACCCTCGCTCAGGATGATGGCCCCCTTTTTGTAGCTGCGCTGCGTACCCGCCTCGGCCAGGGCGGCGATGCTGTGGCTGAGGGTTTTGGGTTGGGCAGTGGAGCTGGGCGGCATGGCTGCATTATGCCGACTGGGGTAGATGGGTACTGGGCGTGGGAATTGGCCAGGCGGTGGGCTGACCCGTTGATTCAAGGTGTTTTATGGTGCTAAAACAAGCTGTAGGCCAATAAATACGGGCGTAAGCAGCTCCTGAAAAGATATTAATCGCAGAGACTTGCAGGACGAAAAAAAGCTGTGCAGAGACAATCTCTGCACAGCTTTGATGCTTGAGTGGGCGCAGATTACAGACTGCGCGGCCCAGACTCATAGCTAGGCGTGACTCATGCTGGCCTTAGCGACGTGCGCCAGCAAAGTTACCTGACGGCGGCGTTGACGTGGTGTCGGTGAAGGTGCCCGCTGCAAATCCAGTGATGAAGTTGAGCGTGCCTGTGAGCGCCACGGTGCCATCGGTCAAGTTGGCGGTGAAAGTGCCTGTGGCAAGGTTACTGATGGTGAGTGCGCATGGTTTGTTGGCAAAGGTCTCACCGTCCTGGCAGGTATTGATGCCATTGGCTCCAATAAGCAGATTGAGTCCACCGCCCGTAGTTTGTGTTGTACCACGCACGTTCCAAGTGCCTTGGTAGGATGCCGCTGTCAGTGCAAGAGGTACATCAGGGTTCACAGTGGGTAGGCCTAGCTGGGCAAGTAAGGCACTTGTGGCAGGAGTGTTCAGACGAACTGTGCTGCTGGGCGTTAGTTTGTCTTGAAAGCCAAAATACACTTTGCCGTTGCGCTCTACAAATACCCGGTTAAAGGTGGATGTAGCAGCCTGTGCAGGCGGGTTGCTCAGGGTCATGACACGGGCATCACCTAAAGTGGCAATGGTGTAGCTGCCGGTTCCAATCACGTCGCAGTTGCGTGTAGAGTTGTTGCTCGCGCGCACTTTGCAGGCGTAGTAGGTGATAGGGTTGGTGCCCGAACCGGTAAATGCGACGCGAACCCTGGTGGCACCTGTAAAAAACGCCGTAGGCGAACCTGTAGCTGCGGGTTCAATGCCAAGGCCTATAGCTGCAATGCCCCATGCCTCGTTTCTGACCTCTGGAGAGGTAAAAGTCGTGCCGTTAGAGACAAAGCTGGGTGGATTGGCACCCGTATAGGTGCACGGAACGCCTTTGAATGCGGCAACCATCATCTCCAGCGAGGTGGTCTGCAACGTAGCCGCTACGTTAAATTCAGTGGAGTTGCACCCCACACCCGCAGCTTGCGTGCTAGCTACGCCACCTGCTTGCAGGGCTGCACTATACTGCTTTAGCTCGGTTCCGGTACCTGGCTGGTAGGCAATCGCAGTAGTTAATGGCGTTGTGGTTTGGTAAAACACGCTCGAGCCCGCAGGGAAGGTGGCGCTGCCCAAAGCGGTTGCGCTGTTGGCAATCGTCAGGTTGGTAAAGCCTGCTGCGCGCGCATCGTCATACACCTGTGCTATGGTTTTGCCTGCAACGTCAAACGTTGTACGGTTGCTCTTGCTTGTGCTGTAGTTGTTGCAGAAGTTACTGGTGTTGTTGCCCAGGGCATCGCGCACAGTAGCGGTACTTTCAAAATTGAGCCCACAGGATTCCCAGGCGCTGCCTGTGTAATGCAGAATCGCTTGGTCTTGGGGGTTGCCTCCAAAGTTCCAAGCTGCGATCGCACCCGTGTTGCTACGGAATCTGCGGTCAAAAAACTTAATATTACCGTTGACAGCGGGTGTGTTATCCGCAGCAGTTCCTGTGAATACACGCGCAACCCAATTGGTTGCATTGGTAAAGTTCATGCTGACGAATTGAACAAATGCTACCGGAGTCGCGGCCGTCTGTGTGCCCGTGCTGGTAGCTGTTGCAGCAGCGGTGTTTTGGTTGGAAATGGCAACCAAGGTAGGCAATGAGGCTGTAGTGAGCAGCGAGCTGCTCACGTTGCTGACTACAGCAGCCTCTAGCGCAGGGCCCGTGAGGCTTGCGTTGGCGGGGGCGCTGATGGCTGCAACCACGTTGGGCAGCACTTGGAGCACCCGCTGGTTGACAGCGCGGTTAACGTCGGCTTGGGTAATGACCGTGCCGTCCATGGCCATGGTGCCTACGGCGCTGGTCAAGCTGCTTAACTGCGCTTGGGTACTGACCACGACCATACGCGCTACGACTTTGGCGCTGGGGCTGCCGTCGGTAGGGGCGGGCGCTGTAGTGAAATCAGCAAACAGCGAGGCGGTAATGCCTGTGGAGGACTGCACGGCAGCCTCTGCCTGTGCGGGTGTCACTCCGGTAGTGACAATAGTCTCTTGTACCAAGGTGGTCAGCGGGCTGATCACTGCGCTGCGAGACGCTGGCGCAACCATGGTGTAGGCCACGGTGACGGGGCCGTTGTCGGCATCGACCGCATCGGTACCTACCATTGCAAGTAAGGGGAATTTGCCTACATCGGCATTGGGTATGGCCAGGGTAATTTTGCCAGCGGCATTGGTCTTACCCTGCGTCTCGCCCGGGTCACACTGGCCGTTGCCGTTTTTGTCCATGCAGACCGTGGCATCTTTGATGGCACCGTCGATCACGAGGGTTTCTACGTCGGTGGTGGTGGCGACGGGTGGGGCGGGGTTGCCCGGTGGTGGCGTCAGATCTCCACTGCTACCACCGCCGCCGCAGCCAATGAGGCCCGCGAGACTGAAGCCGGCTATGAGCAGCGCGGCTCTTTTGAGATGAGTTTTCATGAAATTCTCCTATGAAAGTAGTGAAAGGAAAGCTGTCCTGATGAGGATGGGGTGAGAATATGTATTTGCAAAATTTTGCGCATCCTCACATCTGATGAGCATTTGAAGAAATTTACTACGGAGTTACCCGAATTATGGGATGCATTTGCTATATTTTTAGTAGCTGCTTACGCTAGTATTTATTGGGCTACAGCCTGAAATGACCACTAAACCACCAGCTCCGCGCTGCATGGCAGCACCGCTGCCATCAAGGGCGGCAACACGGCCAGGCGCTTGACGACTTCGCGGATGCTGTGGCTGTGGGTTTTGGCGCAGATGCTGCGTACATGGGTGCGCACAGTGGATTGGGCTACCTTGAGCTGCGCGGCCATCTCGGGGGCGGTCAGGCCGGTGCACATCAGGCCAAGGATGGTTTCTTCGCAGGCGGTGAGCTGGTGGGCGCGGCTGAAAAAGCTGAGCATTAGGCTCTCGCACACGCCCAGGCGCGAGAACATCAGGGCAAAGCGCAGCGGGCCGGCTGGGGCGCTGGTGTCGGTTGCGCCGCCTGTGCCACTCGGTCTGAGGTGGCGCGCCAGCGGCACTACGGCGACGGTGGTGCGCGACAGCGTGCCCAGGGCAATCATGCTGCGTTTGCCTTGGGTGGCCTTGGCCAGCGCGTCGGCCAGGGCGCGGGCATCGCTTACGTGGATGGCGCTGAGCATGCCATCGTCTACAGCCACGCAGTCGCCGCGCGAGAGCACGCTGCGGGCGGCCAGGTTGCTGTGCAGGATGCGGCCGTCGGCATCGATGATCATCACTCCGCTGGCCAACTCGTCCAGGGCGCAGGCAATGAGATCGTCTGCGTGCAAGGGGTGGGTAAGTTGTGGGGTCATGGCATGCTCGCTAAAACTGATGAGATGCCTGTACTTTAAAAATTTACAGCGTTTACAACCGGGCACTAGTTACGCCGATTTGGTGAAATAGTTGCCAAAACTTGCCTGTGAAAGCGCAGGGATGCTCAGGAGAGCGGCTGCATTGGTGCGGTGCTTGGCCTAAAAACACGCTATGTATTTAGTAGCTGCTTACGCTAGTATTTATTGGGCTACAAGCGTATTTCATGGGTAAGAAGGCGAAAAAAAACCACCCGAAGGTGGTTTTTTGAAGGGCTGTAGCCTACTGCAAGGCCAGCGGGGCTTACTCTTACTTCTTGGCAGGTGCCTTGGCAGCAGGAGTTTTGGCCGCAGCGGCTTTGGGGTCAGCCTTGGCATCGGCTGCCTTGGCATCGGCTTTAGGAGCTGCTTTGCCACCTTTGGCATCGGCAGCGGGAGCGGCACCAGCGGCGGGGGCTTCTTCAGCACCGGCTACGGCTACCACCGAGACGATGACGGGGTTGACCTTGCCTTTGGTGACCACCTTCACACCCTTGGGCAGGGTAATGTCGTTGACGTGCAAAGAGGTGCCTTTTTTCAAGCCAGACAGGTCGACTTCGATGAACTCGGGCAGGTCGGCGGGCAAGCACACGACGCTCAGTTCGTTGGCTACGTGGTTGAGCACGCAGTTGTCGGTCTTGACGGCTTGTGACTCGGCCTCGCCCTTGAAGTGCAATGGCACCTTCATGGACAGCTTGGTGTTGGCATCGACGCGCTGGAAGTCCAGGTGCAGCACTTGCTGTTTGTAGGGGTGGTACTGCACATTGCGCAGCAGCACTTTAGACTCTTTGCCCGCCACTTCCATGTCGAGCACGGTGGCGTGGAAAGCTTCCTTCTTTAGCGCGTGCCACAGGGCGTTGTGGTCGAGCTCGACCTGTTGGGGAGGGGTGGTACCACCGTAAACGATAGCCGGGGTTTTACCCGTAACGCGTAGACGGCGGCTCGCACCCGTACCATGCTTGGTGCGCTCAAAAGCGACAAATTTCATAAAAACTCCTAGAGAAGCACACCGCGACCAGTGTTGCCTCGATTTAAAAAACTCCCCGTTTTCGTTGGCTATATGGCAGACCATATGGTTGACGTAATCGGGCAGTGCTGTGTGCTGGTTTGCGGCACCAGCGGGCCGTTTGATCAGAGCGTAGGCGGTCTTTAAAAAAGCTCGTCTTGCTCTGAAAATAAACTCATCACGGACTCGCCTTTGGCGATGCGGGTGATTGTCTCGGCGATCAGGGGGGCTACCGAGAGCTGGCGGATTTTGTTGCAGGCCTTGGCACCTTCCGACAGGGGAATGGTGTTGGTAATGACCACTTCGTCGAGTGCGCTGCCCTTGGCGATGCGCTCGATGGCCGGGCCGCTGAACACCGCATGGGTGCAGTAGGCGTACACCTTTTTAGCGCCGCGCTCTTTCAGTACCTCTGCGGCCTTGACCAGGGTGCCTGCGGTGTCGATCATGTCGTCCATGATGACGCAGTTGCGCCCATCGATCTCGCCAATGACGTGCATCACCTCAGACACATTGGCCTTGGGGCGGCGCTTGTCGATGATGGCCAGGTCGCAGCCCAGCTGCTTGGCCAGGGCGCGGGCGCGCACCACGCCGCCTACGTCGGGCGAGACCACAATGAGGTCTTCGTATTTTTGGCGGCGCAGGTCGTTAAGCAGGACGGGCGAGGCGTAGATGTTGTCGACCGGGATGTCAAAAAAGCCCTGGATCTGGTCGGCATGCAGGTCCATGGTGAGGATGTGCGACACGCCCACGGTTTGCAGCAGGTTGGCTACCACTTTGGCCGAGATGGGCACGCGGCTGGAGCGCGGGCGGCGGTCCTGGCGGGCGTAGCCAAAGTAGGGGATGACGGCGCTGATGCGCTCGGCGGACGAGCGGCGCAGCGCGTCGACCATGACCAGCAGCTCCATCAGGTTGTCGTTGGTGGGTGCGCAGGTGGACTGCACGACAAACACGTCGCGGGCGCGCACGTTTTGGTTGATCTCGACGGTGACTTCGCCGTCTGAGAAGCGGCCTACGCTGGCCGCGCCCAGCTGGATGTCCAGGTGGGCGGCAATCTCTTGCGCCATCACCGGGTTGGCATTGCCGGTAAAAACCATGAAATCAGGGTGCAATGCGCTCATGATGGGTGATGAGATGAGAGAGATTTCAACAAAAATTTGGCAGGGGAAGAAGGGTTCGAACCTTCGCATGCTGGAATCAAAATCCAGTGCCTTAACCAGCTTGGCGACTCCCCTACACGGGCCAGCTTGCGCTGGCCGAAAACTTGTCTGCTGTCCTCTAGCTTGCAGCCCATCCCGCTAAGGGATGCTCTGGCAAACTATTGCACAGCTTTTGCTGCCAACCAGTGGGCAGTGGC
>JAYVJV010000025.1:0-7271 GCA_043769005.1 Polaromonas sp. | reverse complement strand
CTGAATCACGTTCAGGCCAATGCCGCCCAGGCCAAACACCACCACGTTGGCACCGGCCTCGACCTTGGCGGTAAACAGCACGGCACCAATGCCGGTGGTGACTCCGCAGCCGATGTAGCAGACCTTGTCAAACGGCGCGTCTTTGCGAATCTTGGCCAGCGAAATCTCGGGTGCCACGGTGTAGTTGCTGAACGTTGACGTGCCCATGTAGTGAAAAATCGGCTTACCGTCCAGGCTGAAGCGGCTGGTAGCGTCTGGCATGAGGCCCTTGCCCTGGGTGCCGCGAATCAGCTGGCAAAGATTGGTTTTGCGGGACAGGCAAAACTTGCAGGTGCGGCATTCGGGCGTGTACAGCGGAATGACATGGTCGCCCTTTTGCAAGGTCGTCACACCAGGCCCCACGTCCACCACAATGCCCGCGCCTTCGTGACCCAGGATGGCCGGGAAGATGCCTTCGGGGTCGGCCCCGCTCAAGGTGTAGTAGTCGGTATGGCAAATGCCGGTGGCTTTGATCTCGACCAGCACCTCACCAAACTTGGGGCCTTGCAGGTCTACGGTTTCAATGGTGAGGGGCTGGCCTGCTTTCCAGGCTACGGCGGCTTTGGTTTTCATGGTCTATTGGTTCTCACAGGCTTGGGGGAAAGGGGGATTTTTTGAACGCAGAGGGCGCGAAGGTTTCGCTGAGAGCGCAGAAGGGGGAGAAAGAAGACAAAAGAAAGGTAAAAGAAAAAAAGAAAATTAAAAATTAAAAAATTAAAATTCAACCCATTTTTAATCTACGTCAAATTTTCAATATGAATTTTCTTTTTGGTTTTATTTTTGTATTTTCTTTTTTGCGCCCTTTGCGAAACCTTCGCGCCCTCTGCGTTCAAAAACTCCCCCTCTTCTCCCTACGCGTATCAAGTATCTTTAGAAATCTTGATACTAGGAAACTTGCTGGAAAAGTCTTTCGCCTTCGCCGCAATCTTGATCGCCACCTGGCGCGCAATGGCTTTGTAAATACCAGCCACTTTGCCGTCCGGGTCAGACACCACGGTAGGCCTGCCGTTGTCGGCCTGCAGGCGAATTTGCATGTCCAGCGGCAGTGCGCCCAGGTACTCCATGTTGTACTCGGCCGCCATTTTTTTGCCACCGTCTTCGCCAAAGATGTGTTCGGTGTGGCCGCATTTCGTGCACACATGCACAGCCATGTTTTCGACGATACCTAAAATCGGCACGCCGACTTTCTCAAACATCTTGATGCCTTTTTTGGCATCCAGCAGGGCGATGTCTTGCGGGGTGGTGACGATGACTGCGCCGGTCATGGGCACGCGCTGGCTCAGCGTCAGCTGGATGTCGCCGGTGCCCGGCGGCATATCGACGATCAAATAGTCCAGGTCTTTCCAGTTGGTCTGGCGAATCAGTTGCTCCAGCGCCTGGGTGGCCATGGGGCCGCGCCAGACCATGGCTTCGTCTTGCGCCACCAAAAAACCGATGGACATCACCTGCACGCCGTAATTTTCCATGGCTTCCATGGTTTGGCCGTCCTCGCTCTCGGGGCGGCCTTCGATGCCCATCATCATCGGCTGGCTGGGGCCGTAAATATCGGCATCCAGCAGGCCTACCTTGGCACCCTCGGCAGCCAGGGCCAGGGCCAGGTTGACGGCGGTGGTGCTTTTGCCCACCCCGCCCTTGCCCGAGGCCACGGCGACGATGTTTTTTACCGTCGGCATCAGCGCCACGCCGCGCTGGGCGGCATGGGCGGTAATTTTCATGGTGACGTTGCACGACACATTTTCTACGCCGGGCACGCCTTTGGCCGCGGCTATCAGCGCTTTGCGAAAGCCGGGGATCTGGCTCTTGGCGGGGTAGCCCAGCTCGACATCAAAGGCCACATCGCCCTCTGATACCGTGAGGTTTTTCACCGATTTGGTGGATACAAAATCTTTGCCCGTATTCGGGTCGATCACGGCTTTGAGCGCCGCGAGAATGTCGTCATTGGTGGCCATGGGGTTGCTTAAAAAACTAGGTAAATCCAAGCCCGCAAAACGGGGCTAACCCCTGAGTGTAGCTTTGCCTTCTAAAATACGTGCTTACCCGTATAAAAATTCTCATAATTCACCACGCCCCACGCCATGACTGCACCGCGCAAACTCTTCGTCACCACCGCCCTGCCCTACGCCAATGGCAACTTCCATATCGGCCACATCATGGAATACATCCAGGCCGATATCTGGGTGCGGGCGCAGCGGATGAGCGGGAACAGCGTGGATTTTGTCTGTGCCGACGATGCGCACGGCGCGGCTATCATGATTGCGGCGCAAAACAAGGGCGTTACGCCGCAGGCCTTTGTCGGCGAGATAGCCGCTGGGCGCAAGCAGTACCTGGACGGCTTTCACATCGGTTTTGACAACTGGCACCGCACCGACGCGCCTGAGAACCATGCGCTGGCCAAGCAGATTTACCTGGACTTGAAAAAAGTCGGTCTGATTCAAAGCAAAAGCGTAGAGCAGTTTTTTGACCCCGAAAAAGGCATCTTTCTGGCCGACCGCTTTATCAAGGGCCAATGCCCCAAATGCGGTGCCAAAGACCAGTATGGCGACAACTGCGAGGTATGCGGCGCGGTGTATGCGCCCACCGATCTGGTCAACCCCTACTCCACCTTCAGCGGAGCCACGCCGGTGCTGAAAAGCTCGGAGCACTTCTTCTTTACCCTGTCGGATCCGCGTTGCGCAGAGTTTTTAGAAAAGTGGACGCAGGGCGCAGGCGAAAACGGCAAGCCCCGCCTGCAAGCAGAGGTAGCCAACAAGGTGAAAGAATGGTTCAGCGTGCGCACCAACCCGGACGGCAGCACCAGCGAAGGCCTGGGTGACTGGGACATCTCTAGAGATGCGCCCTACTTTGGCATCGAGATCCCAGACGCGCCGGGCAAATATTTCTATGTCTGGCTGGATGCGCCCGTGGGCTATCTGGCATCGCTTAAAAACCTGCTGGACAAACGCGGTGTCGACTACGCAGCCTATATGGCCAACCCGCTGCTGGAGCAATACCACTTCATCGGCAAAGACATCATCACCTTCCACACCCTGTTCTGGCCCGCCATGCTGCACTTTAGTGGCCGCAAAACGCCCACCAATGTGTTTGTGCATGGGCATTTGACGGTCAACGGCGAGAAGATGAGCAAGAGCCGGGGTACGGGCATTGACCCCCTCAAATACCTGTCGCTGGGCATGAATGCCGAATGGCTGCGTTACTACATCGCCACCAAGCTGAACGGTCGCAATGAGGATATCGACTTTATTGCGCAGGATTTTCAGCTGCGGGTCAATAGCGACCTGGTGGGCAAATACATCAACATCGCCTCCCGCGCAGCAGGCTTTATTGCCAAGCGCTTTGGCGGCAAGCTGGGTGCCATTTCAGACGATTCGCTAGCATTGACGGGCGTAATAAGCTCACAAATTAGTAGCATACAGCAACTGCTGGAAGAGCGCGACTTTGCCAAAGCACTGCGCGACACCATGCAACTGGCCGATCGCGTGAACGAATATGTCGATCAAAACAAGCCCTGGGAGCTGGCAAAAAAGGAAGGCCAGGACGCGCGACTGCAAGAGGTGTGCACCACTTGCGTAGAGGCGTTTCGCCTGCTGACTATTTGCCTGAAACCTGTCATGCCTAGTCTGGCTGCGCAGGTGGAAAACTTCTTGAAAATTGCGCCGCTGACCTTTGCTGACGGCACCAAACTGCTGGGTGCGGGCCATGTGATTGGCGAGTACAAGCATTTGATGCAGCGCGTGGATCCCAAGCAGCTTGAAGCACTGTTTGAGGCTCCGGACCAGCAGGGAGTAGCGCAAGCAGCTATTCAAACTGTAGCGCCTACCGCCAAGCCCTCACCCCAGCCCTCTCCCGGGGCGGGAGAAGGAGCCATGCATCCCGGTGGTGAGGCACTTGCGCCGACCATCAACATTGACGACTTTGCAAAGATCGACCTGCGCATCGCCAAAATCGTCAACTGCGAAGCCGTAGAGGGCTCCACCAAGCTGCTGCGCCTGACGCTGGATGTGGGCGAGACCGATGCCGATGGCAAGCCGACCACGCGCAACGTGTTCAGCGGCATCGCCAGCGCCTACCAGCCTGAGCAACTGGTCGGCCTGCTCACCGTGATGGTGGCCAACCTAGCCCCGCGCAAGATGAAGTTTGGCCTGAGCGAGGGCATGGTGCTGGCCGCCAGCCATGGCGACGAGAAGGCGCACCCCGGTATTTACATCCTTACCCCCTGGCCGGGTGCGCAGCCGGGTATGCGGATTCATTGAAACTTCCAACTTCAACAAGATGTAAGGCGATTGACAACGCCTTACTTGTGCTGCATACTTACCTCATAGCACACAAAGGAGTAAGCCATGTCCGCAGTATTAGAAGTCGAAGCCACCCTTTCCAGTAAAGGGCAAATCACCCTACCCGCCGCGCTGCGCGCCAAGCTGGGTTTGGTGGAAGGCTCGAAAGTGAAGTTCACCTACGATGGGAAGAAGACCACGCTTACGCCGCAGCTGCCTGTCAGCGCCTACCGTGGCATATTGCGCCATCTGGGCAATATTGACACCACCATTCCCAAAGAGGCGGATCGTTTCTAAATGAACGTCGTAGATTCATCGGGCTGGATTGAGTATTTTTTAGACTCGCCACGAGCGAACAACTTTGCGGCGGCGATTGAGAAAAGCAACGAATTGATCGTGCCTGCCCTATCGTTGTTTGAAGTGCACCGATTTCTAAGCCGAAGCACCACTGCCGCCAGCCGCGATGCCTGCCTGGACGTGATGCGCAGAGGCAAGGTGGTAGACCTCACCGATGCCCGCGCCATCGCCGCGTCAGAGGCCGCACAAACGCACAAACTGGCTATGGCGGATGCCGTGATGTACAGCATTGCCCGCGAGTTTAATGCCAGGCTCTGGACGCAGGATGTGGACTACCAAGGCCTGACGGGTGTGAAGTTCTTACCTAAGGCCTAAGCCTGCAAGGCAATTGCCATGCCCACCTTGCACCGCTTTCACCCCCGCTTGCTGGCTCAGTTGAGCGGTACCGAGATAATCCGCTCGCCCGAGGGAGTGACTTTGACCGTGCCACCCGATTTGAGCTCTACCGTACCACGCCCCACCTGAACCGGGATGGACGTAGCACTGGGGCGGCCATGGGCAAAGGAGAACACACTGATGTAGTGGCGGCCTTGCACATCTGGCACTACTGTCACGCTATGCTCGGCCACCTGGCCTGCATAAGACTGTAGCAACTGGTCTGCTTGTAGCAGCCTCAGGCCCTGCGGAGCACGTAGCACCAGTTGCGCATCCGCCGTGCTGGACATTTGAATCAAGATCGTCAACGGACTGCCAAGACTGGGCGTGCCATCAATACGGTAGGCCAGGCTGACCCCGGAGCCACTCTTTTGGGTGTTCATGGTGATAAAACCATTTTTGCCCGCCTTACCGGCACCCTTCACGGTGCGTCCAGAGGCATCCAATTGCAACACGGTCGCCAGAGCTGGGGTTGCTACCAGAGCTGATGCTGCCAACAAACCAATTACACAAGTGAGTTTTTTCATGGTGTGATCTTTCTGTTCTTTTGGAAATGGTGTTAGTTAACGGTGAGGGTAGCGCAATTCGTCAGCGAAGGAGCCGAGCTGGTGTTGGCATCCCAGAGACGGATCACCACCTCACCGGCTGAGAGATTGAGTGGTTGGCCTGCTGAAGGTAGAGGATCGGAAGGACTGCATCGAACAGGGTTTGGATCTGGCAGAGTTTCCGAGGTAGGCGAACAACCTAGCGCTTGGCGGATTACAGCGCCTTTTTGGTACACCACAAAATCAATATCTCGTCCACTAGAAAAGTTGGCCGTGATCGTGCGGGATCCTGCCGATGCTAAATTGATGCGGAAATACTTGGTTGCGCCAAGCTTGTTGGGGGACTGCGCGTTAGGCTCCTGGAAGCTATAGTCCAAACAAGCCTGTGCGGGCACGCCCAGGCTCAATTGCGAATAGACAGGCAGGGTCACGGAGCTACCGCCATTATTGGTTTCATCCGCACCCCATTGATCCGTCCCGAAGATGTTTTGGGCGTTCATCAGTGCATTGAGGGCGCTTGTCACCGAAGCACTGGCGTTGCTACGCACACCCGCCGCAAAACTGAAGATGGAAGCCAATGCGTCCTGGGTATTTTTCATCGGCCCCGTCAGGCTTGCCCAGATGGGCGCAATACCACTGCTGACAAAGAATTGGTACAAAATCGATTGCACCGAGTCTTCGCTGTACCAGCCGGGGTTAAAAGCCGCTCGGCGCACATCAAAGAAACCCGCCAAGCGCTGGCCCGGTCCCTGGCTGTCGGAGTACAGCGGGTCGTTGCGCGACATACTGGACCAGGCATTGCCAAAACCCTCGCCAAAAGCCAGCGTTTTATCCAGCTTGTCGCGGCTACCGTGCGGCCCGCCCAAAGAATGGTTGGTGGAAAACGCACTTTGCAAATAGTGCCCGTACTCGTGGGCAATCACGGCACTGTCGTACTCGTCGGTATCCTCATCGGCCTTACCCAGGATATACATGGAACGGGTTACGGTGGTAGTCGTTCCAGACGAAATGAAACGGAAGGTAAAAAACGAAGTCCCAATGTCGCCAACGGTCAGATCGCCCCCGGCTGGTCGGTTATTCGGGCTCCAAAAGACTGTTAAGGGTGGAAATGTGACGGTGGGTTGCGCTGTGGTCACCAGCTTCATGCCCGTGTAAATGGTGTCCAAAATAGCGAAGGGGCCGGCCGATCGGCTGCTGGCATAGCTGGTACCGTTCCAGCCACTGGGTATATTGAATGAGCGGGTGGCGTCTGCCGTGCCACTCGATTGGGGGACAGTTTCCAGCGTCCACAACGCATCACCACTGGTATTGTCTTTAGCACTCACATTCCAGATGACGGGGCCACTACTCTTGAGCAGCTCAGCACGCACTCGCACTGCATAGCTGGCGTTTTGCGGCAGTGTTAACGCGTAAGCGCCCAGCTCGGTCGTCTGGGTACTGGCCAGCACAGTATTGCCGCTGATGGCTTGCACCGTAATGCCACGCAAGGGCTTTTGGGATACGGCCGCGTAGTTCAAGGCCCCATTGGTGGCGCTATTGGGTACCGAGTCGTAGGTGAGTATGCCGCTGACAACAACATTGGCCCCAGCGGGCGTTGGCGTTGGCGTTGGCGTTGGCGTTGGCGTTGGCGTTGGCGTTGGCGTTGGCGTTGGCGTTGGCGTTGGCGTTGGCGTTGGCGTTGGCG
>JAYVJV010000024.1:0-2525 GCA_043769005.1 Polaromonas sp. | reverse complement strand
CCCGAGGCGCTCACCGGGGCAATGTAGCCTGGCACTTGCGCGAACGATATTGCCGCGCCCCCAATTGCGCCGGAAGGCAGCGCCGCAGTAAACCAGCCTGCGAGCCCCGTGCCCGCCGAGTAGTTCCGGTTCCAGCGCACAATGCCTCGCGAATAATCTACCGTGCCTGTCACGCCGCCCCCACTGAGCACCCCCGCGTTATCGCCACTCGCCACACTGGAGCCTGCACGCATCTGGAAGTTTCCAACTTTAATCGGGGCCGAGGCCAGCCTGAATACGCCGCGCGACACATACCCCGAGGTGGCTGCGAGCGCTGCGTTGTACCAAACTACCGTATTGGCAGCACCTGAAGGTGCGCTGCTAATAGTTACAGAACCCGAGCTGCTCACCACGCCGGCATTGGCCACCGCAGCAACTCCGGTGGCTGCGCTCCACCCCTTGCGCAACACGCCGCCCGCAGCGCTATAGAGGTCGCCAGCAAAGCTAAATAGCAAACTGCCCGAGTTCAATTCTTTGGGCGCGGGGGTGGGCACGTCTATACGAAAGCTGGGCGCAGCCACGGCTGATGCGGTGCTGGTTGCGCCTTCGACCACGTATGTAAAACTCGCCGCCGTGGTGTTATTTATAGCCACGCTTTGCGCAATTCGCGTAATCAAATTGTCGTAGTACAAAGTGTTACCGCTGCTGGCCACATATGACGCGACCACTAGTTCCTGCACATCGCGCAAATGGCTGCCCAACAGCACCAGCGCGCCTGTACTGTAATTTACCGTACCCACTGAAGCTCCGCTGTGAGCGTCGTACAACACACCATCCCCGTTGTCGGTGATGATCAAGGTTGTTAGCCCTCCATACAACACGATGCCTGGCGCAGGCGCTGCTATAGCTGTAAAACTTACACTGCGCTTTTGCACCGGCGTGTTTGTCAGGGTGTAGTTGCCGCCAGCCCCGCCCGTCACAGCCGTGCTGGTGAGGTTGGTCTTGGTACTTGCCACAAGAATGTCGCTGTCTGGCAAAGTGCTTGGCTCAAAGCGCACCCGCCAAGTCGCAGCATCACGGTCGTAATGCGGAACCGCGCCCGTCGCGTCACCCGTCCAAAGCCCGCTTGAAAAATGAAAAATGGCGGCGTAAGTAATTGCCCCGCGAGACCAGCTAAATGCGTAATCGCTGTTGTATGCGTAAGGCCCCAGATCAATATCCACATACGCACGCACTGGCAAGCCTGCGGTCAACGGCGCTACAGCGCTCGCCCCGTCACCCCAACTGTAAATCAGGTCACTGCCAACGTCAGGTATCGCCCCTAACGTAAACGCCGCTGAGCCTGTGGCGTAGCTAATCGTTCCGCTCCCGTAGCTGTTGTCGGCCCCGCGAATTTGCCCATTGCCGTTGTCCAGCAAATCGTACCAGCGCCCCTGCGCCATAAAGCTCAATGCAAAGCTGCCTGGCGCAGGCGCGGGTGCAAACTGGTACACAAAACTTCGGCCCACATTCGCCAGCGTAATGGGCATGCTGTCGCTGCGCTGAGGGCTGTTGCTTATAGTGGCGGGGCGGTATGACAGCGCAACGGTCGCAGCCCCGTAGGTCGGTGCGCCAGCACTGATTTCTATTTTCCCCGCTGCATAGTCTACCGTCCCCACACTGGTTGCGCCCTGGCGCAGCGCCCCCGCGCCATCATCGCTAAATGCCGTAGCGCCTGCGCTAAATGAAGCTGAACCGGGCTCTACGGGCCCCGTGGTGAACAACACCGCGCCAGGTTGCAAAATAAGGTTTACAGGCGGTAGCGTCACTGCCGCGATGGCTGTGCGCGACAGCCCACGGCGTGCGCCGTGCGGCACTTGGTCAATCAGTGGGGTCTCGCTGGTGGCGGCGGGAATGATTGGGGTGTAGATGCCCCCGGCTAGAGTCACCGCAGCGTCACCCACGCTTGCCGCTGACGCCAATGGCTTTATGGCGTAGAATTTTGCCCCCGTAGCGGGTGTCGTCGAGTAGACCCGAGCCAGCGTGATCGCACTGATTTTGGTAGCCGCAGCGCCTAAAACATCAAACGCCAACTCCTGCGCGAGTTCACAGGTTGCAATGTTGGCGACAAAACTCGTTATCACGCCACCCAAGCTCTCGGTGAAAGTTGCTTGCGCAACCGTCACTTTGAGCACCCGCACATACTGCTCCTGCCCGTTTGGGTTGCGCAGCACAATAGCCTCTCCCGCAGCCGGAAAAGTTGCCCCATCCACTTGGTACAACCGCAGCAGCAAACTGCCCGTGTAGTGGGTGTCCAGCACTTTACACAGCAACTGCGCCCCCTTCACTAGGTAGCGCTCAATAGCCTCGCGGTAAGCGTCACGCCTAGCACCCCACTCCGGGGCAGCCATCAAAGTGCAGTGCACCAGCGGGTCATCGGGCGCATCGGTGATGATCGTGTGGGCCCCCAGCAGCGTATCGGTGTCGCTGGTGTGCGCTACGCCATAGACCTGGCGAATATTCACGCGCCCAAAAGCACGGTCAAGGTCGGAAGTGTCAGGGAATAA
>JAYVJV010000023.1:0-17505 GCA_043769005.1 Polaromonas sp. | reverse complement strand
CTGGCAACCAGGTACAGCAGCGTGACCAGGTTCATGCTCATGATCGGCTCCCCCCCAGGCTTGCCACTTCGTGTGCTTCGCGCACCCCCCCTCCGGGGGCATGAGCGCCTTCGGGCGGCCGTGCGGCGCTCATTGCTTCGCTCCTTCGGCCTTGGCGGGCAGCTTCTTGTCTTTCTTCCTGAACATCTCCAGCATGCGCCGCGTGACCAAGAAGCCGCCAAAGATATTGACGGCCGCCAGCGCTACGGCCAGCACGCCCATCGTTTTACCTAAAGTGGTTTCGGTCAAAGCCGCGGCCAGCATGGCACCCACGATGACGATGGCCGAGATCGCATTGGTCACCGCCATCAAGGGCGTGTGCAGTGCGGGTGTGACGGTCCACACGACGTGGTAGCCCACGTAGATGGCCAGCACGAAGATGATGAGGTTGAGGATGGTGGGGGATACGATGTCCATGTTAGCCTTCAGTTTTTACAGATATATTTTTTTCACAATTTGGGGATTTCAAAAGCGCCACCCCATGACAAAACGCTTTTTTGTGCGGCTTTGGCTAACTCATGCCCCCAGGCAACTCCGGGTTGCCCTGCCAAGCTTGTGCCCTCAGATGACGACGAATAGTCTTTCAAGAGCTCGTGCGAAATCAAGGCCCGAGTGAATAAAAAACTCCCGTTGCTATGTCCCACCTCTTGCAATATCTGAAAAGACTCTTGCATAGCCTGCAGATTTTTACTTTTGATCGACTCCAGCATCTTGGGATCGCGTTTTTGAAGCCAGCCTTCGGCTTTTACCGACCGCCACACGCGCAAACAATTCAATGCGCTGATGCTGCCCTTTGTGCCGTCATGGACGTACTCAGAATTTTGCGGCTTGCATCCTTTATTCCACTGCATGTTGGCGTTGCTGACGACTGCGTCGCTCGAATGAACTTGCACAATTGCTTGCAACACACCTTGCTCGTTGACAACCCCCCAGGCCCTCATTTGCCCTTTAATGGAGCCGGTCAGATCTCCGCTGTACTTCGTTTCTGAGTCGGTGCTTTTCAAATCAACCCATTGACCTGGCGGAAAAGTAACTTGCGCACGACCGACAGAAACAGGCTGCGCATAAGCGGCGAGTGACAAGCTAAGAAAAAAAGCTACGCAGATTTTTGGCCACATATTAACTCCTTGCATTGATCATTTTCTTTTCACTTCGCCGCCCTGCGTCATCAAACACGCAGCTACGATGTCGTCTTCCATGTCTACTTTGAGCCCGCCATCTTTGGGCAAAATCAGCTTCAAGAAGTCCAGCACGTTGCGGGCGTAGAGGGCCGAGGCATCTGCGGCCACCAGGGCGGGCAGGTTGGTGTCGCCCACAATCGTCACGCCGTGTTTAACCACGGTTTTATCTGGCTCGCTCAAGGGACAGTTGCCGCCCACCCCCCCTGGGCCCTTGCCTGCTGCGATGTCCACAATCACCGAGCCGGGCTTCATGGACTTGACCATGTCTTCGGTAATCAAGGTGGGTGCAGCGCGACCGGGGATGAGCGCGGTGGAGATCACAATGTCGGCCTGCGACACGCGCTTGGCCACCTCGACCGCCTGGCGCGCCAGCCAGCTAGGCGGCATGGGTTTGGCATAGCCGCCCACGCCCACAGCGGCTTCTTTTTCTTCCGGCGTGTCATACGACACGTCAATGAATTTGCCGCCGAGCGATTCGATCTGCTCTTTCACACTGGGGCGCACATCGGATGCCTCGATCACAGCGCCTAAGCGCTTGGCCGTGGCAATCGCCTGCAAGCCCGCTACGCCTACGCCCAGGATGACCACGCGGGCGGCCTTGACGGTGCCCGCCGCTGTCATCAGCATCGGGAAGAAGCGTTGGTATTTATCGGCTGCCATCATGACCGCCTTGTAGCCGGCGATATTGGCTTGCGAAGACAACACGTCCATGCTTTGCGCGCGCGTGGTGCGCGGCGCCGCCTCCAGGGCAAAGCCGGTAACGCCCGCTGCGGCCAAGCGCTGCAAGCCCTCGGCATCAAACGGGTTGAGCATGCCCACCAAGGTGGTACCCGACTTGAGCTGCGGCAACTCGGCCGCACTAGGCGCACGCACTTTAAGCACCAGCTCACAGCCATAGGCTCCTGCGGCATCGCTGATCTGCGCGCCCGCCGCCTCGTAGGCCGCGTCGGTCACGCTGGCAGCAACCCCCGCACCGCTTTGCACAATGATGCTGTGGCCTTGGGCCGTTAATTTTTTTGCCGTTTCCGGGGTGACAGCCACCCTGGTTTCGCCTGGCCATATTTCAGCCGGTACGCCAATACGCATACGAGTCTCCTCAAACCAAATTTGTATTTTGTTGACATACAGCTTACACGAAATTTTGCGCTTTAAGCGTCCAATTTAGTCCGATTTGCCTCCCTTAAGGTCAGAACACTTTATAGCTTTGCATAATGGATGTATGACACCTCTTTTTAACGAACGCTTCAAACCCAGTGTGACCGTCGCCGCGATCATCGAACAGGATGGTAAATTTTTATTGGTCGAGGAGCACACCCCCGAAGGCCTGCGCCTGAACAACCCCGCTGGCCACCTGGAGCGGGGCGAAAGCCCGCAAGCGGGCTGTGTGCGCGAAGCACTGGAAGAGACCACGCGGCACTTCACCCCTTGCGCGTTGGTGGGCATTTATCTGTCGCGCTTCCAGCGGCCTGCGCGTGCGGATGCCCAGGGCATACATGCTGCCGAAGACGTTACTTACCTGCGTTTTGCGTTTTGTGGCAGTGTGGGTGACGAGATTGCGGGCCGCAGCCTGGACGATGGCATCGTGCGCACCCTCTGGCTCACCCCTGACGAGATCCGCGCCAGCACCGAGCGCCACCGCAGCCCGCTGCTGCTGCGCTGTATGGACGACTACCTGGCGGGGCAGCGTTATCCGATGTCTACGGTGTTCATAGACGACTCAGTAACGCTATTAAATTAGTAGCTGTCTGCGCTTTAATAATGAGCCTAGTAGCAGTTTTTCTGCATTTTTATGGGTTGAAAGGCAGGTGCCAGACAGACTCGCAATAAAGCTACTCAAGTGGGTCGGGTGTCGACAAAGCTCTGACGTAGCACCAGCTTTTCATCCAACTTGGCTAAGTTAGGGTATTGGGCGCGCCAACTGATCTGGGGAAAGCGAAAGTCCAGGTAGCCCAAGACGCAACCCACCGCAATGTCGGCCAAGCTGAAGTGAATGCCCGCGCAATAGGCTTTGTCACCCAGTCCCTGGCTGATGGATTTCAGGCTGGTGTGGATCTTGCCCATCTGGCGGTCTATCCAGGCTTGGCTGCGTTGCTCGGTGTTGCGGCCAGGCCAGGTGGCTTCCAGGCGCGCCAAAATAGCGGCATCCAGCACACCATCGGCCAGTGCCTCCCAGGTTTTCACCTCGGCGCGCTCACGGCCTGAGGACGGAATGAGTTTGCCCACAGGAGAGAGGGTGTCTATATATTCCACAATCACCCGCGAATCAAAAAGCGCATCGCCGCCTTCCATGACCAGGCAGGGCACCTTGCCTAATGGATTAGATTCGCTGATGGTCGTACTGGCAGACCAGACATCTTCCGCAACAAACTGGAAATCCAATTTTTTCTCCGCCATCACGATACGCACTTTGCGTGCATAAGGACTGGTTACTGCGCCGATCAATTTCATAGTAGAACTTGTTTCTTAAATAGGTTGCCTTAATTCATTTTAGGGCATTCATCCTGTGAATCTGTGCTTATGCGCCACAGAAAGTATGGCACATTTGATTACAAAACCGCTGACTGCATCTACACTGTGGCCTATCTCGAAGAAGGCACTGCATGAACCTCCCCTCTCCCAACACGCCGCCCGTCCCTTTGCAACAAGGCAATAGCCCCTTGAGTGCGCCGCAGCCGCTGGCCTCTATCGACAGCTATCCGCTGAGTTTTACGGCCACGGGTTCAGAGTATTTTCGGATCTGGATCGTCAACCTGCTGCTGATCGTGGTGACTTTGGGCATCTACCTGCCGTGGGCCAAGGTGCGCAAGCTCAAATATTTTTATGGCAACACCCGCATTGACGATGATGCGCTGGATTTTCATGGCGAGCCTAAAAAAATGCTGCGTGGCACAGCCATCGTCGGGGTGTTTTTTCTGGTGTATTCGCAGGCCATGCGCATCGCGCCCATGGCGGGTGCGGTAGCGCTGGTGGCTTTGCTGGCCCTGTGGCCGCTGCTGTTTCGTGCGGCCATGCGGTTTCGCCTGGCCAATACCAGTTGGCGCGGCATGCGATTTCGGTTTGCCGATGCCGGGCTGCTGGAGCCCTATTTTTGCCTGGTGCCACCCATTGCGCTGCTGCTGATTCCTGGCGTGCTGATGGGCTTCAGTGCGGAGAGTGCCGGGGCCAAACAGGCGATGGGCACTGCGGCTGCGGCCACCTTCGGTTTTGCTGTCTTGGTCTTTGCCTGCCTGATGCCGTATTTTTTCTGGCGCACCAAACGCTACCAGCACAACCACTATGCCTGGGGTTCGCTACAAAGCGAATACCGCAGCGGCGCGTGGAACACCTACAAGGTGTTTGGCTTGACGGCTTTGGTGGTGTTGCTGCTGTCTACCTTGATGGGCATCGCCATCGCCGTGATGGTGCCCGCATTGTTTATGGGCGGCATAAAAGGCGGCGGCAGAGGTATGTTTTGGACGCTGCTGTCACTGCTGCCCCTGTTCTTTATCTTTCTCGTCAGTGTCAACATTGCGCCCAGAGCGTTCTTTGTGGCGCGCATGCAAAATCTGCTGTGGTCGCGCACGGGCAGCCACCACTTTCGTTTTAAAAGTGATCTGAGTGCCCGCAAGTTCATGGGCTTGCAATTCAAAAATTACCTGCTGATCATGGTCACGCTGGGTCTGTACTGGCCCTTTGCGGTCGTGGCCACCAAGCGCATGCAGATCGAGGCGGTGCAACTACGGTCACGCATTGACCTGAACACCCTGACCGACGCTGCGCGCAAGCGCGAAAACGATGCAACAGGCGATATGGCGGCCGATGTGTTTGGCCTGGATGTTGGAATGTGAGCACCCAGCCCCATCAGGTGCCCACCGCCATTGCACTGCGCTACTTTGATGGGCGTAGCAGCCAGGCGCAGCCTGCATTGCTATCTATTTCGCAGCTGCTTGCGCAATTATCTATTGGCCCAGAAGGCCATTTGACGCAAAAAATAGCGACCAAAGACATTGTCTGGCCGGAGCGCACCCGCCGTGGTGCACGCATTATTGCGCTGCCCGATGGCGGCCAGTTGCATGCCGACGACGCAGCCGTCTACGATGCCTGGGCCGCAGCCCATTTGCCGCAGACCGAGAGCTGGGTGGTGCGCGCGCAGCAAAGTTGGCGTGGCGTGCTGGTGGCGCTGGTCGTACTCACCGTCATCTCCGCCGCCCTGTACCAATGGGGCTTACCCGCAGCGGCGCGTGGCATTGCGGCGCTGGTGCCTCTGTCGGTGGACCGGGCTTTGGGTCGCAACGCTCTGACGCAAATCGACGGCCGCTGGATGCTGCCCAGCCAATTGCCTGTAGACGTGCAGACACGCCTGCGCACACGCTTTGCCAGCGCCATGCAGGCTGCCTACCCGCAGGGCGTACCCGCCTACGAGCTGGAGTTTCGCAAGTCCACCATTGGCCCCAACGCTTTTGCCCTGCCGGGCGGCACCATGGTGATGACCGACGAGCTGGTCAAGCTGGTCAACGACGACGAGGTGGTGATGGGCGTGATGGGCCACGAGATAGGCCACGTTACGCTGCGCCACGGCATACGCCAACTGGTGCAACTGGGTGTATTGCAAGGCCTGATGTCGATTGCCTTTGGCGACTACGGCACGCTGATCACCACCGCACCGCTGCTGCTGGGCGGCGCAGCCTACAGCCGCGAGGCCGAGCGCGAGGCCGACGCGCACTCTATCCGGTTCATGCAGGCCAATCAGATATCGCCTTTGGTGATGGTGAAGTTTTTTCAGGCAGCGCGCAGCGAACAGGAAAGTAAAAGCAAAAGTAAAAGTAAAACTACCCCATTGGGTATCTCCATCATTTCGTCACACCCCGGAGACGAAGAACGAATAGCCCGGTTCCGCGCCGCCGCCGGGCAGCCCCAGCAATGAGAAAATGCAAGCCATGAGCACCACCTACCGTATCGCCCCCTCCATTCTTGCCGCCGACTTTGCCCGCCTGGGCGAGGAGGTCAAAAACGTCATTGCCGCTGGCGCAGACTGGATCCACTTTGACGTGATGGACAACCATTACGTGCCCAACCTGACCTTTGGCCCGATGATTTGCCAGGCCATCAAGCAGCATGCCAAAACCTTGGATGGCAAAGCCGTGCCGATGGACGTGCACCTGATGGTGCAGCCAGTGGACGCACTGGCGCAGGCCTTTGCCCAGGCCGGGGCGGACATCATCAGCTTTCACCCCGATGCCAGCGGCCATGTGCATCGCAGTATTCAGGCCATTCGCAGCGCAGGCTGCAAGCCCGGCCTGGTGTTTAACCCGGCAGCCCCGCTGGATGTGCTGGACTGGGTGATCGACGATATTGACCTCATCATGGTCATGAGCGTGAACCCTGGTTTTGGCGGTCAGTCCTTTATTGATAGCGCCTTGCGCAAGATTGAAGCTATCCGCAAGCGCATTGATACCAGCGGCAAAGACATTCGCCTGGAGGTGGATGGCGGCATCAAAGCCGACAATATCCGCCGCGTGGCCGATGCGGGGGCCGATACCTTTGTGGCGGGCAGCGCGATATTTGGCAAGCCGAACTACAAAGCGGTGGTGGAGAGCATGCGTGCGGCTTTGCGCTGATGCCATCAACAACGCTCCACACCAAAGCAGCAGGTCAACCCGCGCTGCGCCACCTACCACCCCTCACGCCATGCTAGCGAGATTCCACGCCGCCATGGTCGATCTGGACGGCACGCTGATCGACACTTTAGGCGACTTTGAATTAGCGCTTAACCGTATGTTGCGCGACTTTGGCCATGCCCCGGTAGAGCGTAGCTTTGTAGAGCGAACCGTTGGCAAAGGCAGTGAATACTTGATTGCCTGCACCCTGGAATATGCAGTAAATAGCCCTCTAGACCAATCAAATATTGCGCAAACAGCTACTAAAAATATAGCGTTTGAAGCTGCCTATGCAAGCTACCAGCAGCACTACGCCACCGTCAGTGGGCAAGCCAGTGTGGTCTATGCGGGCGTGGTGCAAGGCTTGCAATGCATGCAAGCGGCGGGGCTGCAACTGGCCTGCCTGACCAATAAACCCACCGCTTTTGCGATGGCGCTTCTGCAAGCTAAAGGACTGGATGGTTACTTTACCCACGTGTTTGGTGGTGATGCGTTTGATCGCAAAAAACCCGACCCGCTACCCCTGCTCAAAACCTGTGAGGCATTGGGCACATTGCCCGCCCATACGCTGATGGTCGGCGACAGTAGCAACGATGCCCAGGCAGCGCATGCAGCGGGTTGCCCATTGGTACTGGTGACTTATGGTTATAACCACGGTCAAGACATTCGTCTAGAACGCGCTCTGGCGCATGTGGACTCGCTCGCTGATATCGTGCCGTAAACCCGGGCGCGACAAGCGCAGTGGCAGGGGAGTCTGACCACAGGCAAGAGCCATCGGACTTGCGCAATTCGACAGCTAGTGGGTATTGGTATTCGCTGTGGTGCTCTCACCCAATAGGGCGCCGCGCAACGCTTCGTCTACTGGTTTGCTACCAAACCAGATTTTGTACATCAGCGCCTGAAAGCCCGGCTCTTTAAACGGCTCGCCCAGTGCTTTGCCTCGGATCGACAGCACCATGCCCGTATTCGCAGCGTAATCAATGCTGATAGCGTCACCCTGTTTGAGCTGTCGGGCATCAGCAAACATTTGTCCCAGGCGAACCACAGGGGTGATCAATTTACCAAACTCTTGCGCCGAAGTGTTGGCTTCCATACCCCGAGAAAACAGCTTGCCGAACTCTTCACCAGATACATCACGAAGAGCAACCATATGCAGTCGCTTGGACACAGAGTCTTTGAGCACATCTTCGTTTTTAGTCGCTTTATCGGCAGTGTACAAGGCTGCCGCATACACCTTGAAAATAGCACGGTAACGGATGCCTGCGCCATTGAGCTTGAGTTTTTGCCCTGCTACAGTCGTTTCGGGCTCAAAGCGCACGCCGCCCAGAGTCGTTTGTGCCGAAACCGGGCTTGCCAGCAAGCCTGCTGCCACACACAGAAACGATATCAAACACTGTTTAATGGTGAACATCGTAGACCTCTTTTCAGTAAGCACTATGCAGTGCAGTGCTTACGCATGTTACAGCTTTGGATGGTTTTGTGAAGTCTTTTTACTTATGAAAACCCTAGGTAATCCCATCCTATGGCGTAGTTAGGTATTGCTTAACGGTCGTGTCTGACAGCCACAACAAGGCGATCAATTTGCAGGTCTTTTTTGCCCCAGCATGGCTTCCTTGAGCTGCCAGTCGGCGGGTGACTTGCCCAGCCAGATACTAGCCAAGGCATTAAAGAACTCGGGCTCTTTAAACGGCTCGCCAAAGGTTTTGCCCTTGATGGTGATGATGGTACCGGCTCCCGGTATCCAGTCTATGGTGAAAGTGTCACCAGGATTGAGTGTTTTGTACTCCGAGAACATCTGGCTCATGCGCAACATGGGCGAGATGATGCGGATAGATTCTGCCCGAGGGATATTATCCTCAACGGCCCGTGTAAATAATTTCCCCAACTCAGCCGCATCAATCTCACGCAGCATGGTGATACTGATGCGTTTGCTTCCCGCTTGGCTAGACACCTCTTGGGGCGTAGCTGCTTTTTTACCCAAATAGAGACCTGCGGTATAGACTTTAAAAACCGCTTTGTAGCGAATACCGGCACCATTGAGTTGGAGTTTGCTGCCACGTAGGTCAATGCTGTCGTCATACTGCACCCCAGATACGTTCAGGGCGCTGGCCGTGGATTGCAAGCTAAACAATGCGGCGATAGCCAAAATATTACGAAAAATCGAGAGGGTGCGGAGCAATGACATGGGGGAGTATTCCTGATGAAATGGTCGATACATGACCAATAACGATTTTCAGACATCCTGGCCTACCGAGTGAGTGCGAAATGCACCAAATCCGGGCATGCATCACGCAAATGCAGATTTGCTACACTACGGGCTTATGTTCATGTTGCGTCAACCCACCACCCACCTTGCCGGGCTCATCACGAGCCGGGGAGCCTGGCTGTGGCGTAAGCCAGTCTAACCACTGTTGACCGCGCGGCCACGCCGCGCCCGCGCCTCCCCGCGAGGCACCCTTGATTGAACATCGCCACGGCTTTCTTTTTGTCTCCGTGGTTCCCCAGCAAGAGGAACTCCCCCCATGATTACCGAACTCGAATTCAAAAGCCTGCAAGCCCAGGGCTTTAACCGCATCCCCTTAGTGGCCGAGGCCTTTGCCGACCTGGAAACGCCGCTATCCCTATACCTGAAACTTGCGCACAGCAAGAACCAAGGCCGACACAGTTTTCTATTGGAGTCGGTCGTCGGCGGCGAGCGCTTTGGTCGCTACAGCTTTATCGGCCTGCCCGCCCGCACCGTGCTGCAGGCCAGCGGTTTTGGCAGCGACGCAAAAACCAAAGTGCTGACCGACGGCGTGCTGGTAGAGACCATTCCCGGCAATCCGCTGGATGCCATCGAGGCATTTCAATCGCGCTTTAAAGTGGCGCTGCGCCCCGGTTTGCCGCGCTTTTGCGGTGGTCTGGCGGGCTACTTTGGCTACGACACGGTGCGCCATATCGAGAAGAAGCTGCAAGCGTCCTGCCCGCCCGACACCCTGGGCTGTCCCGACATCATGCTGCTGCTGTGCGAGGAGCTGGCGGTGATTGACAACCTCAGCGGCAAGCTCTCTCTCATCGTCTACGCCAACCCGGCCCTGCCCGAGGCTTACTCTCAGGCTAAAAAGCGCCTGCGTGAACTGAAAGACCAGTTGCGCCACAGCGTGACCGCGCCCGTGGTGAAGCAGTCGCAAGACTACCCGGTAGAGCGCGAGTTTGCCAAGCAGGACTATTTAAAGGCCGCCGCCCGCGCCAAGGAGCTGATCGAGGCGGGCGACTTCATGCAGGTGCAGGTAGGCCAGCGCTTGAAAAAGCGCTTTACCGAGTCGCCCCTCTCGCTGTACCGCGCTCTGCGCTCGCTCAACCCCTCCCCCTACATGTACTACTACGACATGGGGGGGTTTCATATTGTGGGTGCGTCGCCTGAGATTTTGGTCAGGCAAGAGATAGTGGCCACAGGCGAACAGAAGATAACCATACGCCCCCTGGCTGGCACCCGCCCGCGCGCTGCGACACCCGAGGCCGACAAGGCCACCGAGGCCGAGCTCCTGGCCGACCCGAAAGAGCGCGCCGAGCATGTGATGCTGATCGACCTGGCCCGTAACGACATAGGCCGCATCGCCAAAATCGGCACGGTGAAGGTGACCGAAGCCTTCCAGGTCGAGCGCTACAGCCATGTCATGCACATCGTCAGCAATGTCGAAGGCGTTTTGCAAGACGGCATGAGCAGCATGGACGTACTCAAAGCCACCTTCCCCGCAGGCACCTTGACTGGCGCACCCAAGGTGCACGCGATGGAGATGATCGACCAGCTAGAGCCCAGCAAGCGCGGTATCTACGGCGGTGCCTGTGGCTACCTCAGTTTTGCGGGCGACATGGACATCGCCATCGCCATCCGTACCGGCATCGTCAAAGACGGCACCCTGTACGTGCAAGCGGCAGCAGGCATCGTGGCCGACAGCGTGCCCGAAATGGAGTGGCAAGAAACCGAAGCCAAAGCCCGCGCCATGCTGCGCGCGGCAGAGCTGGTGGAGGAGGGACTGGAATGAACGCCAATACCAAACACGGGGATTTTTTGAACGCAGAGGGCGCGAAGGTTTCGCAGAGAGCGCAGAAAGAATACCCAATGGAAAACCAAAAAGACAAAGAAGAGTTTGAGAATGATTTTTCGCGTGAAATTATTGGGGCTGCCATAGAGATTCAGCGCGTGTTGGGTGCTGGATTGCTTGAAAGCGCTTATGCAGCCGCCTTTGCGGTGGAGTTGCACGAGCGTGAGTTGGCATTCGAGCGCGAAGTACCCGTAGAGGCTTGGTACAAAGACCAACCATTGGGCCTGGCCTACCGCGCGGATTTTATTGTGGAAGGCAAAGTCATCGTCGAACTGAAAGCGCTAGAGACAGTCACGGAACTGCACCGCGCGCAACTGCTTTCCTACCTCAGAGTGTCGGGTTTAAAGTTAGGTTTGCTCATCAATTTCCATACCTTTCCCGTCGTCAAAGGCATCCACAGATTGGTCAACAAACTATGAAAACTACAAATCCAAACTTCGGCTGTTTTTTCTCCCCCTTCTGCGTTCTCTGCGAAACCTTCGCGCCCTCTGCGTTCAAAAATTCCCCGCTTTAAGGTCTCAGCATCATGAAACTTTTAATGATCGACAACTACGACAGCTTCACCTTCAACATCGTCCAGTACTTCGGCGAGTTGGGCGCCGATGTCACCACCTTGCGTAACGACGAAGTGACGGTGCAAGAGCTAGACCAACAATTCAAGGCAGGCAAGTTTGCACGCCTGTGCATCTCCCCCGGCCCCTGCTCGCCTAACGAGGCGGGTATCAGCGTAGCGGCAATTAAGCACTTCGCAGGCAAGCTGCCCATCCTGGGTGTGTGCCTGGGCCACCAGGGCATTGGCGCGGCCTTTGGCGGCGCGATTGTGCGGGCCAAGGAGCTGATGCACGGCAAGACTAGCGTCATTACCACCACGCAAGAGGGTGTGTTCAAAGACCTGCCCCGGCAGTTCACCGTCAACCGCTACCACTCACTGGCCATTGAGCGCGCCACTTGCCCGAAAGAACTGGCCATTACCGCGCAAACGGACGACGGCGAAATCATGGGTGTGCGGCACACCGGCTTTGCCCATGACGTGCGCATTGAAGGCGTGCAGTTTCACCCCGAAAGCATTTTGACCGAGCATGGTCACGCCATGCTGAAAAACTTTTTGAATTAGGATTTTTGAGGGGGGAATTTTTTGAACGCAGAGGGCGCAAAGGTTACGCAAAGGACGCAAGGGACGCAAAAGGAATACAAAAAATGAAAGTAATGGATGCACTTTCCTGAAATGGATTGCGTACTTTTATTTATTTCCAACGCTCCCTTTCATTTTTAGTTTTTTGGCTGTTTTTTTCCTCCTTCTGCGTTCTTTGCGTAACCTTTGCGCCCTCTGCGTTCAAAAAATGTATTCCATACCCTGCGAGCAATACCGACCATGGATTTAGGCATTCAAAACCTTTGGCTGTTTATTCTGGCGGGCTGGGCGTTGAACCTCGCGCCCGGGCCGGATGTGTTCTACATGGTCACGCATGCGCTCAAGGGTGGCTGGCGGGCGGGCGCGGTAGCGGCTGCGGGCATCACCACTGGGTGCCTGGTGCATGTGGCTGCGGCCACGGTGGGCCTGAGCGCGCTGGTTACTGCGTCTGCTGCGGCGTTTACGGTAGTCAAGTGGGTGGGCGCGGCCTATCTGGTCTATGTGGGCTGGCAGATGCTGCGCTCCAAGGCACCTGAATATGCTATTAATTCAATAGCTGCTTACGCTAATAAACAAAGGGCTACAAGTCAATATAATTACGAAAAAGTGTTCCGACAAGGCTTTTTAACGAATGTACTCAACCCCAAAGTCGCGTTGTTCTTCTTGGCTTTTTTGCCACAGTTTATCAGCCCAGCGTCGGCCCACCCCACGCTGGCATTTCTGTTTCTGGGCCTGCTGTTTAACTTGAACTCCATCCCCGTCAGTCTGGGCTACGTCAGCTTGGCCGCCTGGGTCAGCCAGCGAACGGCGGTTTTGCAGCGCGGTATGCACTGGCTGGAGCGGGCAGCGGGGGCGCTGTTCATCGGCTTTGGCATCAAGCTCGCACTGAGTGCGCGCAATTAAATACCCTGCACGCATGATTACCCTCTACGAGCTGCACTGGTCGCACTACTGCGAAAAAATCCGCCTGGCGCTGGACTACATGCAACTGCCCTGGCAGATGGTCGGCATCCACGCCTTCAGCAAAAAAGAAATGCGTATGCATCCGCTGCCTGCGCAGTTGCCCAGCTACACCGTGCCCGCGATTTGGGACGACCACACGCAGCGCTTTGTGATGGACTCTACGCCCATCCTGCGCTACCTGGAGCAGGCCTATCCCCATGCGCCTGGCCTCTTCGTGGGTGATGCCGCCAACCGCGCCGCGATTGATGCCCAGTTGCTGGAGTTTGATACGCTGCTGAGCCTGCCAGCGCGCCGTTTTGGTTACAGCCAGATTATTTTTGAATGCCCGGATACGCTGACGGATTTGTTCTTTACCCATGCCGACGGGGCTTTCTACCGTGCCCCGCTGGTACGCCATATCACGGGGCATGTGATGGGCATGGTGCTGAGCAAACGCTTTGACTTTCACCGTGCAGAAGGCGCTGGCCTGTACGAGGCGCTGGAGCGCTACCTGCTGCAACTGGCCGCCAGGCTGGAGGGCCAAGCCTTTGTGGTGGGAACAGCATTCTCGGTTGCCGACCTGGCCTTTGCCGCGCAAATGCGGCCCTTGACCATCGTGCCTTTTTTTGCGGAACATCCGCATTTGCAAAGCCTGTTTGCGCGGCATCGTGATCTACTCCAGCACTACAGCCGCGAGGGCGATTCTCTCTACCAAACCGCTATTGCCACCGCGCGACTGAAAAAACCGCCTGTGCGCCGCCGCCTGCGCCAGCGCATGGCCGCGCTGCCCTTTACTGCCACAGCCCTGCATGCGGATAACGACCAGCTCCCGGTGTGGAACGCTGCCATGTGGGCGATGCCCTACCACTACGGTGTCACCCTGCGCCAGGGCAAGCTGCGCCAGGTGGCGGCCTCGGCTACAGTACGCTAGAACATTGCACCTCAAGGTTTGTATGCCAACATCTACCCGTACCATCGACCTGCGCAGCGACACCGTCACCCAGCCCACGCCCGCCATGCGCGCCGCCATGCTGGAGGCCAAGCTGGGTGACGACGTGTTTGGCGACGATCCCACGGTCAACGCGCTGCAAGAAAAAATTGCGCAGATGCTCGGCTTTGAGGCCGCGCTGTTCATGCCCACGGGCACGCAGAGCAATCTGTGCGGTGTGTTGGCGCACTGCCAGCGCGGTGACGAATACATCGTCGGCCAGATGGCGCACACCTACCGCTGGGAAGGCGGCGGCGCGGCCGTGCTTGGCAGTGTGCAGCCCCAGCCGCTGGCGCATGCTGCGGATGGCTCACTGCCGCTGGCCGACATCGAGACTGCCATCAAGCCCGACGACGCGCACTTTGCCAAAACCCGCCTGCTGGCGCTGGAGAACACCATCGGCGGCAAGCTGCTGCCTTTTGACTATGTGCAGGCGGCAACCAAGCTGGCCAAAAGCAAAGGCTTGGCGACGCATCTGGATGGCGCGCGCTTATTCAATGCGGCCGTGGCGCAGGCGGCGCTCACCGGGAAAGATGTTCGTGTTGAGGCGAGAAATATTGCCCATTGCTTCGACTCTGTCAGCGTCTGTTTCAGCAAAGGCTTGGGCGCGCCCGTTGGCTCGGCGCTGTGCGGCAGCAAAGAGTTCATCCAAAAAGCCCACCGCATCCGTAAGATGACCGGCGGCGGCATGCGCCAGGCGGGCATTTTGGCAGCAGCGGCCATCTACGCGCTAGACCACCATGTAGAGCGTCTAGCGCAAGACCATACATTGGCGACGCGTTTAGCCCAAGTGTTCACTCGTATTGACGGTGCCACCGTAGATCCGGTACACAGCAATATCGTGTTCGTTGACCTGAGCGGCCCCGCCAAGGCCAAAGCCGCAGGCCTGCTAGAGCACCTCAAGCAGCACGGTATTTTGGCCACCGGCCTGTACCGCTTGCGCTTTGTGACGCATTTGGATGTGGATGCGGTGGCCGTGGAACGGGCGGCGGACGTGATGGGACGTTACTTTGCGACATAGCCCACGCTAACGCACCAGGGGTTGGTCGCCTGCTGGGGCGCACATATCGTCATACCGCAGATGCTATTTGCTATATTATTAATAGCTGTAAACGCTTTAATTTATTGGCTTATAGAAGTATAATACCAGAATGACTGCCTCCATTCGTTTCGACCAACTCCCCCTGCCGCCGGCCCAGCTAGCCAACCTCACCCAACTAGGCTACCTGGCTATGACGCCCATCCAGGCCGCCAGCCTACCTACAGCACTGGCGGGCAAAGACATCATTGCCCAGGCCAAAACCGGCAGCGGCAAAACGGCGGCCTTTGCACTCACATTGCTAGCCAATCTGAATACAAGAAGATTCGCCGTACAAGCCATGGTGCTGTGCCCCACCCGCGAGCTGGCCGACCAGGTATCCACCGAAATTCGCCGCCTGGCGCGCGCCGAGCAAAACATCAAAGTCGTGACTTTATGCGGTGGCGTACCGCTGCGCGGCCAAACCGCCAGCCTGGAGCAAGGCGCGCATATCGTGGTGGGCACGCCGGGTCGTATCATGGACTTGCTAGAGCGCGGCAGCCTCAAACTCGATGCCCTGAACACCCTGGTGCTGGACGAAGCCGACCGTATGCTGGACATGGGCTTTTTTGACGATATCGTGACGGTTGCGAAACAGTGCCCCAAGCAGCGCCAAACTCTACTGTTCTCTGCCACCTACCCGGAGGGCATTGCCAAGCTCAGTCAACAGTTCATGCGCGACCCGCTGACGGTAAAAGTAGAGCTGCAACACGCAGGCAACCAGATAGAGCAGCGCTGGTACGAAGTAAAAAGCAGCGAACGCCTGCTGGCCGTGGCCCAAGTGCTGGCGCATTTCAGACCTGAAACCACCTTGGCCTTTTGCAATACCAAGCAGCAGTGCCGCGACCTGCTGGCCACGCTGCAATCTCAGGGCTACAGTGCGCTGGCCCTCTACGGCGAGTTAGAGCAGCGCGAACGCGACCAGGTGCTGGTGCAGTTTGCCAACCGCAGTTGCAGCGTGCTGGTGGCCACCGATGTGGCCGCGCGCGGCCTGGACATCGCATCGTTAAGTGCCGTCATTAACGTGGATGTAACCCCAGATGCTGAAATCCATATCCACCGTATCGGCCGCACAGGGCGGGCGGGCGAAGCAGGCTTGGCGCTCAGCCTGGTCAGCCTGAACGAGATGGGCTTTGTCGGCAAGATAGAGCAGTTACAAGGCCGCGAATCGCAATGGCATAAAGTAAGTGAGCTAACCCCAACCAGCAAAGCCCCGCTAGTGCCACCCATGGCTACGCTGCACATCCAAGGCGGCCGCAAAGAAAAAATCCGCCCCGGCGATGTGCTGGGCGCGCTAACCGCCGACCTGGGCTACACCCGCGAGCAGGTGGGCAAAATCACCGTCAATGAGTTTTCTACCTATGTAGGTGTAATGCGTAGCATTGGGCAGGAGGCAGCGAGTCGGTTGAATGCTGCGCAGATTAAAGGCAAAGGAGTGAAAGTGCGGCTGTTGTGATTTTTGGGCACAAAATTGATGCCTTTGAGGCATTCACACCGCTGCGGTGGCACTACAAAAGCTCGACATAATTTTGTACAGCTTAATGTATGCTATATGTTATAAATCGCTCTGCACCAAGACACCGCCATGGCCATCTCAGTAGCCGAGATCGTCCCCTTCACCCATGCCCGTGCAAATCTGTCCGCGCTGGTGGAAGGCGCCATGCAAGGCACCGAAACCATCATCACCAAAGACGGTCGCCCCGCCGCCGCGCTAATTGATGCGCAAAAGCTAGACCATTACCACCGCCTGGAAAACTCGGCCATTCACATGATGTGGCTCAATGAAGCCGAAAAGGGCCTGCCCAATAAAGCAGCGCTATGGCCAAATCTGCTGCGTCCACATCCGCGCACATTACCGTGCGCTTTACCCCCAATTTAGAAGCCAAACTCACCGATATTGAAAGATACTGGTTGGACAACCAATTCCCCGCCGGGTTTGACCGCCTCATGGTCGAATTGTTGGACACCGTCATCCGCAATCTTGAAAATCACCCGCGCTATGGCCGGCACTTCTTTGATCGGCAAGCACAGACCTTGCAAGTGCAACAAAAAACACAATCCGTCGCTACGCAATTAGCCAAAGTGATTAGGGAGACTGAATTGCGCGAATACGTGATGACCGACTACACCGTGCTCTATGCTTTGATTGTCGATACCATCTATTTGCTTTCAATCAAACATCGCAAGCAGTTGTTATTTGACTTGGCGAAGGTGTGAGCGAAACAGAAAACTGGTGCTATTTTCGCCTTCAGCAATGAAACAACTTAGACATAATTACGACCATGGGCAACCTGACTAATGACAATCCTCCCGACCTCAGCAGCTTGCTAGGAGTCTGGGCGGCAGAAACTAATGCAACCTAGTCCACGGAGGGAGTTTGTCAAGCGTTATAGGTTGATGACAGCAAGCTACATCGCCTACCAC
>JAYVJV010000022.1:0-34278 GCA_043769005.1 Polaromonas sp. | reverse complement strand
CCAGCGCGCCCCACAATGCAGCGGTCGCTCTAGCAGCTTCTTTGTCGGCCCTCGCATGCATTTATCACGCACCTACTGCACTTTGCTACTGGTACTGCTCTGTAGTGCCTGCACTACCCCTCCTGGCCAACGCAGCAGCCCTGCCCCAGGCATCCCGCCCCCCACAGCTGGTACACCCCCTGCTACATCTGGCACGACCCCAGGTACGCCCCCCGGTAGCACCGCCGCGCCTCCTGTGAGCACAATTCCCATTGCACCTATCACGGCCCCTTTGATTGAGCGGCCTTCCATCGGCGCGGCAGCGTTGAATGAGGGTGTTGCCGCTTTTTATAAAGGCGAGTATGGCCGTGCCGACAGCAAGATCAAACAAGGGTTTTTGCAAGGTTTAACCAACACCCCCGATCTGGTGCGCGGCTACAAGACCATTGCCTTTGTCAACTGCGTGACGCAGCGCATCGTGCAGTGCGAAAGATCGTTTGAAGCAGCAATTGCGGTAGACCGCAGGTTTGATCTCAGCCCCGCAGAGCGCAATCACCCGGCATGGGGTGCAGTGTTTGCCAAGGTGCGTAAGCGCTTTCCGGCCTAACGACTATCCGCCTTGGTATCGGTAAAGCGGCCAAAGCTTTGCAGCTTGTTGTAGCGCAGCTCCAGCAGCTCTTTGACTTTGAGGTCGCTCACCTGGCGGTAGGCATCATTGAGGCCGCGCTTGAGGAAGGCCGCCATCTGCTTATGGTCGCGGTGCGCGCCGCCCACGGGCTCGTGGATGATTTTGTCAATCAAGCCCAGCGCTTTGAGGCGGTGCGCGGTAATGCCCAGTTGCTCGGCCGCATCTTGCGCCCGGTCTGCCGTTTTCCACAAAATGCTGGCACAGCCTTCGGGGCTGATGACGCTGTAGACGGCGTATTGCAGCATCAGCACCTGGTCGGCCACGCTGATGGCCAGCGCGCCGCCCGAGCCGCCCTCGCCGATGATGGTGGTGATGATGGGCACCTCGAGTTGCGCCATCTCAAAGATGTTGCGGCCAATGGCCTCGCTTTGGCTGCGCTCTTCGGCATCCATGCCGGGGAAGGCGCCGGGCGTGTCGACAAAGGTGAACACCGGCAGCTTGAACTTTTCGGCGGTTTTCATCAGGCGCAGGGCCTTGCGGTAGCCCTCGGGGCGGCTCATGCCGAAGTTGCGCAGAGCGCGCTCTTTGGTGTCGCGGCCCTTCTGGTGGCCCAGCACCATGCAGGCATTGCCATTAAAGCGCGCCAGGCCGCCGACAATGCTCTGGTCATCGGCAAAGTGGCGGTCGCCATGCATCTCTACATAGTCGGTAAAGCACTCGTTGATATAGTCCAGCGTGTAGGGGCGCTCGGTGTGGCGGGCAATTTTGGTCACCTGCCAGGGCGTGAGGTCGCTGTAGATATCTTTGGTCAGTTGCTGGCTCTTTTTGGCCAGCTGCTCGATTTCTTCGCTGATGTCTACCGCGCTCTCGGTTTGCACATAGCGCAGCTCTTCTATCTTGCCTTCGAGTTCAGCGATGGGGTTTTCAAAGTCCAGAAATACTTTCTTGGCCAATGCGTTCTCCTGTTTGTTACCACATGCGCAAGTTTAAACCTGTTTAGACCTGCGTCAATACGCCACGGGCAGCGGGTCGAGCGAGCGCCAGATGTACCAGGTGGCCACGCTGCAATAAGGGGCCCAGCCAGCGGCCACTTCGCGGATTTCGCTGCGGCTGACGGCCTCACCCGAAAAATAGCTTTTGCTGATGCCATTAATCAAGCCAATATCGTCCAGTGGCAGCACATTGGGGCGCAGCATATGGAAGATCAAAAACATCTCAGCCGTCCAGCGGCCTATGCCGCGTATGCCCACCAGCTCGGCAATGATGGCCTCGTCGTCCATCGCGTCCCAGCCGTTAACGTGCAGCGCGCCACTGTCAAAATGCAGCGCCAAATCCACCAGGTATTCAATCTTGCGGGCCGACAAACCGGCAGCGCGCATGTCGTCCACCTTGAACTTGAGCACCGCCGCCGGGCTGAGTTTTTTGGACAGCTTGTCAAAGCGGTCCCAAATCGTTTGCGCCGCTTTCACGCTGATCTGCTGGCCCACAATGCTGCGCGCCAGGGTAATAAAGGGCTCGTTGCGGCTTTGCAGGCAGGCCTGGCCAAACTGCGGGATTAGCCGCTTCATCACCCGGTCTTTTTTAGCCAGATGTTTGCAGGCTTCCTCCCAGTAGGCGGGTGCTGTAGGGGGGCGACTTACTATATTTTTCATAGCTGCTTACGCTACATTTTATTGGGCTGCAGCCCTAAAACACTGGAAAATTGCACCATGGGAGTCATACCTTATGTGCCTCCCACGTCGTGCCTGCGGGGGTGTCTTTGAGCACAATGCCCTGCACCGCCAGGTCTTTGCGGATTTGGTCGGCGCGGGCGAAGTCTTTAGCGGCTTTGGCGCCAGCACGCTGTGCAATCAGCGTTTGAATCGCTGCGTCATCCAGCGTGGCCCCGGCTTGCAAAAACGCTTGCGGCTCCCCCTGCAAAATCCCGAGCAGACCACCCAAGCCCTTGAGCAGCCCGGCCAGCTCTGCCGACTTGTTGCGGTTCACCTCGACTGCCAGCTCAAACAGCACGGCCACGGCCTCGGGCGTGCCAAAGTCGTTGTCCATAGCGGCTTTGAATTTGATGGCAAAAGGGCTGCTCCAGTCCACAGAAGTAGCGTGAGCAGCTACTAAATCAAGAGCGGTGTAGAGGCGCTTGAGTGAGGCGCGGGCATCTTCCAAATGCACGTCGCTGTAGTTGAGCGGGCTGCGGTAGTGCGCGCGGACGACGAAGAAGCGGATGGTTTCGGCATCAAACTGCTGGAGTACCTCGCGGATCGTGAAGAAATTGCCCAGGCTTTTGCTCATCTTCTCGTTGTCGATGTTGACAAAGCCGTTATGCATCCACAGCTTGGCCATGGGTTTGCCATAGGCACCTTCGCTCTGGGCGATCTCGTTTTCATGGTGCGGAAACTGCAGGTCGGCCCCGCCGCCATGGATGTCAAAACTCTCGCCCAGGAGGGCGCAGGCCATGGCTGAGCACTCGATATGCCAGCCAGGGCGACCGTCGCCATAAGCAGACGGCCATTTTGCGTCTGCGGGCTCGCTGGGTTTAGCCGATTTCCACAGCACAAAGTCCAGCGGGTCGTCCTTGCCGTCCAGTACCGCCACCCGCTCACCGGCGTGCAGTTCATCAATCGACTTGCCACTCAATTTGCCGTATCCGGGGAATTTGCGCACGGCGTAGTTCACATCGCCGCTAGGTGTCTGGTAGGCCAGTCCTTTTGTTTTGAGTTGATCGACGATGGACAGCATCTGCGGCACAAAGTCAGTGGCACGCGGGTCGTGGTCGGGGCGGGCGATGCCCAGGGCATCAAAGTCGCGGTACATCTCCAGCACCATGCGCTCGGTGAGAGCCTTGATGGTTTCACCATTTTTCACAGCGCGAGTGATGATTCTGTCGTCAATATCGGTGATGTTGCGCACAAAATTGACCGCGTAGCCGCTGGTGCGCAACCAGCGCTGCACCACATCAAACGCAATGTTGGCACGGGCATGGCCAATATGGCACAGGTCATACACGGTGATGCCGCACACGTACATACGGACTTGACCAGGAACGAGTGGGGAAAAATCTTCCAGGGCACGCGACAGCGTGTTGTAAATGCGTAGGCTCATAGCGAATGGGAAAGCGTATAGTTATGGTTTCTACCGAGCACTGAAGTGCCCAAAGGGAGCGTAGCTTGCCACAAAACACGCTGTTATGCGCGTTTTGCCCCCCAAGCGAATTAAAAGTCATTATCCTGACGCTACAATCTACCCAGTATACGGCCCGCATGATGGGTCAGATTTTCTCATGCTCGTTTTTATAGAGGTTCTATGCAAACTGTGAAGCCATCTTTCAAAGCCTTGGCATCCCATGCCAAGTCGGTTAAGCGTACACCACTGGCTGCGCCACTCTCAGGCGTTTGCCTGGCCATCTGCCTGCTGGCCTCAGGTGCCGTGTTTGCCGACGACTACTCCGACGTGAACCGCCTGCTGCGCGCAGGCCAAGTAGCTGAGGCCAGTGCCAAGGTCGACCAGTTTTTGGCTACCAAACCCAAAGACGCACAAATGCGCTTTCTCAAGGGTGTGATCTTTACCGAGCAAAGCAAGCCCAACGATGCGATCAGCACCTTTACCAAGCTGACCGAAGACTTCCCCGAGCTGCCCGAACCCTACAACAACCTGGCCGTGCTCTACGCGGGCCAAAGCCAGTTTGACAAAGCCCGCGCCGCGCTCGAGATGGCCATCCGCACCAACCCCAGCTACGCCACTGCCCATGAAAACCTGGGCGATGTGTACGCCAAACTGGCCAGCCAGGCGTATAGCAAGGCTTTGCAACTTGACAACACCAACACCGGCGTGCAGCCCAAGCTGTCTTTGATCCGCGACCTGTTTGCACCCAATGCCAAGGGCCAACGCCCTACCGCAGTCGCTGTCACGGCCCCTCCTGTCGTTGCACCGCCGCCGCCCCCAGTAGTGGTGGCCGTAGCGCCCCCACCGCCCCCCGCGACTGTGCCGCCACCTCCTGCGGTGAAACCACCGCCAGTCCCTACACCACCTCCGGTGGCAACCCCTGCACAGCCGCCCGTCGTCGCACCCGCCAAGCCTCCTGTGGCTGCACCAGCCGCGCCCGTTGCCCAGCCCCCTGCGGTTGCCAGCACGGGCAACGCCGACCAAGAGGTGGGTGCTGCCGTGCGCAAATGGGCCGCCGCCTGGAGCGCCAAGGACATGAAGGGCTATCTTGCCGCCTACGGCGCTGACTTTGAAGCCCCCGGTGGACGCAAGTCCTGGGAAGACGAGCGCACCAAACGCATCGTGGGTAAGAAAAGCATCAGCGTGCAACTGGGTGACATGGCCGTCAAAGTCAATGGCAACAAAGCCCAGGCCCGCTTCAAGCAAGAGTACAACGCCGACGCATTGGCTGTCTCTAGCCGTAAAACCCTGGATTTGGTCAAGGCTGGCGACCGTTGGGTGATTGTTAAAGAGTCTACGGGCGGTTAATCACTTGTCTGTGGGTCTGTGTGAGATTGTGCGTGGTCGACCTGGAACTTTGTTATTTGACCGATCCGTGGAGCGCGTAAGTCGTCTGTTGCTGTGCCCATGGGGGATTGCCCTGTGTGTCTGCCTGTGCCTGGGCATGCCGCCCGCCCACGCCAAAAAATCCCGTCTGCCGCCAGCTACCGCCAACGCCGGCTACGATGCCGAGGCGCGGTTGATCCAGATTTACCAAACTATCGGCAGAGCCAAAACCCGCGAGGCCCTGCTGATGGCCGACCAGTTGGTCAAAGACTACCCGAACTTTGCGCTGGCGCAGCTCGTGCTGGCCGATTTGCTCAGCACCCAAACCCGTCCCCTCAAAGCCATGGGCGATGCCCCCGAGGCCGCCACCCGCGCCGCTCCGGGCGTACTGGGCGAGCTGCGCGAGGAGTCGTTGGTGCGCCTCAAAGCCCTGCGCGAACGCCCGCCTGCGGGCATGGTGCCATCCCAATTTGTGCGCCTCTCCGCGCAAAACAAGCATGCCATTGCAGTAGATGCTTCGCGCTCGCGCCTGTACATGTTTGAAAACACCTCCGCCGGCATGCGCCTGGTGGCAGACCATTACATCTCGGTGGGTAAGCTGGGCACCGACAAGGCGCTGGAAGGCGACCTGCGCACCCCCGTGGGGGTGTATTTCATTACCAACACATTTAAGCGTAAAAATTTGAAAGATTTTTACGGTGCAGGGGCCTTGCCGATCAACTACCCCAACCCCTACGACTTGCGCCTGGGCAAAACCGGCAGTGGCATCTGGCTGCATGGCACGCCGTCCAACCAGTTCTCCAGACCGCCCAAGGCCAGTGACGGCTGTGTGGTGCTGTCCAACCCCGACCTGGAGCGCATCTTGGCCACGGTGGAGGTGCGCTCTACCCCGGTGATCATCGCATCGAGCTTGCAGTGGGTCAGCCCGGCACAAAGCAACCCGGCTAACAAGGCTTTTGATGAGGTGTGGAACCAGTGGCGCAGCGCCAAAGCCAGCGCTGATTTGCAACGCACCATGGGCTACTACACGAGTGACTTCAACAGCTACGGAAAAACCCTGGGCGACTGGAGCAGTGTGCTGCAATCTGACATTGCCAAAGCCAAGGGCAAGGAGCCCCAAATCAAAAACCTATCCATCCTACAATGGGCCGAAAACGGAAAAAATGCCACCATGGTGGTCACTTTTTCTGAAATCCCCGTCGGCAGCACGACCGGCAGCACCAAGCGACAATACTGGTTGCGTTCCCCCAGCAGCACGCAAAACCAATGGAAAATATTTTTTGAAGGGATCGTCAGCTAATGTTAAATTTCAACTCTATCCGGCGCACCATGCTTATGGTTGCAGCGCAAGCAGCTATTGTTTTAACATCAAGCAGTGCCTGCGCTCAAGGCAAACCTGCGATTTATCCGCAGGTCAAGCTGGCCACCTCAATGGGCGACATCGTGGTCGAGCTGTACGCCGACAAAGCGCCCAAGACCGTAGAAAACTTTTTGCAGTATGTGCAAGACAAGCACTACGACGGCCTGATTTTTCACCGCGTCATCAGCACCTTCATGGTGCAAGGCGGCGGCTACGACGGCAAGTACGAGCAGCGCAAAACCCGCCCCACAGTGACGCATGAAGGCCGTGAAGCACTCTCCAAAGGACTGAAAAACACCGTCGGCACACTGGCCATGGCCCGCACCAACGACCCGCAATCGGCCAGCAGCCAGTTTTTTATCAACACCGTAGACAACGCCTTTTTAGACCCCACGCCGATTCCCGATGGTGACCCGGTGCTCAATTTTGTCTACCAAGGCCAAACCTACGCCAGCACCCCACGCGCCACTCTGCTGGGCGCTGCGCAGCTGTACGGCTACACCGTGTTTGGCAAAGTCATCAAAGGCATGGACGTGGTCGAGAAAATGAAAGCCAGCCCCACCGGCCCTGGCGGCCCCTTCCCTACCGATGTGCCCAAAACTCCCATCACCATCCTGTCTGCAACCTTAGTGAAATAAACCCCATGGCCAACCCCCTAGTCGAACTGCACATCGCCAACCACGGCACCATCACCCTGGAGCTCGATGCTGCCAAAGCCCCCAAATCGGTGGCCAACTTTTTGGCCTACGTCGCCTCGGGCCACTACAACAACACCGTGTTTCACCGCATCATCGACGGCTTCATGGTGCAAGGCGGTGGCTTTGAGCCCGGCATGACGCAAAAACCCGTGAAAGATGCGATTGACAACGAGGCCAACAACGGCCTGAAGAACGACAAATACACGGTAGCCATGGCGCGCACCCAAGAGCCGCATTCAGCCACTGCGCAGTTCTTTATCAACGTTGGTGACAACGCTTTCCTGAACCACACCGCACCCAGCCGCCAGGGCTGGGGCTACGCTGTGTTTGGCAAAGTCACCAAGGGTACCGAGGTAGTCGATGCCATGCGCGCCGTGAAAACTGCGCGCAAAGGCTTTCATGACGATGTCCCTGTGAACGACGTGGTGCTGACCAAAGCGGTCGCGCTCTAAGCAGTGACTGGGCTGCCCGCTTTTCACGAGCTGGCGGCTAGCCCGACGTGGCAGTGCATTGACTTCATCTCTGATCTGCATTTGCAGCACAGTGAACCGGCTAACTTTGCCGCTTTTGAGCGCTACCTGCAAAACACACCCGCCCAGGCCATTTTCATCCTGGGCGACTTGTTTGAAGTGTGGGTGGGTGATGATGTGCTCAATGACCCCAGCGCGTTTGAGTCGCGCTGCTGCCGTGCCTTACGCCAATGCGCACAGGGCAAAAGTATTTTTTTCATCCACGGCAACCGTGATTTTTTACTGGGCAGCGCCTGCCTGCAAGCCAGCGGCATGCAAGGCCTTCCCGACCCCACGGTTTTGACGGTGGGCAGCACACGCTATCTGCTCAGCCATGGCGACGCGCTGTGCCTGGCAGACACCGACTACCAGCACTTTCGCGCCCAGGTGCGCAGCAGCGCCTGGCAACAGCAGTTTTTAGCCCAACCCTTACGCGTGCGCATCGGCCAGGCCCGCGCCCTGCGCGCGCAAAGCGAGGCACGCAAGCAGCAAAACCAGGCCTGGGTCGACCTAGACCCAACAGAGACGCAACACTGGATGCAGGCCGCAGCCGCCCAACATATGGTGCATGGCCACACGCACGAAGGCGTAGACCACCTCTTGGGCAGCAGTGCTCATCATGCACAAAGCCCCGGCCTGCGCCATGTACTGTGCGACTGGCATGCCGATGCCGTGCCGCCCCGCGTCCAGGTACTGCGCTTGTCGCACCAGCCCGCAATGGGGCCAGACACTCCAGCGCCCCATGCGGGCCAGGCCGCGCTGAGCATGCAGCGCCTGCCCGTTTGAATGGGGGCCTGGTGGTCAGGGTGGCTTGGCCGATGGCGCGCCACGCGCCAGGCGCAGGCGCTGCAGCGCCGCCCGATCAGCGATGTACTGTGGCACAGCACCGTTGCCACCCTGCCTTTTGTGCAAGCGCAGCCCACGGCGGATCTGCTGCGTCTGCGCCAACTCGCCAGCCTGTTCCTGGACCGCAAAGAATTCAGCGGTGCCCAAGGCTGGGTAGTCACAGATGCACAGGCCGTGATGGTGGCGGTGCAGGCCTGCTTGCCAATTTTGCACATCGCAGCGCCCGAGCGACCTGACTTGGCGCTGCGTTGGTACGACGGCTTTTTGGGCATCGTGCTGCACGCAGGCGAGGTGCGCGCCCAGCGCAGCGAACAGGACGAGGCGGGTGTCGTCCACCATTGGCAAGAAGACCTCACGGGCGAGGCCATGCAAGGCGGCCCACTGATGCTGGCCTGGAGCGATGTGGCCGCCGCAGGCAGCCTGGCCTGTGAGAGCTACAACGTGGTGATCCACGAATTCATCCATGTGATGGATTTGCAAGACGGCCTGGCCGATGGCTGCCCACCCCTGTCTGCGCCGGCGCGTCACGATTGGCTGCGGGCATTGCAATCTGAGTACGAGCTGTTTTGTGAGCAATGCGTGCTGTGGGAGCGCTTTGGCACGATGGCCAGCCAGCACCCGCAGCTGCAAGCACCACTGCTTGACAGCTATGGCACCCGCAGTATCGACGAATTTTTTGCCGTTGCCGCCGAAGCCTATTTTGTCCGCCGCAGCGACTTTGCTCTGCGGCACCCTCAGTTACTGGCGCAGTTTGATGGATTTTTCAAAACCCCTGGCATGAAAACTTGCTAGACTTCCATGCATTGATTTGGAGAACCTATGGCAGACACACAAAGCGCCGTCTACGGCGCAGGCAAACTCACCCCCCAAGCACCACGCAAGCCCGTGAGCCTGCCGCGCCTGCGCGAAATGCGTGAGCGGGGTGAAAAAATCACCATGCTCACGGCGTACGATGCCACCTTTGCCAGCGTGGCCGACGCAGCCGGGGTAGAAACCATTTTGATCGGCGACTCGCTGGGCATGGTCTGCCAGGGACTGAACAGCACCATAGGCGTGAGCCTGGAGACCATGCGCTACCACGTTGAGAGCGTCTCACGCGGCGTGCAACGCACCCAAGGCACCGCCTGGCTGATTGGCGACCTGCCCTTTGGCAGCTACCACGAGAGCAAAGAGCAGGCCCTGCGATCAGCCTCAGTGCTGATGCAGGCTGGCGCGCACATGGTCAAACTCGAAGGCGGCGGCTGGACCACCGAGACCGTGCGCTTTCTGGTCGAGCGCGGCATTCCCGTCTGCGCCCACCTGGGCCTGACCCCACAAACCGTGCACGCGCTGGGCGGCTACCGCGTGCAAGGCAAAACAGAGGAGTCAGCTGCCACCATGAAGCGCCACGCCCACGAGCTGCAAGACGCAGGTGCGGCCATGCTGGTGCTGGAGATGGTGCCGCATGTACTGGCCACGCAACTGACCGACGAGCTCACCCGCTGCCACACCATCGGCATAGGTGCAGGTAAGGGCTGCGCGGGCCAAGTGCTGGTGCTGCACGACATGCTGGGCATCAACCTGGGCAAGATGCCCAAGTTTGTGCGCAACTTCATGCAGGGCACGGGTGAGGTGAAAGGCGCGATGGAGGCCTATGTGAAAGCCGTGAAAGACGGTAGCTTCCCGGACAACACCCTGCACGCCTGGTAAACCACCCACCCTATGAAAATCTGCCACACCATCGACGAACTGCGTGCCACCTTAAAAGGCAAACGCAGCGCCTTTGTGCCCACTATGGGCAACCTGCACGCTGGGCACATGGCCCTGGTACAACACGCCAACCAGTGCAAGCAAGAAGGCAAAGCAGATACCACGGTCGCCAGTATCTTCGTCAACCGCCTGCAGTTTTTGCCACACGAAGACTTTGACAAATACCCCCGCACTTGGGAGAGCGACTGCGCGCAGCTAGAGGCCAATGGCTGCAACGTGCTGTTTGCCCCGGATGAAAAAGTGCTGTACCCCGAGCCGCAAAGCTTCAAGGTACACCCCCCCGCCGCCCTGGCCGACATTCTGGAAGGCCAGTTTCGTCCCGGCTTCTTCATCGGCGTGTGCACGGTGGTGATGAAGCTGTTTCAGTGCGTGCAGCCCAGCGTGGCCATCTTTGGCAAAAAAGACTACCAACAAAACATGGTGCTGCGCCAGATGGTGCGCCAGTTTGCATTGCCTGTAGAAATGATCGCCTACGAGACGCACCGCGCAGGCGACGGCCTGGCTCTGAGTTCGCGCAACGGTTTTTTAAGCCCCACCGAGCGCGCCGAGGCAGTGCAACTGTCATTGGCTTTAGAGGCCCTGATTGCCCAAGTCAAAGCTGGCCGCACAGATTACGCAGCGCTGGAGGCAGCGGCCATGCAGGCGTTGACAGCTCGCGGTTGGAAACCTGATTACCTAACACTTCGCCGCCAAGCCGATCTACAAGCCCCGCAAGCGGGGGACGCGCCAAGCAGCTTGGTCGCATTAGGAGCCGCCAAGCTGGGAATCACCCGCTTGATTGACAACTTAGAGCTAGCCAATATAAAGTAGGCCAATGGCCTACAATGTATCCTATGGAGTTTGAGTGGGACGATGCCAAAAGTGACGCTTGTTTTAAGCAGCGCGGTTTTGATTTCGCCTACGTGCTGCATTGTTTTTTAGACCCCCACTGACTCATAGCGGCCGATACCCGCTTTGACTACGGTGAAGACAGATTTCAGGTGATAGGGCGTGTAGAGCATCGCGTATTTTTTGTGGTCTATACCCTGCGCGGCGCGGCGATACGCATCATCTCGGCACGCAAAGCCAACCAGCGAGAGGTAAAACGTTATGAAGATCAAAATTGACACGACCAAACCCCGTAGCCTGCCCGCAGGCCGCATGGATGCCGCACGCCTGGATGCCACTACTGAGCGCATGCTATTAGGGCAGCAAACCAGCGACGATGCCGCCGCGATGCAAGAAGCCGCCAAATACGCACGCCGCGTACGCCAACGCCTGGGCCTGACCCAGCTAGAGTTGTCCCAACGTATCGAAGTGTCCCTGGACACCATCCGCAACTGGGAGCAAGGCAAACGCAGCCCCACAGGCGCAGCCAAAGCCCTGCTGCGTGTGCTGGACCGCGCGCCGGAAGCGGCTTTGGGTGCGTTGGCGTAGGAAGATAGCGCGTACCGATGTTAAAAAACGTCGTCCGAAGTGATGGCAAAAAATATACAACACTGCCGAGACTTCAGTATGAACACCAAAAATTTCAGATCTGTACTTTTTCATATTCTGCATAAACCAACCACATCCAATCCAATCCAATCCAATTGCTAGGTACGTAAACTATTTTCTTGCGTTTTTGATACTGACCAATGCGCTTTTTGTTTCGTTAGAAACCGTGCCCAGCATTGCAGCAAATTACGGCCAACGTCTTGAAGACGTTTGAAGCCATTTCCACAGGGCTTTTAATTATCGAATACGTCGCACGCCTTTGGGTATGCGTGGAGCAAGCTAGGTACAATACACCTTGACGGGCCTTCCCGCATGGTGAAGCGGCCAACCGAGTCAGGTGGGGAACCAAGCAGCTCTAACTGTAGAGCCAGTGCCGGGGTCAAGGCTCGTCAACCCCTTTTTTCGTTGTTTTTGTCTTTAGGCAAGTGGCTGATGTACTGCAAGGCCACCAACCTGGACACCACTAACGCCAGGTACATTACTCCGCTGAACATTTGCAATGCCGCCAATACCCTTGCAGCAGGGGTGAGCGGCGTGATGTCGCTCAGGCCCGTGCCCGACTGGATACTGAAACTTAAAAAAAGCAACTCCAGCCATGACCGTGGCTCAGTAGCCACTGCATTAAAACTGCCTGGGTACCACACCTGGCAGACGCGGTACAAAAACGCAAAGGCCCAGGCCAGCAAAGTAAACACGGCAGCGGCGGCAAACAACTCGTCGCGGGTGAGGTATTCGTCTTCAAACATATACATCAACAGGCCTGCCGCGCCATAAAAATACGCCGCTGCCTCTACCAGATGCAGCGCTACCTGGACACGGGGAGAGTCAAAACCTAACAATACGCTGGTAGACAAAGCCAAACTCACAATCACAAAGAACAAGCCCACCCCTGTGAAGATGGGGCTGTTGCGAATAATGGCCGCCACCAGCAACAGCGCCAGCGCGCTTAAACACCAGGATATGGCGTGGCTGGTTACGCTGTCATTCGTCAGCGGAGCCAAAATCAAAATGAGCAGCTGAACCGATAACAAACAGGCCGAGGGCAGGCCAGAGAGAATGCGCCAAGGCGAGTAGGGAGCGAGGTTCATAAAGAAGGCAAAGATCTGGTGTGTAAGTCGTGTGTGTGAGCGGCTGGATGATATACAAATCCATCCGCTACCTGGGCAGATACGCCAGAGCGCCCTGCCCCGCCGCTCTTCCCGTGGCCATGGCCGCAGTCAGCAAGTATCCGCCAGTGGGCGCTTCCCAGTCCAGCATTTCGCCTGCGCAAAACACGCCCGGTAGCTGGCGCAGCATGTACTGCGCATCCATCGCCTCAAAGCGCACGCCGCCTGCGCTGCTGATGGCTTCGTCGATAGGGCGGGTGGCAGTGACGGTGATGGGCAAGGCTTTGATGGCCGCTGTCAACTGCTGGAGGTTGTGCATCGTATCTTTGCCCAGCAGTTCGTAGAGGATATTGAGCTTGATGCCTTCCAGGTGCAGGCGGCTAGACAAATGGCTGGACAGCGAGCGCGAGCCGCGTGGGTGGCTGACTTCGCGCAGCACTTTGGCGGTATCCCACTGGGGTAGCAAATCGAGGTGCAAGGTGGCGCTGCCATGCGCCGCGATGCGCTCACGCAGCAGCTTGCTGGCAGCATAGATGAGGCTACCTTCTACGCCGGTGTGGGTGGCGACAAACTCGCCCTGTCGGTGGAATGCGGCAGCGCCTGCGGCCTGGGGCGCACTCGAGCCCGGCGGCTGAGCGCCATTGTGGGCGATGTGGATGGCGACGGTTTTGAAAGGCTGGCCTGCGTACCTACTGGCGAAATGTACGCTCCAGCCAGGTTTGCCGTTGACCGCCACATCAAAACCGCAGTTAGCACTTTGCAAGTCAGCTACGTCGATGCCCTTGGCACGCAGCCAAGGCAGCCAGGCACCGTCGCAGCCCAGGCGGGGCCAACTGGCACCGCCTAGGGCCAGCACGGTGGCCTGGGCATTGATGGTGATGTGCTGCACGTTTTTGTCTGTGGCGGTTAAATTGCCAACCACCGCGTTGGGACTGTGGGCTTCATCTGCGGGGCTACCTGGGGCGGTTTTTTCAAATTGCAAAGCTCCGGTGTCGTCCCAGCCCGTCCAACGATGCCGCATGTGGAACTGCACGCCCTGGCTGCGCAGGCGCTGCAGCCAGGCGCGCAGGAGCGGTGCGGCTTTCATGTCGGTAGGGAAGATGCGGCCCGAGCTGCCAACGAAAGTGTCAATCCCCAGGTCTTTCGCCCATGCTACTAATTGCGTAGCTGCTTGCGCTTGTATTACTTGGGCTAGATCGTCATTTCTCTCATAAAAACGGGTCAAAAACTGCGCAAGAGGTTCGCTGTGCGAGAGGTTCAGCCCACCAATACCCGCGAGCAAAAATTTACGCCCAGCGCTGGGCATGGCATCGTAGACATGCACTGGCACACCCGCTGTGGATAGCACCTGCGCGGCCATCAGGCCTGCGGGGCCTGCGCCGATGATGCAGACTGCGTTGGAAATACCCATGTTTACTTTCTGCCAGGTGATGTGCGGACGTGCTGCATTATGAAGCCCTCAAGCCAAGTACCGCCTGCGCTACAGGCGCGGGGCTTACAACGCGACCAGTTGGCCCTCGCCCGTGATGAAGGCCGCTTGCACCGCTGCGCCAGGATGGGCATCGCCTACCGCCAGGGCGTAGCGTTGCAACTGGTCGCGCAGCAGGGCGTGCTTCTCTGGCGCGGCGGCAGATTTGTAGTCCAGCACCCACCAGATGTGGCTGGCGGCATGGCGCACCAGACGGTCCAGACGCAGTGTCTGACCTGCGTGCACCAGCTCTACCTCGTTGGCATGCCAGTCCACTTGCGTGCTATCCCACACCCAGGCGGCTGGCCCTTGGGTGATGCGTTGAGCGCTGTGCAAGGCCTGCGCAGACTGGGCGGCATCCAGCTGGAACTGCGCGCCCACATGGGGCGCGATGGCAGCCAGGTCAATGCCCGGGGTATACAGCTCAAGCAGGCGGTGCATGGCCAGGCCCACGCGGGTAGCGCTGCTGTCTTGGCTTGCCTGCTGCACTGGCGCGCCGTGCGTGGCATGTAAAAACACATTATTTGCTATATTTTCAATAGCTGCTTGCGCAATATTTTTCTGGGCTACAGGCATTTTTAGTAGTGTAAAGTGCTGCTCAAGCTGATGTGTAGCCGCAGGCACTGCCTCTACAGCGACTGCCTCGACCTGCCGCACCAGCGCGGACGGGCTGGCGGCTTCGCACACGGCCATGCGCTGCCACGGGTTGGCGGCATCGGGCGTGCGCACCTCGTGGGCCGACAGTGCCAGCGTGTCGCAAGCGCGGGTCATGGCGACGTACAAGGCATTAGTCTCTTCGCGTTGGCGAGCGGCCAGCTCGTGTGCCAATGCCTGGGCCACGCAGACCGGAGGCGCAGACTCGGTGGTTAAAAAGGCAAAGGTGGTGGGCGCGCTGTGCTGGGCAGGCCAGTCGATCAGCACATCCATAAAGCGCGCTTTCTCTGCTTGGGCATTGGTGTCGAGCAAGAGCACCGTGTGCGCCTCCAGGCCTTTGGCACCATGCACCGTGAGCAGTTGCACCGCGTCGCCGGCCACCTGAGTGCTGGCGGGGGCGCGCGCCGCGCCCGACTTGAGGGCGCGCACCCAAGCGTAGGGCGTGACAAAGCGGCCACCATCCATGTCCAGCGCCTGGGCCAGCAAGGCTTGCAAATGCTCTAAAACGCCAGCGCGCTGGCTAGCGGGCGCAGCCGCCATACAGCGGGCGATAACGTCGCGGTGCACATACACCGCTGCCAATGCATCATGCGGTGGCAGCGTGGCAAACCAGTGCTGGTAAGCGCCTAAATCTTCTTGTATTTTTTGTATTAAATCAGGCTGCAAGCCATTATTTAATAGCGTAAGCAGCTCATTTTTATATAGCGTTTTCCACCAACTGCAGCCATGTTGCTTGGCGGTTTGCGCAATGGCCATCAGCTGCGCATCGGTCAGGCCAAACAAAGGCGACTTGAGTGCGCGGGCCAAGGCCAGATCGTGCGTAGGCGAGACGATGGCCTCGACCAGCGCCACCATGTCTTGCACTTCGCAGTGCTCCATGAGCTGGGTTTTTTCGCTGATCTGGGCGGCGATGCCCACGGCTTGCAAGGCATCGCGCATGCGCTGCAGGCGGTCACGTTTACGCGCCAGCACCATCACCTGCTGCGCTGGCACGCCGCTGGCGATGTGCTGTGCCACCCAGCGGGCGGCTTGCTCGCATTCGCGGGTGCGGATATGTTCCTCAACCTCATCACGCGCCATCGCCAAGGAGTCGCGCCACTGGGTGCTGGGCTCGGTAAGGTCAGCCGCATCGCGCTCTACCAAGGGTAGGCGCAAGACCTGGCCCAGATCGCGGGACTCGGTGCTGTGCGCCCTGAAGCCCTCGTAGCCCTGCTCTGCCGCGCCCTGCATCACCGCATTGACTACGGCCAGCACGCCCTGCGCATTGCGCCGGGTATGGTCGCAGCTGAGCACCACGCCATGCAAGGCATCGCACACAAACTCGGTAGCGGCCACAAACACCTGTGGCTCGGCACGGCGAAAGCGGTAAATGCTTTGCTTGGGGTCGCCCACAATGAACACACTGGGTGCGCTGTGCCCCGCGCCAGCATAGCCAGACAGCCAGGCTTGCAGCGCCTGCCATTGCAAGGGGTTGGTGTCTTGAAACTCGTCAATCAGCAGGTGGCGAATCTGCGCGTCCAGGCGCTGCTGCACCCAGCCACTGAGCACCGGGTCCGACAGCAAATGCAGCGCAGCGCGCTCTACATCGCCCATGTCGACCCAGCCACGCTCGCGCTTGAGATCGGCAAAACACGCTATCAGCGCGCGGCTAAGCTGTGCCATACGGCTCTGGTGCTGCCAGGCGGCGTGCTGCTGCGTGGCCACGTTGATGCGCACGCACAGCTCTTGCAGGCTGCGCACCTGCTCTATACCGGGCACTTTGTCGCTGAACTTTCGCGGAGTACCAGCTTGGGTTATCAATGCAGCCAAAGCATCGGGCAGATTGTTGTCTGCCAGCGCCTGTACTATGTCATTGGCCGCTTTTTGGGGAATTTTGCCGTCGTACTGGCCCAAAGTTTTGGCGGCACTGCGCAAAAGCTCGCGCGCAATGTTACTTTCCGCAAAAATATCCAGAGGCGCAGCTAAACCTGCAAACTCGGTATAGACCACGCCAAAGGGGTGAATGCTGCCCTCCACTACCCCGGCCGCGTCGGCCAGGCCAAACTCGACCCGCTTGTCCAGCGCGCTGCCCAGGGCCTTGTCTACATTGCTGCGGCCATGGGCTGCCACAGCCTCAAAGTAAGTGGCGCGCAGGCTATCGTTGCCTTGCAGCGCTGCATAAAAGCGCCGCCACACCAGGGCCGCCGCTTGGCTGTCGTCTTCCAGCAGCTCGTACTGGGCGGGCAGGCCTAGTTGCTCCAGCACGGCCAGCGGCGCGCTGCGCAGCAACGCGGCAAACCAGCTATGGAAGGTGCGGATCTGTACGCTGCGCCCTGAATCGAGCACCGATTGGTATAAATTTGATAGCTGCTTACGCAATATTTTATTGGTCTGCAAGGCTATTTGGCTGGAAACTCCCCGGTGAATGAGCTCTTGCGCCAAAGTAGCATCGTCCGCCGTGGCAAATTGCTCTAACCACTCTTGCAGGCGCTGGCGCATCTCGCCTGCAGCTTTTTTGGTGAAGGTGATGGCCAGGATGGTGTGCGGCTCTAACGCGGCTTGCTGTGCGCCCGTTGCAGCAGATGCCTGCCCTGCCAAACCTGCCTTGCCAACAATTGCACCCGCATCTTTGCCTGCTGCCAGTTTGCCCGGCGCAGCGCTTTGCGCCTCCAGCAGCGCACGCAAGATGCGCGAGACCAGCATCCAGGTTTTGCCAGCGCCTGCGCAGGCCTGCACCACCACGTTGCGCTGCGGGTCGCAGGCCATAGCGTAGAAGGCCTCGCGCGTGCAGGGCTGGCCGCTTAGCGCATAGGCGGCTTGCACAGATAGCGTGCTACCTGGCATGGTGTGGGCGCTTGAGCGATCAGGCGCAGCGCTTGGCGATACGGAGTTACTTTGCATCGTCACAGCGCCCACATATCTTTGCGGCACAGGCCACGCGCGGCGCAGTAGTCGCAGGCTGCGCCCTCGCCCAATGCAGGCAACGCCTGGCCTGCGTGGATGCGCACTATATCTTGCGTGATACCTGCCAGCAGCGCATCGCGCGCGGCCATGACCTCGTTTTGCGCTGTGATTTTGCATTCGCGCTCGGCTACGTTGACGTAGGCGGCGTGGATATCGTCCTCGCCCAGCAGCGCGGCGTAGAAGGCCAGTTGGGTGTCTTCCAGTGGATTTTTTACGCGGTCTTTGCTGGTTTGCATGCTCTCGGTTTTGTAGTCCAGCACATAGGCCATACCTGCCATGGGGCCACGCACCAAACGGTCTACCCGGTCGAGTCTGCCTATTAGTTCAATACCACCGTGAGAACGGCTGGCCGCAAGCTCGGCCTGGTCAAACTGCCAGCCCTCGGCCTCGTGCTGCGCCAACCAGGCCAGGTAGCTGCTACGCACCTGCGGCCAGGCGGCGGCAAAGGGGATAAAGCCACTGTCCGCCATGCGTTGGTCATGGGCGCACTGGTCTAGCAAGGCGGCATCGTCGGTGCCATCGGATGCGGCGGTTGATGATGTGTGTGATGCGGCTTTGCGTCGGGTATGAAAATCGCCCAGCACACTGTGCAGCCAACTGCCAAAATCGCGTTTATCTATCTCGCCATCCAGCTCGGGTGCGTCTTGCAGGCCCAGCAAGCGCAGGGCAAAGAAGCGGTAGGGGCAGGTGCGCAGGTCGCTATAGCTGCTGGCAGACAGGCTGGTAATGCGCTGCGTTCCCGCAGTAGGCAGCGGCGCGCGTGTGGGCGCAGCGGCCAGTTGCATAGCTTGGCGTGGGTCGCTACCTGCCGCCACGCTGTGCCCCTGCGCGTTTTGCGCCAGCACCCAGCGCTGGTGCAAAGGGCTTGCTTGCAAGGCCTGCTCGCCCTCGGCGCTGCGCCACAGCACATCGACCTGGGGCAGGCGCAGGGCGCAGTCCCACACCCGCTGCTGATCGGCGGCCAATGCCTCGCGGCTGGGCAGACCCAGCGCAAGGCGCTGCGCCGCCGTCCAGGCCCCCGCAGGCTCGGGCGCGGCGGGCAGGCGCTGCTCATCCGCCCCGGCAATCACTATCGCGGCAAAGGGGCGCGCCAACACCTGGGCCAGGGGCAACACCACCACCAGTGCGGGGCTGTGCGAGTCGGCACTGCCAGGCTTAAAACTGGCGTGCTCCAGCGCGTCACTCACCCAGGCGGTGAACTCACTCAAGCGCATGGGCTGGCTGTACCAGTCCAAGTGCTCGGTATGCTCCAGGTGCAAAGCCTGCAGACAATCGCGCCCAGCTGGGTCGGCCTGTAGCGCTGCCCACTGGCCGCAGCTTTGCAAGGCATGTTGCAGACCTGTGAGCCATGCAGCAACGCAGCGCGGGGCGCGCAGACCGCCCAGCACCGCCTGGGGCGTGTGCAACGTGTTCGGGTGGTTTGACAGCGCCGCGTCGTCAGGCATTGTGTGCTGCAGGTCAGAAACAGATTCAGGCTTTGTTTCTACTTGTACCGTCCCATTAGCTATGAATTCAATAGCTGCTTGCGCTATATTTAATTGAGTTACAGGTGTATTTTGCTTGCGCAGCAGGCGCTCCAGGTGATCGACCTGTGCGCTGGGGGCGCTGGTGTGTTTGAGCCAGTCGAGCAGGGCATCGTCGTCACCACCGCCCAAGCCGCGCCACTGCGCTGCACGCAGCAATGCCATCACACCTGCGGCGGCGCGGGTGGTGGACAGCTTCCAGCCCGTCTCGTCGACCAAACGCACGCCTTGCAAATGCAAACTGGCGCTGATGCGCCGCGTGCTGCCCCGGTCCACTGCGGCCAGCGCCACGGGCACACGGCCATGGGCGATATGCTGCAGCACGCAAGCGGCTGCGCGGTCGGCCTCGTCATGGCTGTGCTGCGCCATGTGCTGGGCCACCTGGCCCGCATGGGCCATATCGTCCCACTGAACGGTACAACTGATGTCAACCCAATGCGCCGCCAGAGCCTGCGCCAATGGGTTGGCCTGCAGGCCCGGCACTACCACCAGGGCATCCATCGCGCTGCGCTGGGCACTGTCAAACAGCACGTCGCTGGCATAGCGCGAGGCCACGGCCCATTCCAGCGCAATCCGCGCCACAGCTTCTTCATACATCAATGGGTTGCTGCCCAGCCGCTCAATGGCGGGCAGCGCCTGTGCGCGTGCTGTAGTTGCCCAGGCGCTGCGCTGGCCTGGGGGCACTGCCGCTAGTACCGCGCCCAGTTGCTGCGCCGTTTGCACCAGCGCGCTGCCCAGCATGCCGCGCTGCGCGCCCAAGCCTGCGCGCTCGAGCCAAGCCGCCGCGCGCAAGCTGTCTAGCGCCACGTCAAAACTGATATCGGACTCGCCCAGTACAAACTGACCTACCCGCTGGCTCCAGCTTTGGGTGGTCTCCAGGCGCGGGGCAAAGCCGCTAGGCCAGTGCTGGCGCGCGGTGCTGCACGCCACCGCCTGGAGCTGAAAAAACGGCAACAACACCATGGTACGCGCCGGGTGCGCGCCCACAAGCTGCATATGCCCAGCCACCTGCTGCCACAGGCTGGCCCACATCGGGGCATGCCAAGCGCCTGACGGCTGCCCATGGGCCTGGACCATAACACGGTTATCGATGGTTGGGGTGTTTTCTATCACGGCCATAGCCTGCACAGGTGGCCGGTAGCCCAGCCCGCACTCTTGCTTTCTGTCACAATGCCCACACTGTAGCGGTATCCGCAAGCGATTGAAACGCCCCGCCTGCACTTATTTTTAACCCTCGACCCCCAGCACGGAGTAAACACCATGGCCAGCGATTTAATTAAACATGTATCTGATGCGTCCTTCGAAGTCGACGTGTTGCAATCAAAAAAACCTGTATTGGTGGACTACTGGGCCGAGTGGTGCGGCCCCTGCAAGATGATTGCCCCAATTTTGGACGAGGTAGCCAGTGCATACGGTGACAAGCTGCAAATTGCCAAGATGAATGTGGACGAAAACCGTGACGTGCCCGGAAAATTTGGTATTCGCGGCATTCCTACTTTGATGATTTTCAAAGATGGACAGTTGGCCGCCACCAAAGTGGGCGCACTCAGCAAGTCGCAGTTAACGGCGTTTATCGACCAGCAACTGGTCTGAAGCATTCACGTTTGAGATGCAGGTGTTGCCAGGACGGCACACCTGTTCGCAACCCAACTATGGGCGCTTGCGCATTAGATTGTGCGCGTCAGCTCAATCGTCATGGCACCTGGCAACTGCTCAGCAATCTGGTCGCGTGAAACACGCGACTTGCTGTTGCCCGACCAGTCTGAAAACTCAAACCCGTGGCTGTTCTCGCTGACCAAAATAGTGGGGAAACCCGGGGTATGGCGCTGCAAGTCTTCAAGCAACGCATCGTAGCGTTCGTCACACAGGTCTTCCTCACACACGATCAGATGCGGCACCTGCTGCTCACACATGCGCTCGGCCTTTTCTACACTGGGCGCATGCTCAAAGCGCAGGCTCATCGATTTGCAAATGTCGCGTACGCGGTTGATGAGATCGTAGTCTGCCGAAATAAAGAGCACCTGTAGACCGGCGATAAAATTGGAGTTGACCGTGCCAAAGCTGCTGTTGTTATTGCTGGGACCTGCGTCCATCTCCATGATGGTCATACCCTCTAGCGCCACAACGGTGCGCGGGAACTCGATGGTCAGCGTGCGCTTGGTCACGGTTTCATCCATCTCCAGCCCCACCCCCATGGCCTGCGCAATTTGCTGCAGCAAATGCCAAGCGATCGACTGATTGGCTGCAGCATTGCGGTCAATATCTGCCTGTGTGCGCACACCTTGAGCGGCTACAAAGGTCAACACCCCATGCTGCGGCCAGTTTTTCATGCTGGTGTCCATACGCACGACACCGCCAAACTCGGTGACCCAGTCCAGTGCGCCCACAATCAGACTCACCAGCAAGCCAGGATCCACAATGATCTCTACCGGCTTGTAGCGCGTGTTAACCACCATACCCAAGGCTGCGTACTCGGCTTTGCGTTCATCGAGCACACCCTGGGCTACTTGGGGCAGCGAGAGCTTTTCGTGTGACTGGCGTACACGGTTTTGGGCCAAACGCGAGATTTGCTGCAAGGCCATGGCTTTACGGCGCAGGCCATCGATCAAAAAATGCGTGTGCGTCAGGTGAGTCGCCAATTGGCGGGGATTGGCAGCCACCTGGGAGACCATTTCCATGGCGTGGGTGAGGTGCTGCGAAAATTCTTCACCGATGGTGCCCAAAATTTCGGGGTGCAAGGTGTGGCCAGCAGCTGCATCTGCACCCTCAGCGGCTGGGATCACCTGTCCCGCTGCAGGCGCAGGAGGTGCGGCTGGTACTGCGCTGGCAGCTTTGGTGCCAGGTTTGACGTAGAGATGCCTCACCGGTGCAGATTTCTCTGCAGCTGCGTTACGGCGCGCTGTGTCACTACGGGTGACGGCACTTGCCAAGGACTGGACGAAGTTTTGCACTATTGAAACCCACTCGAGTTAACCCTAGTTTAATATATAAACGTTTGTATTACTTGCAATCTTGACGCTATAATACTTGAAATTACGCTTTTATGTGTGGTTTATGTGACATCTGACCCCCTCACATTTGAGGGTGCTCTCTGTAGTGTGTAACTCACTACCAACACTCCCCCACGTTTTATACATTGGTTGCTTATATGCATCTTAACGAACTCAAAGCCCTCCACGTATCCGAAGTGCTCAAGCAAGCCGAAGAGCTTGAAATTGAAAACACTGGCCGCATGCGCAAGCAGGAGCTGATGTTTGCCATCATCAAAAAGCGTGCGAAAGCGGGTGAATTGATTGTAGCGGATGGTGTGTTAGAAATTTTACCAGATGGTTTTGGCTTTTTGCGCAGCCTGGACACCAGCTTTACCGCCAGCACCGACGACATCTACATCAGCCCCAGTCAAGTGCGCCGCTTTAATTTGCACACGGGCGACATGATCGAAGGCGAGGTACGCACCCCAAAAGACGGCGAGCGTTACTTTGCTTTGAATAAGCTAGACAAGGTCAACGGCGACTCGCCCGACAGCAATAAGCACAAGGTCATGTTTGAGAACTTGACCCCCCTGTTTCCCAAAGTGCAGATGAAGCTGGAGCGCGACATCAAGGGCGAAGAAAACATCACGGGCCGTGTGATCGACCTGATCGCGCCCATCGGCAAAGGCCAGCGCGCCCTGATCGTCGCCTCACCCAAGAGCGGCAAAACGGTGATGATGCAGCACATTGCCCACGCGATTACCGCCAACCACCCCGACGTGCACATGATGGTGCTACTGGTCGACGAGCGCCCCGAAGAAGTCACCGAGATGCAGCGCACCGTCAAGGGCGAAGTAATTGCGTCTACCTTTGACGAGCCTGCCGCCCGCCATGTGCATGTGGCCGAGATGGTGATCGAGCGCGCCAAACGCCTGGTCGAGCTGAAAAAAGATGTGGTGATTTTGCTCGACAGCATCACCCGCCTGGCCCGAGCCTACAACAACGTCATGCCCAGCAGCGGCAAGATTGGCTCAGGTGGTATTGACACCAACGCCATGCAGCGCCCCAAGCGCTTTTTTGGCGCGGCGCGTAATGTGGAAGAAGGCGGCTCGCTCACGATTATCGCCACCGCTTTGGTGGATACCGGTAGTCGCATGGATGACGTGATTTTTGAAGAATTCAAAGGCACGGGCAACTCCGAGGTGCATTTGAGCCGTCGCCTGTATGAAAAGCGCGTATTCCCGTCGATTGAGCTCAATAAATCTGGCACCCGCCGCGAAGAGCTGCTCCTTTCACCCGAAGTGCTGCAAAAAACCCGTATTTTGCGCCAGTTCATGTTCAATATGGACGAAATCGAGTCGATGGAGCTGATGCTGAAAAATATGAAGGCCACCAAGAACAACTCCGAGTTCTTTGACATGATGCGCCGGGGCGGCTAAAGCCCGCTTTGCGCCGCCTCCAAATAGCTTGCCCCAAGCAGGCTATAATGGAAGGCTTACCGGAAAGTACGCGGCACAGGGCTGCGCGGCTACCGCAACTACCCCAAGGAATCTCCCCATGAAAGATGGCATTCACCCCAATTATCGCGAAGTGTGCTTCCAGGACTTGAGCAATGGTTTCAAGTTCGTGACCCGCTCCTGCGCCAACACCAAAGAAATGATCAAGATGGAAGACGGCAAAGAACTGCCGTTGTACAAGCTCGATACCTCCAGCGAATCGCACCCCTTTTATACCGGCACACAAAAGTCGGTGGACAACATGGGTGGTCGCGTAGAAAAATTCCGCAACCGTTTTGGTCGTACCCCAGCGGCTACAGCCACCAAAGCATAAATCCAGGCTCAGATCAAAACGAACTGGGTCAACATGGCCCGCTTCGTTTAGGCCACAATACCAAGGCAGCACGGGCAACCGCGCTGCCTTTTGTTTTTTGATGTATTGCTTCACTGAGTTACTTTGAGCGCTATTCCTACCCCTGCCGTTGTTGCGCAAGCTGCCGTGCGCCGCCTGCCACGCTGGGCCTTGCTGCTGCTGTGTCTGGCCTATGTGCTGCCTGGCTTCATAGGCCGGGAACCCTGGAAAAACCAGGACATGACAAGCTTTGGCATCATGCGCGAACTGGCGATAGGCGAGTCAAGCTGGTGGGCACCCAGGCTTATGGAACAAGTGCTGGAGATCCCGGCGCTGCTGCCCTACTGGCTGGGTGCCTGGGCAGTGCAACTGTGCCCTTCTTGGCTGCCGATAGATGTTGCTGTGCGTATTCCGTTTGGTTTTTTATTGGCGCTCACTTTGGTGGCCACATGGTATGGCGTGTACTACCTGGCGCGCCTGCCCGCAGCGCAGCCGGTAGCCTTTGCTTTTGGTGGCGAGGCGCAACCAACCGACTACGCCCGCGCCCTGGCCGATGGTGGCCTGTTGGCCATGATCGCCATGCTGGGGCTGGCGCAGTTGTCGCACGAGACCACGCCTGCGCTAGCCCAACTGGCGTTTAGCGCCTTGCTGTTTTTTGCCATTGCTGCCTCCATCCACCACCCGGGTTTAGCCGCCAGCAGCGCTATGGTTGCATCGCTGGGCTTGGCTCTGAGTGGTGTGCCCGCGTTTGGCCTGTCCATGGCGCTAGCCGCAGCGGTGGTGCGTCTGCTGCACGCGGATGCGCACGCGCGCCGCTGGGCGCTGTATTTTGCGCTGCTGGGCCTGGGCGCAGCCGCGCTAGCGCATGCCCTGGGCCTGTGGTACGCGCAGGCGGGTGTTTTGCCCGCCAGCCTCTTGGCCTGGCGCAACTGGGCGCGCATGCTGCTGTGGTTTACCTGGCCCGCCTGGCCGCTGGCCCTGGTGGCGCTTTGGAAGTGGCGCGCATGGTGGCGCAGTCTGCATATTGCTCTGCCTGCGGCGATAGCCTTGGTCATCATCGTCGCCACCCTGATCGCCCCCAATGCCGATCGCACGCTGCTGCTGGCTACGCCCATGCTAGCCTGCTTGGCCGCCTTTGCCCTGCCCACCTTGCAGCGCAGCGTCACGTCTTTGATTGACTGGTTTACTTTATTGTTTTTCTCGGGCTGCGGCCTGGTGATCTGGGTAGTGTGGATCGCTATGCAAACAGGCGTGCCCGCCCAGCCAGCTGCCAACGTGCGCCGTCTGTTTCCCGGTTTTGAGCCTGCTTTTGGCTGGTTAGCATTTTTAGCTGCGCTGGCAGCCACACTAGCCTGGGTCTGGCTGGTCAAATGGCGCGCGGGTAGGCACCGCGCGGCGCTGTGGAAGAGCCTGGTGCTGCCTGCGGGCGGTGCGGCCATGTCTTGGCTACTGCTGATGACGCTGTGGATGCCTCTACTCAATTTTGCCCGCAGCTACGCGCCCCTGGTAAGCCAAGTAGCCCAGTACATGGGACCGCAGCACTGCGTACATACCTACGGCCTGACGCAGGGACAGGTTGCGGCCTTTGCCTTCCATGGCAAGCTGCAATTGCGTGCGCTGCAGGCCAGCCCGCTGTGCCCTTGGCTGATTGTGGATGCCGATGCGGGAGCCAAAGTGTCCAGCGCGGTAGATATGTCTGCCTGGCAGTTGCGCACCACCATTCGCCGTCCCTCGGACAATGACGAAAACGTTCTGCTGTTTGCGCGCATCGCGCCTGCTGTGTCCGCCAAACCGTGATGCACAGCGGCGAATTAGGCACCATCGCGCGCCATGCAGGCACGGTGCTCGTGGGCCAGCTGGCTGTGATGGCCTTTAGCATCACCGACACCATCGTGGCGGGCCGTTATGCTGACCATGACATTGCCGCATTGTCCATCGGCTTTGCTATCTACATTAGCGTTTACGTGTCTTTGCTGGGTGTGTTGCAAGCGCTGCTGCCGGTGTATGCCGAGCTACATGGTGCGCGCAAGCATATCGAGTTGGGGCGCACCTTTCGCCAGTCTTTGTATCTGGCAGCATTGATCGTCGTGCTGGGCATGGTTGTCATGCTGTGGCCAGGGGCCTTGCTGCGTGCAGCCCAAGTGCCCGATGCGCTGCGCCTGGACATAGAGCGCTATCTGGCCGTGCTGGCGCTGGCACTGCTACCTGCGGTGGGGTTTCGCATGTATTCATCACTCAACCAAGCACTGGGCAAACCGCAGCTCGTGACGCTGCTGCAAATCGTCTCACTGTTTGTAAAAGTGCCACTCACAGTGTGGTTTGCCTTTGGCGGCGCTGGCCTGGCACCCATGGGCTTGGTGGGCTGCGCCTGGGCTACGTTTTGCGTGAACTGGTTGATGCTGCTGGCCGCCCTGGCCATGCTGCGCACCCAGAGTCTGTACCACCCACTACAACTATGGCAGCGCATGGAAGCACCAGACGCCGTGCAGCTAAAACACTTTGCGCGCATGGGCGTGCCCGGTGGCTTGGCATATCTGGTAGAAATCACCTCGTTCACCTTGATGTCATTGTTTATTGCACGACAAGGCATCATCAGCGCAGCCAGCCACCAGATTGCCTCGAATATGGCGGGCACGATGTATATGGTGCCCATGGCCTTAGGTATCGCGTGCAGCGCGCGCGTGTCGTACTGGATTGGTGCAGGCGACGCTGTCCGGGCGCGGCGCGTAGCGGCCTTGGGCCTGGGCATGGCCATCTTGCTCGCGTTGTTACTGGCCGTCAGTGTGGCCGCATTTGCGCCCCGCATCGCGGCGCTGTACTCTGCCAACCCTGCGGTTATCGGCCTGGCTGCATCATTATTGTGGTGGGTAGCTCTGTACCATTTTGCCGATGCCATTCAAAGCATTTGCGCCTTCTTGCTGCGCTGCTATCGCGTCACGCTCATGCCACTGGTGGTCTACGGCATCATGCTTTGGGGCATTGGCTTGTATGGTGGTTATCTGCTGGCCTACCAGGGCATTGACTTGGGTCTGGACAGCGTGGCGGCCATGCAGTCGGCCCAGGCGTTTTGGATCGCTGGGGCGCTGGCCATCGGCATAGTGGCTTTGCTGTTTGTCGCCATGCTCGCTCGGTACATCTACCCTGCGGCCCAAAAACCATAAGCCAGTCACGACACTCTTTGACCTTTAAATTATCATTAAACCAGGCTGTAGACCAATAAAATATTGCGTAAGAAGCTATTAAATAGTGAGCAATTAGATTTTATAAGAAACATCCAATCGCTCAAGCTTGCGGATAAGTGAAGGCCACACAAACGCGCCACCGATACCGCCGGTTTGCACCTTCATCGCTTGGGCTACGCCTTTCACAATGCTGGGCTCCACTTGCGTGAGCGCCCCGCCCGCCTGCGCGCTGATTTGAATTTGGCAGGTGGACTCGAACACATACATGTGCAAAAACGCGTCGGCTATGGTTTTGCCAACAGTCAGCAGACCGTGGTTGCGCAGCATAAGGTAGTTGGCGTTGCCCAAGTCAGCTTGCAGGCTGGGCTTTTCCTCGGGGCGAAAGGCCACGCCCTGGTAGCCGTGGTAGGCCAGCGATCCCAGTACAAAGGTGCTTTGCTGGCTGATAGGCAGCACGCCAGCCGCCTGCGCGCTCACGGCCACGCCTGCGCGGGTGTGGGTGTGCAGCACGCAGCCTGCGTCTTCGCGCGCCTCATGCACGGCGCTGTGGATGACAAAGCCTGCCGGGTTGACGGGGTACGGCGAATCAATCACCTTGTTGCAGTCTTTATCCACCTTGACCAAACTGGACGCGGTGATTTCGTCAAACATCAGTCCGTAGGGGTTGATTAAAAAATGGTGCTCCGGTCCGGGCAGCTTGGCGCTGATGTGGGTGAACACCAGATCGCTCCAGCCGTACAGGGCCACCAGTCGATAGCAGGCCGCCAGGTCGCAGCGGATGGCCCATTCTTCGGGGGTTACTTGGGATTGGATGGCGGATAGGGTCATGGTGGATCTCCTGGGTACTGAATGGGGGGCTAGCTTGATCTTACCGCTGGGGGCGAACGGTTCAGGTTTTTCGGGGATGGATCAATAGTGCGCTTAACTTGCATTCGCCATCAGCTTGCCTAAAGTGCCTGTAACTCATTGTGCCCAATCCTAGTTATAGTCAAAATCAATTAGTTTATAAGTATCAATAGTTTTAATATTCTTTTGCAGAGATCTGCAATTCGCTAAGAGCTCTGCACGCGGCAATACGCGCAACCCATTGGAAGGATTTACCATGTCAACCGAAACCAAATGCCCATTCTCGGGCGATGCCCGCAAACACACAGTAGCAGGAGCCCCATCCAATGCAGACTGGTGGCCCGATCAATTGAAGCTGAACCTGCTGCACCAGCACTCAGAGCTGTCCGATCCCATGGGCGAGGCGTTCAACTATGCGCAAGAGTTCAAGACCCTGGACCTGCCTGCCGTTACCCGCGACCTAACCGCCCTGATGACCGACTCGCAAGACTGGTGGCCCGCTGACTTCGGCCACTACGGACCCTTGTTCGTTCGCATGGCCTGGCACAGCGCTGGCACCTACCGCATTGGTGACGGTCGCGGCGGCGCGGGCACGGGCAACCAGCGTTTTGCACCACTGAACAGCTGGCCAGACAACGTCAACCTGGACAAGGCGCGCAGGCTGCTGTGGCCGATCAAGCAAAAATATGGCCGCAAAATTTCTTGGGCCGACCTGATGATCCTGACGGGCAACGTTGCACTGGAGTCCATGGGCTTCAAGACCTTTGGTTTCGCCGGTGGCCGCCCAGACATCTGGGAACCCGAGCAGGACATTTACTGGGGCAGTGAAAGCAAGTGGCTCGATGACAAGCGCTACAGCGGCGACCGCAATCTGGAAACCCCGCTTGGTGCCGTACAAATGGGCCTGATTTACGTCAACCCACAAGGCCCCAACGGCAACTCCGACCCCATCGCTGCGGCCAGAGACATCCGGGAGACCTTTGCCCGCATGGCCATGAACGACGAAGAAACCGTGGCGCTGATTGCTGGCGGTCACACCTTCGGCAAGACCCATGGCGCAGGCGATGCCCAGCATGTAGGGCCCGAGCCAGAGGCCGCCAGCATCGCCGAGCAGGGCATGGGCTGGAAGAGCAGCTTTGGCACAGGCAAAGGCGGCGACACCATCAGCAGCGGCCTGGAAGTCACCTGGACCACCACGCCCACGAAGTGGAGCAACAACTATTTTGAAAACCTGTTTGGCTTCGAATGGGAGCTGACCAAGAGCCCTGCCGGTGCCCAGCAGTGGAAGCCCAAGCAGGGCGCGGGTGCCAACACCGTACCCGATGCACACAACTCCAGCAAGCGGCACGCACCTGCCATGCTGACCACCGACATGTCGTTGCGGATGGACCCAGCTTACGAAAAAATTTCGCGGCGCTTTTTGCAGAACCCCGACCAGTTTGCAGACGCTTTTGCCCGCGCCTGGTACAAGCTGACGCACCGCGACATGGGCCCCATCGCCCGCTACCTGGGCCCCCTGGTGCCCAAGGAAGTGCTGCCTTGGCAAGACCCCATTCCCGCAGTGAATCACCCCTTGGTCAATGAGCAGGACGTTGCAGCCCTGAAGGCCAAGCTGCTGGCCAGCGGCCTGTCCATCTCCCAGCTGGTCACCACGGCCTGGGCCTCTGCGGTCAGCTTTCGCGGCAGCGACAAGCGCGGCGGTGCCAACGGTGCGCGTATTCGCCTGGCACCGCAAAAGAGCTGGGAAGCCAACCAGCCCGCCGCACTGGCAACCGTGCTTGGCAAACTGGAAGCCGTCCAGGCCGACTTCAACAAAGCAGCATCCGGTGGCAAAAAAGTGTCGCTGGCCGACCTGATTGTGTTGGGCGGCTGCGCAGCCATCGAGGCCGCTGCCAAGAAGGCTGGCCAGGACGTGAAGGTGCCCTTCTCGCCGGGGCGCATGGATGCCACGCAGCAGCAGACCGATGTGGACTCCTTCGCCGTGCTGGAGCCCGCCGCCGACGGCTTTCGCAACTACATGCGCAAGGGGCTGGAGGCACAGGCGGCTGAGCGCCTGGTGGACAAGGCGCAGTTGCTGCGCCTGACCGCCCCCGAGATGACGGTGCTGGTGGGCGGCATGCGCGCGCTCAATGCGAACGCTGGCCAGTCCAAGCACGGTGTTTTCACCGCCCGGCCCGAGACACTGAGCAACGACTTCTTCGTGAACTTGCTGGACATGAGCACCAAGTGGCAAAAGTCCAGCACGGAAGGTGTGCTGGAGGGGAGCGATCGGGTAACCGGCAAGCCCAAGTGGACCGGCACCGTGGTTGATCTGGTCTTTGGCTCCAACTCTCAGCTACGCGCCATCGCCGAAGTCTATGCCAGCAGCGATGCGCAGCAGCTCTTTGTGCGGGACTTTGTGGCAGCCTGGACCAAGGTGATGAACCTGGATCGCTTCGATCTGGCCGAGCGCCGCAAGTAAAAGCTGCAATTAAAGACTGCAAAGCCTCCATGGCGCGCTGATTCAACCGGTAGGAGACACCGGTTGGCAGCGCGCCATGTTCTTTATTAGCTATTGTTTTTATAGCTGCTTACGCAATATTTTATTGGGCTACAGGCCGTTTTGGCACTTGTATTCCAGCACCCAGAACCCTCCCAGGAAGCGGTACTTGACAAATTTCATAGTTCAATTATCATTGAACTATGAAAACACTTTTCAAACCCAGTAAAACCGCTAAAGTGGCCGAGGCCGATGCCATCCGCGCTCTGGCCGCGCTGGCGCAAGCCCAGCGGCTGCGCACCTTTCGCGCGCTGGTGGTGGCCGGCAGCGACGGCCTGACACCCAGCGCCATTGCCGCGCTGCTGGACATTGCTCCCAGTGCGCTGTCGTTTCACCTCAAAGAGCTGTCGCACAGCGGCTTGGTCACTAGCGAGCAGCGGGGCCGCAACCTGATTTATCGCGCCCATTACGCGCAAATGAACACCCTGCTCGCCTACCTAACCGAGCACTGCTGCGCCGGGCAGGCCTGCGATGCGGGCACCACGGCTGCGGCGGCCTCTGCAAAAGCCTGCTGCTAAGGCGCGCCATTTTTTTCATCCACTTCAACCCAGGAGCCATCACCATGAAACGCTTTCACGTACACCTGTCCGTCAACGACATCGCCCATTCAGTGGGCTTCTACAGCACGCTGTTTGGTCAGTCGCCTTCGGTGCAAAAAACCGACTACGCCAAGTGGATGCTGGATGACCCGCGCATCAACTTTGCCATCTCTGCGCAGGGCCACGCGGCGGGCCTGGACCACCTGGGCTTTCAGGTCGAAAGCGCCGACGAATTGCACACCATGACCGACACCTTGCAGCAAGCCGGTGTGGCCGTCACAGGCCTGGGCGCAGCCACCTGCTGCTACGCACAAAGCGAAAAAGGCTGGGTGCATGACCCGCAAGGCATCGCCTGGGAAAGCTTTGTCACTACGGGCGCATCCACCACCTATGGAGCTGACCGCGCCATGCAAAACGACAGTGCCTGCTGCGCGCCCGCAGCGGCGGCCACTGCGAGTTCCGTTGCCGTGGCAAACAAACCCGAAATATCGCTCAAAGACATTCAGGCCGTGCCTGCTGCAACCTGCGGTGCACCTGGCGCCAGCAAGTCAAGCTGCTGCTAGTCGCCCTGTTTTGCTATTTATTCAGTAGCTGCTTACGCCCTATTTTATTGGGCTAAAGGCAGTTTAGATTGACATGTTAAACGCCAATGACCATGCCTACACCCCTTAACGTGCTCTTCCTGTGCACCCACAATTCCGCCCGTAGCATCCTGGCCGAAGCCCTGCTGAACCACCTGGGCCAAGGCCGGTTCAAAGGGTTTTCCGCTGGCAGCAGCCCGCGCGCCAACCAGCAGCCCAACCCACTGGGCCTGCAGGTACTGCGCGAGGCAGGCATCGCCACCGAAGGCCTACACAGCAAGAGCTGGGACGCATTTGCACTACCCGGTGCGCCGCCGATGGACTTGATCATCACCGTGTGCGACAACGCGGCTGGCGAGGTTTGCCCCATCTGGCCCGGCCACCCTGCCACCGCGCATTGGTCGTATGCCGACCCCAGCGCGGGCGACGCGCCCGATGCGCAAAAGCTCATCGCCTTTCGGCACACCTTGCTGTTGCTACGCCAAAGGCTAGAGCTGCTGGTGAACCTGCCGTCCGCCAGTCTGGAACCCTCCACCCTTGAAAACTCTGCCAGAAAGCTGTCTGCACCATGAGCTTGTCTACGCTAAACACCGCCGTCCGCGCCCTGGTTGCGCGCACATTTTTACCCGCCATGCTGATCGCCAGCCTGTGCGCCTATGCCTACGCGGCGCACCTGGGTATGAGCGCAGAAACTGCCGTGATGGCAGTGGGCATTGCCACCCTGCTACTGGCTCTGCTGCTGGAGCGGTGGATGCCCTACCGCCCCGACTGGAACACCCCGCGCAATGACCAAGCCACCGACTGGTTAAGCTTTGCCGTATTGGCAGGCGCGGTGGAGCCGTTGTTAAAAGCAGCCATGGCCTTGGCGGTAGTCGCAGTCTATGGGCGCAGCACCAGCAGCAGCGCGTGGCTGGCCAGCGCCCTGCCCTTGCCTGTTCAAATCATCGCTGCCACGCTGCTGATCGAGCTGGGAAAATACGCCGCCCACCGCTGGCACCACGCCAGCCCCGCCCTGTGGTGGCTGCACGCGCTGCACCACGGTAGCCAGCGCCTGGTGGCGGTAAACAACTTTCGCTACCACCCGCTGAACTACGCCATCAACCAAACCCTGAGCCTGCTGCCCCTGATGCTGCTGGGCGCACCCGCCGAGGTGCTGCTGGGCTACCTGGCCATCAGCCAGCCCATCGTGATGATGCAGCACGCCAATATTGACCTGCAGAGTGGCTGGCTCAATGCCGTGCTGAGCACGCCCGAGGCGCACCGTTGGCACCACTCCAACCAGCGGGCTGAAGGCGACAGCAACTTTGGCAACGCCCTGCTGCTGTGGGACCATGTGTTTGGCACCTACCGCAGCGTACGCCACACCATGCATGCACCCACGCAGATTGGCCTGTACGCCCCGTCGCACTACCCTGCCCGTGCGGGCTATGTGCAGCAACTGCTGTCCATGTTCAGGCCAGGGTGCTGCAAGGCGGGCACTGCATGAGCACAACCGCGCCAGCCACCTACACGCTCCCACAAAAAGCCCTTGCCGAATTCCTGGGCACGGCCATGCTGCTGTGCGCGGTGATTGGCTCGGGCATCATGGCGCAGCAGCTCAGCGGTGGCAACATGGGCCTGGCGTTGCTGGCCAATACGCTGGTGACGGTGTTTGCGCTGTTTGTACTGATCGAAGTGCTGGGGCCTGTCAGCGGCGCGCACTTCAACCCGCTGGTTACCCTAATTTTTATACGAAATCAGGCTCCAGCCCATAAAAACATAGCGCAAGCAGCTACTGTTTTTATAGCATCTCAAATGCTGGGCGCGGCACTGGGCGCGTGGCTGGCGCATGCCATGTTTGACATGGCGATCTTTCAAACCAGCACCAAGCTGCGCGGCGGCTTTGATGCGGCAGGCCAGTTTGTGGGCTGGGGGCAATGGCTGGCCGAGGCCGTGGCCACGGCGGGCTTGGTCTTCGTCATCGCGCGCTCGACCGCTCAAGGCGTGAACGCCAAAGCCAGTGCACTGGTGGCCTGCTACATCGGCGCGGCCTACTGGTTTACTGCCAGCACCTCGTTTGCCAACCCCGCCGCCGTGCTGGGCCGCATGCTGAGCGACAGCTTTGCGGGCATCGCACCTGCCAGCGCGCTGGGCTTTGTGGTGGCGCAATGTGTGGGCGCAGCGCTAGGCGCAAACGCTCACAGATTACTCAAAGCTTCTAAATAAGCAAGCCTGCGATTTAGATCTGAGTTTTGCAGAGACTTTAGCGAGCCACGCCAGTCACATCAATAGTGACGCGTCGATCGGGCTGCAGGCACTGGATCTGCACAGCACGCGGGGCGCTGGTAGAGCAGTTGGTCACGGGTTCACT
>JAYVJV010000021.1:0-6287 GCA_043769005.1 Polaromonas sp. | reverse complement strand
ATCCCCTTCCTGGGTGCGGTGGACGACGTACTCATCGTCACCTTTGGCGTGAAGTGGTTGCTCAAGAAGTTGCCCGAGTCGGTGCGCAGCGCCATCCACATCGGCTAAGGGCCGTTCTTTAGGCGAGAGGGCTTGCTGGCGGCAGCGCTGCGCAAGCCCTTAAACTTGGGGCTATGCAACTTGCCGCCCTGCAACTTTCCCAACACCTGCAACGCGGGCTCAAACCCCTGTACACCCTGCACGGCGACGAGCCGCTGTTGATTCAGGAGGCGGCAGATGCCATCCGCGCGCATGCGCGCACGCAGGGCTACACCGAGCGCACGGTGCACACGGTTGCGGGCGCGCATTTTGACTGGAGCGAGGTGCTGGCCTCGGGCGGCTCGCTCAGCCTGTTTGCCGACAAGCAAATCGTCGAGGTGCGCGTGCCCACGGGCAAGCCCGGCAAAGAGGGCAGCCCGGCCATCCAGCAGCTAGCGCAGGCCGCGCAAGATAATGACAGCACGCTTACTCTATTTATTCTGCCCAAGCTGGACAAAATGACCAAGACGGGCGCGTGGTTTGGCGCTTTAGAAAGTTTTGGCATAACCATGCAGATCGACAGCATCGAGCGGCGCGTGCTGCCCCAGTGGATCGCCCAGCGCATGCAGGCTCTGCACCTGCGTGTGAAAGGCGGCGAAGAGGGCGAGCGCACTTTAAAATTTTTTGCCGACCGGGTAGAGGGCAACCTGCTGGCCGCACACCAAGAGATGCAAAAGCTGGCCCTGCTGTACCCTGGCGATGCCACTGCCCAACGCGAACTGAGCTTTGACGAAGTAGAAGCCGCCGTGCTCAACGTCGCCCGCTACGACGTGTTCAAGCTGAGCGAGGCCGTGCTGGCGGGCAACCTGGAGCGTGTGCAGCGTATGCTGGACGGCCTGCAAGCCGAAGGCGAGGCCACCGTGCTGGTGCACTGGGCCATCAGCGAGGACATTCGTGCCCTGCACCGCCTGAAAAGCCTGATGGATGACGGCAAACCCCTGCCCATGGCCCTGCAAGAGGCGCGGGTCTGGGGCGTGAAGCAAAAGCTGTTTGAACGCATCTTGCCGCGCCTGTCGTCGGTAGATGCTGCCAACCTGCTGCACGCTGCCCACCAGGTGGACGGCATCGTCAAGGGCCTCAAGCAACCCGGCTGGCCAGCGGACGCCTGGGTGGCGCTGCACCAGTTGGCCATGATGATTTGTCGGGTGGTGGTGTGAGAAAATACCCCCATGAACGCAATTTCTACACCTGAGCTGATGCAGACCCTGGGTTTGCAGGCAAAAACGGCTTCTAGCCATATAGCAAAGGCGCAAGCAGCTATTAAAAGTGCAGCGCTGCGCAGGCTGGCGGCGCTGTTGCGTGCCAACGTGCAGGCTCTGCAGATCGACAATGCCAAAGATTTAGAGCGCGCTACGGCCAATGGCCTGGCAGCGCCGTTGGTAGACCGCCTGAAGCTCACGCCGCACATCTTGGAGACCTGCGCGCAGGGCTGCGAGCAGTTGGCCAGCATGCCCGACATCATTGGCGAAATTATTGGAATGAAGCAGCAGCCCAGCGGCATCCGCGTGGGGCAGATGCGCGTGCCGATTGGCGTGTTTGGCATGATTTACGAGAGCCGCCCGAATGTGACGATTGAGGCGGCCTCGCTGTCCATCAAGAGCGGCAATGCTTGCATTTTGCGCGGCGGGTCGGAGGCGATTGAGTCGAACCGTGCGCTGGCCGCCTTGGTGCGCCAGGCGCTGCGTGAGAGCGGCCTGCCCGAAGACGTGGTGCAACTGGTGCCCACCACCGACCGCGAGGCCGTGGGCCAGCTGATTGCCATGCCGCAGTATGTGGACGTGATCATCCCGCGTGGCGGCAAGGGGCTGATTGAGCGCATCAGCCGGGATGCCAAGGTGCCCGTCATCAAGCACCTGGACGGCAACTGCCATGTGTATGTGGACGCGCAGTGCGACATCGCCATGGCGGTGCGTGTGGCCGACAACGCCAAAACGCAAAAGTACAGCCCTTGCAACGCCATCGAGGGACTGTTGGTGGCCAAAGCGGTCGCCGCAGAGTTTTTGCCAAAAATCGCCGCTATTTATGCCGCCAAAGGCGTAGAAATGCGCTGCGATGCGGCTGCCAAGGCATTGGTAACGTCCACCGGTGGGGCAGCCGCGTCCACCGTTCGGACTGAGTCTGTCGAAGGCCAGCGTGCACCTATCATCACCGATGCAACCGAGCAAGACTGGTATGAAGAATACCTGGCCCCCATCATCAGCATCAAAATAGTGGACGGTCTGGACGCGGCGATTGCGCACATTAACCATTACTCATCACACCACACGGATGCCATCATTACCAGCAACCACATGCACGCCCAGCGCTTTTTGCGCGAGGTGGACTCGGCCAGCGTGATGGTGAATGCCAGCCCGCGTTTTGCCGATGGCTTTGAGTTTGGCCTGGGGGCCGAGATTGGCATCAGCACCGACAAATTCCACGCCCGCGGGCCGGTGGGGATTGAGGGACTGACCTCGTTGAAATACGTGGTGTATGGTGACGGCGAAGTACGGGTGTAGGCATGTGCCAGCTCCTGGGAATGAACTGCAACACGCCGACGGACATCACCTTCAGCTTCAGCGGCTTTGCGCAGCGTGGGGGCAACACCGACCACCATGGTGACGGCTGGGGCGTGGCTTTCTTTGAGGGGGATGGCGAAGGCAAAGGTCTGCGCCACTTTGTAGACCACACCAGCGCCGCCACCTCCCCCGTGGCCGAGCTGATCCGCCGCTATCCGATCAAAAGCAAAAACGTCATCGCGCATATCCGCAAGGCCACGCAGGGCGTGGTGGCACTGGAGAACTGCCACCCCTTTGTGCGCGAGCTATGGGGCCGCTACTGGGTGTTTGCGCACAACGGCGACTTGAAGGGCTTTGCCCCGCGCCTGCACGGCAGTTTTCGCCCCGTGGGCAGCACCGACAGCGAGCTGGCTTTTGCCTACATCATGCAAGAGCTGGCCAAGTCGCATGCGGGGGTGCCCAGCGTGGCGGAGCTGACCATCACCCTGCGCGAGATTGCCGCGCGCATCGCCCCCCATGGCCCGTTTAACTTTTTGCTCTCCAACGGCCAGGCGCTGTGGGCGCATGCCTCCACCCACCTGTACTACGTGACGCGCCAGCACCCGTTTGCGCATGCGGCGCTGGTGGATGAAGATGTCAACATCAACTTTGCCGAGCACACCAGTGTGCATGACCGCGTGGCCGTTGTTGTCACTGCGCCTTTGACTTCCAACGAAGTGTGGGTGCAGATGTTGCCGGGGGAGTTGAAGGTGTTTGTGGATGGGCAAGTGGTGGGGTAACCTGCCGTTTGTGATCACTTCGTGTCGAATGGTGTGGTATTCGAGCGTTTTTGTTCGCACTTGGTTGGCGGGTGGGCGGTTGAGCGTACGCAAATCGCCCTCATGCTGGAGTACCAGAAATCGGTCGATTTGCATACGCTCAACCGCCTGTACACATGGTTGGTAAGCTACCCGTAGTCGCCGAAATTTATTTGCAGAAAACTACCGGTAGCGCGCTGCGTTGATCGCACACGGTTAGGTGTTTGCCAGCCGACCGATTTCTGGTACTCCAGCATGAGGGCGGATGGCAAACACCTAACCGTGCATACGAGACGATCTCAGCGTCTTCCGCTCTGAGCAAAAAGCCACCTTGACTCATAGACATTGACCCGTGGACAGTGACCCGTGGACAGTGACCCGTGGACACCCCATCGAGTCACATTTTAGTGATGAAATATGCCCGCAGATCAACAAAATATAGCGTAAGCAGCTAGCAAAACTATAGCGACTTTTCCAGCGCATCCACAAACATGGCCGCCACATCAAACCCCTTTTGATCAAAGATCTCTTGAAAACACGTCGGGCTGGTCACGTTAATCTCAGTTACGCAGTCGCCAATGATGTCCAAGCCCACCAGCAGCAAACCACGCGCGGCGAGGATAGGCCCAATGGCCTCCGCAATCTCCCGGTCACGCACACTCAGCGGCTGCGCCACGCCCTTGCCACCCACGGCCAGGTTGCCCCGCACCTCGGTGCCCTGCGGAATGCGCGCCAGGCAAAACGGCACGGGCTTGCCGCCGATCAACAGCACCCGCTTGTCGCCCTGCGCAATGGCGGGCAAAAACTTTTGCACCATGATGGTTTGCGCGCCGTCTTTGTTCAGCGTCTCGATAATGCCGCCCAGGTTCAGCGCGTCGTCCTTCACGCGGAAGATGCCCATGCCGCCCATGCCGTCCAGGGGCTTCAAAATAATGTCGCGGTGCTCGGCGTGAAAACGTTTTACGTCCTCTGCATCGCGCGTCACCAGCGTGGGGCCGATGAACTGGGCAAACTCCATGATGGCCAGTTTTTCGGGGTGGTCGCGCAGGGCGCGCGGCTTGTTGAACACCTTGGCACCTTCGCGCTCGGCTTGCTCCAGCAGGTGGGTGGCGTAGAAATATTCGCTGTCAAAGGGCGGGTCTTTGCGCATCACCACAGCACCAAAATCTTTCAGAGCTTGTGGGCGTTCGTTGGGGGCGGACTGTTTGGCGTTAAACCAAGCAGGGCTTTGACCCGTCAGGTTAATGTCGCGCACAAAGGCCGTCACGGGGCTGCCTTGCTTCCACATGATGTCTTTTTGCTCGCAGGCCGACACGCTGTGCCCGCGCCGCTGCGCCTCGCGCATCATGGCGAAAGTGGTGTCTTTGTAGATTTTGAAAGACTCAAGCGGATCGGCGATGAAGAGGATTTGCATGGGAAGAAGCTGTGAAATGCATGCAACACGTTTGCACGCCGGGAAAAATAAAAACTTTAAGTGGGACGACGTAAGTTTTGCACAAAAAGCGCCAGCGCGCCCGCCACCACTCCCCAAAAGGCCGAGCCTACCCCGGCTATCACCACGCCGCTGAGCGTGACAAGAAAAGTAATCGTAGCCGCCTCGCGGTGCTTCTCATCCACCAGCGCGCTGCTTAAGGCTCCGCCAATGCTGCCCAGCAAGGCCAGGCCCGCAATGGCGGCAATCAGCTCTTTGGGGAAGGCGGCGAGCAGGGCGGTAAACACCGCGCCAAACAAACCGATGCCGATATAGATCGCGCCGCAGGACGCGGCAGCGGTGTAGCGGCGCGCCGGGTCGGGGTGCGCCTCTTTGCCCATGCAGATGGACGCGGTGATGGCGCTGAGACAGAGTGAAAACGCGCCAAACGGAGCCAGCAGCAAGGTGGCAATCCCGGTCATGCTTATCAGCTTGGAAATCGGCATGTCATACCCCGCCGCGCGGATGGCCGCCACGCCCGGCAGGTTTTGCGAGGCCATGGTGACCACAAACAAGGGCAGCGCCAGGCTGATGGCGGCCTGGGTGCTCCACACGGGTGCGGTCAACACGGGTATTGCAAGGCCAAAAGGGATGTTAGCCCAATTAAACTGCGCGTAAGCAGCTACGTAAATAATAGCAACTAGCAAAGTGATAGGCACTGCATAGCGTGGTACAAAGCGCTTGCCCAGCAGGTAGCTGGACAGCATCAGCAGCACCAGGGGCAGGGCGGTTTGCGCGGCGGCAAAACCTTGCAGCGCAAAGCGCGCCAGCACGCCCGCCAGTAGGCCAGAAGCAATGGCCACCGGGATGCGGTGCATCAGTTTTTCAAACCAACCGGTCAGGCCGCACAGGGTAATGAGCGCCGCGCACAGCATAAAGGCACCCACCGCCTCGCCCATGGTAAAGCCGCCGCCCGCTACCGCCAACACCGCCGCGCCCGGCGTGCTCCAAGCCACCATGACGGGCTTGCGCAGCCACAACGAGGGCACTAGAGTACACAAACCCATGCCCAAGCCCAGCGCCCACATCCATGAGGTAATTTGTGCCGGCGTTGCGCCAAAACTCAGGGCTGCCTGAAAGACGATGGCAACTGAGCTGGTAAAGCCCACCAGCACGGCGACAAAACCGGCAGTGAATGAGGGGAGGGAGAGGTCTTTGAAAAATTGCATGCACGTATTAAAGCGCACAGGCTGCGCCGCATTCATGCAATCGTGGCCGCATGAAGGCTGCCATGCCGCATCAATTTAGATTTCGATCTTCGAGCCCAGCTCCACGACCGCGTTATTGGGCAACCGCAGAAAGTCCGCTGCTGCGCTGGCGTTGTGGTGCATCTGCGCAAACAGTTTTTCCCGCCACTGCGCCATGCCGCCGCCAATGGTGGGCACGACGGTGTCGCGCGAGAGGAAGTAGCTGGTTTGCATGGGGTCTAGTTCGCAGCCGCGT
>JAYVJV010000020.1:0-3979 GCA_043769005.1 Polaromonas sp. | reverse complement strand
TTTGCAACAGCATGCCGATGCGCAAACGGTTGTTAAACACCCCGCCAATCTCTGGCCGGTCGGTCGGTTTGCCGGTTTCTTTTTCAATAATGCTGGCCAGCGTCAAGGCTTGGTCGGCAGATTTGAGCGTGACCGTGCTGGAGCGGGCATCCCAGGCTGCGGCCAGTTGCTTGTCCATGGCGCGGGCGGCGGCTTGCAGCACCACGACGTCGCTGCTGCCTTTGGCGTAGCTGTAGGTTTCCGGGAAAAAGCGGCCCTCGGGGTGCACGCCGGGTTTGCCAATTTTGGCCATCAGTGCTTCATTGCTCAGGCCCTGGGTGTCGGGCTTTAAATGCTCGGCTTTGGCCAATGCGGCGCGCATTTGGCGGATGTTCCAGCCCTCCACAATCGTCACAGTGCGCAGAGACTGCAAGCCGTTGTACAGCTTGGCCAATAGCTTTTGCGGGGTGTCGCCCTCTTCTATCTCGTAGCTGCCAGTTTTCAGGCCACCCGCTTTGCCGGAGATGCGAAAATACCAATACAGCAAAGCCGGGCGCGTGTCTACCCCGGCTTTCACCACTGCGTTGGCTGCGCTGCGGGCCGAGCTGCCTGCGGGTAGCACCAGGTTGAGCGATGCAGTGCCTGCAGGCAACACCAAGGGCTGGCCAGACCACCACCAGGCCGCGCCGCCACCCAGGCCTGCAACGAGCAGCAGGCTGAGTAATACCTTCAAAACAGAAAACCCGCGTTGGCGTGAAGAGAGGGCTGGCGAAAGCGAGGCTAACGAAAGTGGTGCGGGCAGAGGCATGGGGCAATGATAAAAATGGGTTGTCAGGTGGGGATGATACCGGGGCGCGATAATCGCATCTATGTCTACTGCACTCCTCCTTCACTTTAACCTGTCTGTCGCCCTGAACCAAGCCGGTGGGCCATTGGGTATTATCCGCGCCCAAGGGGCTGACACTGTCAAGTTTTTGCAGGGCCAGCTGACCCAAGACGTGGCTATGCTGGGCCTGTCCGAGGCACGCCTGGCGGCCTGGTGCTCGGCCAAGGGGCGCATGCTGGCCAGCTTCATCATGTTGAAAAACACGCATGAAGATATTTTGCTGCTGTGCAGCCCCAGTGTGCTGCCTGCTACTTTGAAACGTTTGCAAATGTTTGTCATGCGCGCGCAGTGCAAATTGCATGACGCTACGGCAGAGTTTGTGGTGCAGGGGGTGATGCAAGCCGAGGCTGCGCCTTTGGTAGCTGGCCGCGCACTACAGTCCATGGCTTTAACCCGCAGCGGTGCAGACATCACGCTGCAGCTACCGCACGGCTCAGTCCAGGGCCAGCGCATCGCCCGCTCGCTGCGCGTGCAGCCTGTAGTGGCGGGCCAAGAGCCTACCGCACCCGCGCCCAGCGAAGATTTGGCTGCCTGGCGGTATGTGGAAGTAACCAGCGGCATTGCCCCCATCACCGCCCCCATCAGCGAGGCTTTTGTACCGCAAATGCTTAACTACGAGTCCACCGGTGGGGTGAACTTTAAAAAAGGCTGCTACCCCGGCCAAGAGGTGGTGGCGCGCAGCCAGTTTCGCGGCACGCTCAAGCGCCGGGGCTACATCATCAGCAGCGAGGCACCTTTGGCCGCTGGGCAAGAGCTGTTTGACCACCGGGACATAGAGCAGCCCTGCGGCACTGTAGCCTACGCCGCCCAGCAACCCGGCGCAGAGCCTGGCCGTCCATGGCTGGCCATTGCCTCCTTGCAAACCAGCGCCGCCGACAGCCCGCTCTTGCTCGCCACTGCGCAAGGCCCCGCTGTGCAACTGCAAGCCCTGCCCTACGTGCTGCTGGACGATATTTAAGGCTTAAGCGGCATGTGTCTGATAGCCATGGCTTGGGGCGTAAGCGCCCAATACCCGCTCGTCATCGCCTCGAACCGCGACGAGTTCTACGCCCGCCCCACTGCGCCACTGGCCCAGTGGACTACCCAGGAAGGCCACACCATCTTCAGCGGCCGTGACCTAAAGGACGGCGGTACCTGGCTGGGCTTTGCCCAAAACGGCCGCTTCGCCATGCTCACCAATGTGCGCAACCCTAACGCCCCCGTGCCCGCAGCGCCCCGCAGCCGAGGCGCACTGGTAATGGACTGGCTGACCAGCAGCCACGCGGCAGCGGCTTGGTGCGAAGCCCACAAGCCCGCACGCTATGCAGGCTTTAACCTCATCATCGGCGACTGGACGCGCCAAGAGTGCCACTACGTCAGCAACCAATTGGGAGCTTTTTCAGCGCAAGATCTAGAGACAAAGCAGCCTCTAGTACAATGGAATATCGCGGGAGCAGTTACTAAAAATGAAGCGACTGGGTTGCCCATAGAGATCCCCAGGGGGCAAATTGTGGGCTTGTCCAACGCCGCACTTAACACCCCTTGGCCCAAAACATTGCACTTGGTTGGCGCGCTGGGTGATGCGCTAGATCACGCGCCAGGTGCTGTCCCCGCTGACCCACTTGGCTCAGCCGCGCGCGGCGCACCAAACCAGTCGCTTACCGGCCCACCACCCAAGCACCTCGCCCTGCCCGACCTGCAAGAGGCCTTGCAGCGCGCCCTGCTAGACCAGCAGACGGCCCCCAGCGACCAACTGCCCCAGACCGGCGTGCCCGCGCCGCAAGAGCTTGCCTTGTCCAGCGTATTTGTGCGCTACCCGGTGCACCAGCCCAGCTACGGCACCCGCACCAGCTTGGTCGTGGTGCTCAGCGCCCAGCAGCGCCTGCACCTGCTAGAAACCACCCACCCCATAGCGCAGCAGCGCGGCGGCCAAGTGGCACACTCGTTAGACTGGCCGTTGTAAGCTACCCCAATACTTTTCGATTAACGCATTTTCCGTTCGGGCTGAGCCTGTCGAAGCCTTCGCGGGCCCTTCGACCCTTCGACAAGCTCAGGACAGGCCAAGCTCAGGGCGAGCGGACTTAAGCGAACAGCATTGCCTACCCCACCCATTTTTACCTTTTTCCCACCTTTCTTCCATGAGCGATTTTCAAAACCCCATCACCGCGCAGATCGCCGGTTTTTTAAACTCTATCGGCATCCCCATGCAAGCGGGCGCGGTACCTGTGGGCGCATTCTTGCCCGGCATCGCCATCACGCACCAAGGCTTGCTGGTGGACGAAGCCGCCCTGCTCTACCCCGGCGACCTGCTGCACGAGGCGGGCCATCTTGCCGTGGCCCCGCCCGCCACCCGGTTCACACAGGGCAATTCGGTAGGCAATGACCCGGCCGAGGAGATGATGGCCATTGCCTGGTCCTACGCCGCACTGGTGCACTTGGGGCTAGACCCCACCATCGTGTTCCATCCCCAGGGCTACAAAGGCGCAGCCGCCAGCATTTTGGAGAACTTTCAGGCTGGTCGCTACTTTGGCGTGCCCATGCTGCAATACCACGGCATGTGCGCCGACGCCCAGCGCGCCGCCGCATCCGGCCTGCCCGCCTATCCCCGCATGCAGCATTGGCTGCGCCAGTCCGACTGAGCTGAAAAAGGCCTGAGCGGGGAGCTTCAGTCACTACCTGTTGAAGGGTCTATGTGGTGTGTAGTGGGCAGACCCTGCGTGGCGGCAAATGGCCTGATAGAAGCAAATGGGGCACAGAAGCAAATGGGGTCAGATCAAAATTCAGGACGACCCACTGATCGGAGCGCCCAACGCCAAAACGAAATTTTGCTCTGACCCCTTTTGCGTAGTCTCCGGCGCGTCGGGTCTTCTTCCCCTTTCTGCGCGCGAAGAGTCCCTCGCACAGACCTCGCGGCTCACGCCAAAGCGTGTGCCATGGGCATGCGCCCCGGACGTCGGTCCCTTCGGGGGAACCTGTGCAGTACTCAAAATTGGGGTCTGGCTTGTGACCGCTTGATCCAAGGGATGTACCCAATTTTTCCGTGCTTCCAGCCCGCCGTCCTGATTGGGGCGCCTACCCATGGCACACGCTCTGGCGCGAGTATGCGGGGGTTTTGCAGGCTACTGTGACGTGCTG
>JAYVJV010000019.1:0-4661 GCA_043769005.1 Polaromonas sp. | reverse complement strand
GGTGAGCGAGCAGGGCGCGCAGGTGCTGGGTAAGATTGCCATGGTCTTGGCCGACGGAGAAGGATTGCAGGCGCATGCACGCGCCGCGCAGATGAGGCTTAAATGATATGGCGCGATCTTGCTTTTTACTGGCTGCTATATTCCTGGCCACCACGGCTAACGCCATGAGCCTGCGCGAGCTGCGGGCGCTGGAAAACTCCAATAAACAAGGCGAGAGCTACGCGCTGTACTACTTGATCGGTGTCATGGAAGGCGTGGTCGATGCCCATGCACACAGCGTACGCCTTGGAGCCAAGCCACGTTTTTGCATTGAAGGCCGCCGCCTGGAGCCGCGCATGGCCAAGGCGTTGTTGGACGCAGAACTTAAACGCAATGTGGATTTGTACGAGGCCGATATGCCTGTGCAACTGGTGTTGACCAATGCGCTGGTGAGCGTGTATACCTGCTCGTGATTTTGGCCAGCGCTATGCACTGCGGCTGCGAGGCGATTTTGAGCGATGCGCTGCCTTTGATCCGTTATGACCAACTTGAAGTAATCAACCCTTTTGAAACTCCCCCTCCTAGCGAGACCACCCCATGAGCCAGCCTAGCCCTATTGGAAATCCAAGCCTCCAGCATATCCGCCAGGACGTGCAATCCATGCATGCCTATGCCTTGCAAGACGCAGCGGGCATGGTCAAGCTGGACGCGATGGAGAACCCCTACACCTTGCCTGCCGCGCTGCAAGTGCAATTGGGCGAGCGCTTGGGCAAGCTGGCGATTAACCGCTACCCCGGCGCGCGGGTGGAAGACTTGAAGGCGGCGCTGCGCCGCTACGCCCTGGTGCCCGAAGGCTACGGCCTGATGCTGGGTAACGGTTCGGACGAACTGATCTCCCTGCTGGCCATGGCCTGCGATACGCCTGCGCCAAAGGGCTCAGGCCAGCAGTCGGGTGGCAAAATTCTGGCACCGCTGCCCGGCTTTGTCATGTACGCCATGAGTGCGCAGTTGCAGGGCTTGCAGTTCGTCGGCGTGCCCCTCAGGGCGGACTTTGAGCTGGACGAAGCCGCCATGCTGGCCGCCATCGACAAGGAAAAGCCAGCAATCACTTACATTGCCTACCCCAACAACCCGACAGCCAACCTGTGGGACGAGGGCGCGATCAAAAACATCATTGCCGCCTGCGCCCAGTACGGCGGCATGGTGGTAATCGACGAAGCCTACCAGCCCTTTAGCAGCAAAAGCTGGATCACGCACATCCACGCCGCGCCTGAGGCAAATGCCAACGTGTTGCTGATGCGTACCCTGAGCAAGTTTGGCCTGGCCGGTGTGCGCCTGGGCTACATGACCGGCCCGGCCGCGCTGATCGGCGAAATCGACAAGCTGCGCCCGCCCTACAACATCAGCGTGCTGAACTGCGAATGCGCGCTGTTTGCGCTCGAACACCAACAGGTATTTGCGGCGCAAGCCCTTGAAATACGTGCGCAAAGAGCTATGCTTTTGGAAGCAATAGGCAAGCTGCCGGGGGCCCGCCCAGTTAAAAGCGATGCCAATATGTTCCTGCTGCGCGTGGCCGATGCCGCCCACACCTTTAACGCAATGCGCCAGCGCGGCGTATTGGTAAAGAACGTGAGTGGTATGCATCCGCTGTTGGCCAATACCCTGCGCATTTCGGTGGGTACGCCAGAGGAGAACCAAAAATTGCTAGCCGCACTTGCAGCAGCTATTTAGCAAAATGCGAATATCTGACGAAGCCTTCGACCTACTCAGGCCGAACGTGGGCTTTTCCAGCCTTTGAATTCACCGCTCAACCTGCGACAATATCGCCATGAACCGCACTGCTGAAGAGAACCTGACGAACGCCCCCCGACAAGCGGAGGTCGTGCGCAACACCAACGAAACCCAGATCACCGTGAAGGTCAACCTGGACGGCACCGGCAGCGCCAAGCTGTCCACCGGCATCGGGTTTTTTGATCACATGCTCGACCAGATCGCCCGCCACGGGCTGATGGATCTGGACATCCATGCCAAAGGCGACCTGCACATCGACGGCCACCACACGGTGGAAGACGTAGGCATTACCCTGGGCCAGGCGGTGTTTAAGGCAGTGGGCGACAAAAAAGGCATCAAACGCTACGGCCACGCCTATGTGCCGCTGGACGAGGCGCTCAGCCGCGTGGTGATAGATTTTTCGGGCCGCCCTGGGCTGCATATGGACATTCCGTTCAAATCGGGCATGGTGGGCGCGTTTGATACGCAGCTTACCTATGAGTTTTTTCAGGGCTTCGTCAATCACGCCTTGTGTACGCTGCACATCGATAACCTCAAGGGCGACAATGCCCACCACCAGGCCGAGACGGTGTTCAAGGCCTTTGCACGCGCAGTGCGCATGGCGCTGGAGCTGGACCCGCGCGCGGCGGGCATCATTCCGTCGACCAAGGGCAGTCTGTAGCCATTGCGGGTTTAAAAAATAGTGTCATTTAGGCCTCTAGCCTAATAAATACTAGCGTAAGCAGCTACTTAATTTATAGCAAATTGTTTGTGCAATCACACCTATGAGCAAGACAGTCGCAGTGGTGGATTACGGTATGGGCAACCTGCGCTCGGTGTCCAACGCCGTCAAAGAAGCCGCCAAAGATACCGACTTTGAAGTTGTAGTGACCAACCACCCCGACGCGGTGCGCCGCGCAGACCGCATCGTGCTGCCCGGCCAGGGTGCCATGCGCGACTGCATGCGCGAGCTGCGCGAGGCGCATGGCGGCGACTTGCTGCCCGCCGTGCTGGAGGCCGCCCACACCAAGCCGCTGTTTGGCGTGTGCGTGGGCATGCAAATGTTGCTACAGCACTCTGAGGAGCAGGACACGCCTGGGCTGGGCTTGTTCCCGGGGACGGTGCGCAAGTTTCAGCTGGCCGGACGCAATCAGCCCGACGGCAGCCGCTACAAGGTGCCCCACATGGGCTGGAACCGTGTGGCACAGACGCAGCCGCACGCACTGTGGCGCGGAATCGACAACCAGGCCTATTTTTACTTTGTGCACAGCTACTACGCCCAGCCTGTGGACGCTGCCCACAGCGCTGGCGAAAGCGATTACGGCGCACCCTTTACGGTCGCGCTGGCGCGTGATAACATTTTTGCAACCCAATTCCACCCAGAAAAAAGCGCCGCCCAAGGCCTCACCCTGTACCGCAACTTCCTGCACTGGAACCCTTAGTGGACGATTCTATAAATCCAATTTTCAGGCGCATTGCGGCGTTGCAAATCCGCGCCATACCGATGTATGGCTGTGGTTTGCGCCTTGCACTGCATCCTGAAAATTGAATTTCTAAAATGTCCACGCCTCATCATTAATTTTTGTTCTTATTTAGTAACATGCAACTCATCCCCGCCATCGACCTCAAAGACGGCCACTGCGTTCGCCTTAAACAAGGCGACATGGACCAATCCACTACCTTTGGCGAAGACCCGGTGGTCATCGCGCAAAGCTGGCTGGGCAAAGGCGCGCGTCGCCTGCACCTGGTAGACCTCAACGGGGCCTTTGCAGGCAAACCGCAAAACTTCAGCGCCATCAAAAAGATATTGGCCGCCGTGGGCAGCGACATCCCCGTGCAGCTAGGCGGCGGGATCCGCGACCTGGACACCATCGAGCGCTACATTGACGCGGGCTTGCAATACGTCATCATCGGCACGGCCGCCATCAAAAACCCCGGCTTTCTGCAAGATGCCTGCACCGCCTTCCCCGGCCACATCATCGTTGGCCTGGATGCCAAAGATGGCAAGGTCGCCACCGACGGCTGGAGCAAGCTCACCAAGCACGACGTGATCGACATTGCCAAAAAGTTTGAAGGCTATGGGGTAGAAAGCATCATCTACACCGACATCGGCCGCGACGGCATGCTCTCAGGCATCAATATCGAAGCCACCGTCAAACTCGCCCAGGCGCTGACTATTCCCGTCATTGCTTCCGGCGGTTTGAGCAACATGATGGACATCGACAAACTCTGCGCCGTAGAAGACGAAGGCATCGAAGGCGTGATCTGCGGCCGCGCGATTTACTCGGGCGATCTGGATTTTGCAGCGGCGCAAATTCGGGCGGATGAATTGGGCGGATGACGGGCTGACGGTAGAGCGCACTATCACTGTGAACATACCAAAAAATCTGGCATCGTGCGCGCTTGTTTTAATCGTTGCGGCGGGATTTTTGTTCTTATCGGGTACAAAGGTGCGCGAACAGCGTATCGTTGCCAATCTGCTTAGACTTAAGAGCGATTGCGTCGAGCAGTGCGCACCGCGCACAGGCGTGCTGGTTGAAGCCAGAAGATTTCCAAATTCTCCTTCAACTGATCGGGGAAATACCTTATTAAGCCGCAGATGTGAATGTCGCTGAATTGGTAATAATTCACCGAATCATCAACACCCTCACACCCACCGCCTCCGCCACATCGGTCCAAGCCCGGTCTGCGGTAACTGTGCAACCCTCCATCAGTTTGGCTAATGCCAGACAGGCGCGGTCGCCCAGCGACAAACCGGACGATTTGGTCAACGGGCGCAGCGTAGCGCAGGCCAGTGCTTGCTCTTGGTTAAAGTCAATCACGTTTACCCCAAACTGCGCTACGGCGCGGTTCAGTTCTTGTGCTGGCAGACCCATGTCCAGCAGGCGCGTGGCGACCTCGACCATGTTGAC
>JAYVJV010000018.1:0-8922 GCA_043769005.1 Polaromonas sp. | reverse complement strand
GCTGCGCTGGAGGTGATGAAGTGGCGGCGTTGCATGGTGTACTCCGTGGAAATGTGCAATTAGCAAGGACTGGGGGGGATAATTATTTGCTATATTTATAGTAGCTGTCACACTAGTATTTATTGGTCTACAGCCCTATTTGAAGGTTAAAATAGGCGGCTACAGAGCACATTGCTCGGTGTCCACTTCAGACTGCGACTGCGCCTCGTAGCGTGCGCCCACCACGTTGCGCTGGTTAATCAGGCCATCGAGTTGCGCCATGGCGTCGGCAGACAAACACAGGCTCAGCGCGCCCAGGTTTTCGCGCATATGTGCCTCCTGGGTCGTGCCGGGGATGGGGATGGTATGCGGCGCTTTGTGCAGCAGCCAGGCCAGCGCCAGTTGTGCGGGTGTGCAGTCGTGGGCTGCGGCAATCGTTTTGTAGTCGTCCATCAGCCGCAGGTTCAACGGGTAATTTTCTGGTTTAAAGCGCGGCATGCCACGGCGGATGTCTTTGGCATCCAGGCCGCTCAGGTCTTGCAGGCCGCAGAGGTAGCCGCGCGCTACCGGGCTGAATGCGACAAACGCGATGCCCAGCTCTTTGCAGGTGTCAAGCACCGCCACCTCGGCATCGCGCGTCCACAAAGAATATTCAGTTTGCACAGCAGCAATGGGGTATTCGGCGTGGGCCCTGCGCAGCGTGGCAGCAGACACCTCGCTCAATCCCACCGCTTGAATCTTGCCTTGCAGTACCAGGTCGCCCAGCGTGCCCACACTGTCTTCGATGGGGACTTTTTTGTCCCAGCGGTGCAGGTAGTACAGGTCGATCACGTCGGTTTTCAGGCGGCGCAGGCTGTTCTCACACTCCTTGATCAGTGTGGCAGGGCGGCCGTCGATCACGCGCTTCATCACACCGTCCACCACCACACCACCCATGCCGCATTTGCTGGTCAGCACCAGTTTTTTACGCTGCTTGGCCAGCACCTGGCCCAGGCGCTCTTCGTTTTTGCCAAAGCCATACAGTGTGGCGGTATCAAACAGGTTGTAGCCCGCGTCCAACGCGCCCAGCAGCACGCGCTCGCCCTGCTCGGCGCTCACGCTGGGGCCGTAGCCATGGTCCAGGTTCATACAGCCCAGGCCAATCGGATTGACGGAAAAATGGGCGATTTTGCGGGTAAGCATTGTTACTAGGGGTTAAATTAATTCACACCCTATTGGACAGGCTACGGGCAAAGGCCGAACATAGGGCTTTCCAGCATGCGTTTGTGGCTACTACCGTGACTTGCCACCACCTAATTGCGGTATAAAACCTCCATGCTTTAATTTAGCAACCGATCATTCCCACCATCTCGAAAGACCAGCCCATGATTACTTTGAACGTGAACGGCAAAAACCACTCTGTGGATGTAGAAGCCGACATGCCCCTTTTGTGGGCGCTGCGTGAGGTGCTGGGCATGACAGGCACCAAGTACGGTTGCGGCATTGCGCAGTGCGGAGCCTGCACCGTGCATGTGAGTGGCTCGCCCGTGCGCTCGTGCTCCATCCCGGCATCTGCCCTGGCAGGGGTGCCGATCGTGACGATTGAAGGATTGTCCAAAGACAGCAGCCACCCGATTCAGAAAGCCTGGGCAGCGGTCGATGTGCCCCAGTGCGGCTACTGCCAGTCGGGCCAAATCATGGCAGCGGCTTCACTGCTCAAGGCCAACCCCACGCCGACCGACAAAGACATTGACGACGCGATGACCAACATCTGCCGCTGCGGCACCTACCAGCGCATTCGCGCCGCCATCCACCTGGCCGCAGGCAACAAGAAACAAGCTGCTGCCAATGGTTATACGGGCGAGTTTACCGGCCTGTATGCGGCGGAACACTCGGGTGCCAAGGCCTTTGAGGTATTGGCCGCCGCCCTGCCCGCCGCGCCCGATGCCAGCAACGGCACCCCGGTCGCCGTCGCATGCGAGCACCACCATACCGCCTGATACGAAAGAACATCACCATGAACACGATCATGAACCCCCTTCCCCCCGTATCGCGCCGCTCCTTTATCGTTGGCTCGGGTGCACTTGCCGCTGGCGGCTTTGCATTAGGCCTGCCCGCCTTGATGCAAGAGGCCGCAGCACAAACCCATGGCGAAGACTCCGAGGTCACCGTCTGGGTGGTGGTCAAACCCGACAGCAGCTGCGTCATCCGCATTGCCCGCTCCGAAATGGGCCAGGGCACCCGCACGGGCCTGGCCCAGTTGGTCGCCGAAGAGCTGGAATGCGACTGGAAAAAAGTCAGCACCGAAATGCCCACCCCCGGCCAAAGCGTGGCCCGCAAGCGTGCCTGGGGCGAGATGTCTACGGGCGGCAGCCGGGGCATTCGCATCTCGCAAGACTATGTGCGCCGGGGCGGCGCAGCGGCGCGCATGATGCTGGTGCAGGCGGCTGCCAACCAGCTAAATGTGCCCACCACCGAACTGAAAACTGCGCAGGGCATCATCACCCATGCGGCCAGCAGTCGCTCTCTCACCTATGGCCAGGTGGCTACGGCAGCCGCCAAGCTCACCCCACCCGACCTGAAAGCCATCAACCTCAAAAACCCCAAAGACTGGACGCTGGCAGGCAAGCCCATGGCGCGTATCGACACTGCCGAAAAACTCAACGGTAGCCTGATGTACGGCGCCGACATTGCGCTCCCCGGCATGCTGAGCGCGGCCATCAAAGACTGCCCCGTATTTGGCGGCAAGCTGGTAAGCTTTGACGACAGCACCGTCAAAACCATGCGCGGCATCAAGAAGGTGGTGCGCGTCAACGACAGCACCGTGGCCGTAGTGGCCGACACGTGGTGGCGTGCCAAAACCGCGCTGGACAAACTGCCCATCGTGTGGGACGAAGGCGTTAACGCCAAGGTCAACAGCGCCAGCATTGCTGCGCACTTGGCTGAGGGTCTGAATTCACAGGCAGCGCTGGGCACCTTAGCAGGCCGCGTGGAGGGCGATGCATTGGGCGCTATCGCCAAGGCCGCCAAAAAAATCGAGGCTACCTACAGCAGCCCCTTCCTTGCGCATACCCCCATGGAGCCCATGAACGCCACCGTCAAGCTCACCGCAGGAGCCGACGGCAAGATACAGCGCGCCGAATGCTGGGTGCCCACGCAAAACGGCGAGGCATCCCACGCCGCGCTAGCCAAGGCCGCAGGCTTGCCATTGGAGCAGTGCGAAATTTACAAGATGGACTTGGGCGGCGGCTTTGGCAGGCGTGGCGGCAACCAAGACTACGTGCAGCAAGCCACGGACATTGCCAAACAGTTTATGGGCATACCCGTCAAGCTGCTCTGGAGCCGCGAGGAAGACCAGGCGCACGACTTTTACCGCCCCATCTCGCAGGCCAAAATGTCAGCCGGCCTGGACGCTGCGGGCAACCTGGTAGGCCTGCACATCCGCGTGTCGGGCCAGTCCATCAACGCCCTGCTCAACCCCCTGGCCATCAAAGACGGCAAGGACGAGCGCCAACTGCAAGGCTTCTGGAAAACCACCGAGGGCGACGCGCAGTTTGGCTACACCGTCCCCAACTTGCTCACCGAGTATGTGATGCGCAACACCCATGTACCCGTGGGCCCGTGGCGCGGTGTCAACACCAACCAGAACGCCGTCTACGCCGAATGCTTTTTGGAAGAAGTGGCCAAGGCCGCAGGCAAAGACTCGGTAGAATTTCGCCGCGCCCTGCTGCAAAACCACCCCAAGCATTTGGCCGTGCTCAACGCCGCCGCCGAGAAAGGCGACTGGGGCAAGCCCCTGCCACCGGGCGTGTTCAGAGGCATTGCGCAGTTCATGGGCTACGGCAGCTACTCTGCCGCAACGGCAGAGGTGTCGGTGGGCCCAGGGGGCCAGCTCAAGGTGCACCGCATGGTGCTGGCCACCAACTGCGGCCACGCCGTCAACCCCGACCAGATCGCCGCGCAGGTAGAAGGCGGCGTAGCCTACGGCCTGTCGGCCACCTTGTTTGGCGAAAACACCATCGAGGCGGGCCGGGTGAAAGAGCTGAACTTTGACACCTACCGCATTTTGAAAATCATGGAAATGCCCAAGGTCGAAACCGTCATTGTCCCCACCTACGACTTCTGGGGCGGTGTGGGAGAGCCCACCATTTGCGTGGTGGCCCCAGCGGTGCTCAACGCCATCTTTGCGGCCACCGGGAAACCAGCGCGCAACCTGCCGCTGAAGAACCATGGGTTCACGTTTGCGTGATGGCATGCACATCTGATCTACATTGGAGAACCCATGGCCATTTACGAAAAACGCACCTATTCCCTCATCGTCGGCCAAATGCCCGAGATGATTCGCCTCTATAGCACCGAGGGCTTTCCCGCCATGCAGGCGGGCGGGTTTGACAAAAAACTGGTGGGCTACTTTATCAGCGACACCGGCGAGCTGCACCAGCTTATTCACATGTGGAAGTTTGACAACGATGCCGACCGGCGCGACCACTGGAAGCGCCTGTTTGAAAGCCAGGCCTTCATGGCCTTTGCCAAACAAAGTCGCCCTCTGGTGAAAACCCAGGAAGTGCAGTTACTACAGTCCGCGCCCTGGGGGCCCCAGCCGTAAGCAGCGCCCTACGCAGCGCCAGTCCAGAGCTACTTGCGCGCCTGCAAAAACGCATCCACCGCAGCGGCCACAACACCTTCGCGCCCGCTGTAGTGGTGGTCTGCTGCGTCGATCTTCACTTGGCGCGAACCGTTAGACTCTTTGAGTGCAAATTTGCGCCGCCCTACCGCGCCTGTCACCGGGGCAATGTCCAGCTCGCCATACATATCCAAAATTGGCAGCGCATATCGGCGCATGCCCCATGAGTAGCTGCCCGTCAGCCCCATGACAATCCAGGCCTGGTAGGACATCACTGCATGCGCCTTGTCCAGATATTCGTTGGCCATCCACGCGCCCATGCTGTGCGAGAGCAGCACCACGTTGGCATGCCCCTTGGTGCGCAACCAGTCTGCCGCCTTGGCCATGCGGTCGGCAGCTTCTGGGAATACCCTGGGGTAGTAGTCGTCCACCATGGCCTCTTTGGCCTGCACCGGCAGCTGGATGGACAGCGTGGTGTAGCCCAGGTCCGACAGCTTGGCGCGCAAGATGCCGATCAGGCCAAAGTCTGGGTGCACGCCCACGCCATGCGCCAGCACAATGGCCTGCTTGCCCACTGTGCCTTGCGTGTACAGCGCCAAGAACTCCCGCCCCGACGCCGCCTTGATGCGTACCGCATCACCCACCACCAGGCCCGAAACCACCTCATCCGCATAGCGCGCTTCACGCGCGTAGTCTTGCGCGGCGCTATGCAGGGCCGTTGTGCACAGGGTGGCAAGCAAGATCAGTTTGATGCGTAAATTCATGGTGCGATAGAAATGAGTGTCAGCAGCGAAGCCATCTTACTGGCGCGCTTTCTCGGGCGAGCCCTCCAGACCTGCCAGCAATGCCTGTTGATCGCCCGGAATCACCATGCGAAATTGGCTGTCTACACTCGTGTAGTCATAATAGCCCATGCGCGCGATGGGCCGTATTTTGAGAATATCCACCATGCCCTTGGCATCAATCACTGCGTCGTCAATATGCACGGCCACTACTTTGCCAAACACCACATCCGCACTGCCCATCGCACCATGGCCCGGAAAACGCAGCGTGTTGAGGTAGGTGCATTCAAACTGGATAGGCGAGCCTTTGACGCGCATGGGTTTGACCAAGCGCGAGGGCAGCTTGCCCAGGCCAGCGAGCGCAAACTCATCCACATCGCCCGGTACCTCCTGCGCGCTGATGTTGACCGCGTCCCGCAAATCCCAGGTAGCCATATTCCATACAAACTCCCCCGTATCTTCCGCATTGCGCACGCTGTCTTTGCGCAGGCCCTGGCTGTTTTGATTGGCCGAGAACATCACAATAGGTGGGTCAAACGTGACGTTTTGAAACTGACTGAAAGGCGCAAGATTGTGGTTTCCGTTGCGATCCAAGGTCGATATCCAACCTATTGGGCGCGGCACCACACACGACTTAAAGGGGTCATATGGCAAACCGTGCGGTGTTTTTCCGGGTTCGTAGAACATACCAAGTCTTTCAGATTGAAAATGCAAAAAGCCAGCAGCGGAAAACAGTGTAACTTGCTATTATTTAAATAGCTGCTTACACTATATTTTATTGGGCTAGAAACCTATAAGTATCCTAACTCCACCTGCCAAGGCAAGTGCAGCGCTACCCGCCAGAGCGCTTCGCCACGTACCCCAACTTGCCCAGCGCCGCCATCACCGTGGCCACATGGTCGCCCTGCACTTCTATCACGCCGTCCTTGGCCGTGCCGCCCGATCCGCAGGCAGCTTTGAGCTGTTTACCCAGAGCGGCCAGCGCCGCAGCATCCAGCCCCAAGCCACGCACCACCGTCACGCTTTTGCCGCCCCGCCCCGCAGTCTCGCGCTGCACCCGCAGCACCCCGTCCGCCGCCGCGCTGCTGGCCGCAGCCAAGGCACACTTATTCGCCGCGCACTGGCACTGCGCCACCGGCTGGCTGCAGTCGGGGCAGATGCGGCCGGTTTCGGTGGAGTAGACCAAGCTGGTAGGTTTGATTTTCATAAAACGTTGCGACTACTATTAAGCGATATACTTTAAAGATTCAAAAAAATAAAAGCAGTTATTCTTCAAAAAAGATCAGGAAAAATTGCATTCATTTTTAGTAAAAATGGACGATTTTTAACTAGCGAAACCTCCTCCAAGTTAAAGTTAAGAGAATCAAAAGTTTTCAAAAAATCGCGTTGCGTAAACTCCCAAGCGATTACAAAAAAATCTGTCAATCGAACCAAAACGAGTGCGTACTCCTCAAATTCATGATGAAAATATCGCACAACATTTGCTCCATTTTGCACATCCAAAAATTCGAGATGACTGCTATGGTCAATGTGGGTTTTGTTACTTAAAAATCCGTATAACAAACCAGCTTCAGGTACTAGTTTTTTTAACTCGCTGATCGCTTTCGTAGTTACGATATCGGTTACATCGGATTTATCCGCCAGCGAATACGCGGCAACTGACCAAGCAATTTGTTCCAGAATTAACCTAGAAACAGCATGTCCTTCGTAGCTGTGTCCAAGGCAGTAAAGCAGATGTGCTGAAAAAAAACTGGCCGCAAGTCTTTCCAAAACTAACGAAGCTCCAAAGACTGCATCACTTGGAAGATCAGTATTTGGTGTGACCAGCCGACTCCGCACTTCAGCCATATAGTTTTTGCTTGAAAAATAGGTATTTACGTACTGATCCTTTAGATTTACAGTTTTGTCAACACTTGGGATATCAGAGGTTTTTCTAACATAACGTTTTTTTGCATAGTCCAGACTGCTGAGATTCATGCTGCTTGCGATAACAGCTGCTGCGACATTTTCGCGCAATGAACTATGGCGCGCACTTTGACCTACGAGAGCAACATTAAGAGTTGTTGCAACAATGTCAAAATCTTCTAAAAGCTCACGAACTCTTCCAAGATTTGGGTACGCATTTTTCATTAAATATACCAGCTCAATTCCACAAAAAAATCTTCGTACTAAGGGACAAACATCATTACTTGATCCCTTCAGCCAGCCTGCTCACACTCCCCCTCAATCATCCCAAAATCCGAAGTCGCATAGGTAAGCCATAGCGGTGCGTTGTCCGGATTGTTCACAAAAAACGATTCCCCAGATACAAAGACTATGCCTTAGCCGGAGTGCGTTGGGCTGCCATATTGGGTTGTTAAATCCGTTTTTAATAGACAAAGCCGATGCGACGGCTGGGTTTGGACTTTTTAGCTTGATCGTCAACAATCAATTGTTTGATAGCGTCAAAAACAGCAGGAAACTGCTCGTCGTAGCGCTTTTCCATGGCCTCAATCCTGCGCCCCAGGTCGCGGTTGGAGCCCATCAGGCGGCGCAACTGCATGAAGGTGCGCATGATGGCGATGTTGACCTCCACCGCGCGTTGTGACCGCAAGACGCTGGACAGCATGGCTATGCCCTGCTCGGTGAAGGCGTAGGGTACGACCGTGCGCTTGCGTCGGTATGAGGTCACAGTTTGTGACCTCATACGCTCCCATTCTTCTTGTGTGAGTAGATTAAGCAGTTGCAACATCATACGGGTAGCGCCTTAGCCAATCTACCCACCCCCTCCTCAATCTTCCCCAAATCCGAAGTCGCATAGCTCAGCCTTAGCGTAGCGGTATCGGGGTTGACCGCATAAAACGGTGAACCGGGTACAAAGGCTACGCCGTGGTCGGGGGCGCGTTTGGCGTAGGCTGTGGCATCTTGGCTGGTGGCGGTGGTGCTGCCGGGCATGGGCTGGCCGGTCAGGCGGGTCCAGAAGAACATGCCGCCTTGGGGCTGGGTATAGGTGAGTGCGTGGCCCAGCTCTTTTTGCAGGCAGGCGGCCATGGTGTGGGCGCGCTTTGCATAGGTGCTGCGCACGGCGGCCAGGGTTTTGTCCAGGCGGCTCTGCTGGCCGTCTTTCAAATGCAGGTAGTTGGCGGCGATGGCTTGGCTCAGGTTGCTGGTGTGCGCGTCGCTGAACTGTTTGCACATGGTGGCCTTGGCCAGCAGCTCTTGCGGCGCAATCATCCAGCCTACGCGGATGCCGGGGGACAGCACTTTGCTGAAGCTTCCGCAGTAGGCCAGGTATGGGCGAGCTTCGGGCACGTCGTTGCTTAGGGCCATGATGCTGGGCGGCGGTGGCGCGCCAAAGTACAGCTCGCCATAGGGGTCGTCTTCTACCACCAGCACTTTGTGTTCCACGGCCAGTTGCAAGATTTTTTTGCGGCGCTCCAGCGTCAGCATGGCGCCGCTGGGGTTGCCGAAGCTGGGGACGAGGTAGACCAGCTTGGGTTTGTGCTGGATGATGAGTTTTTCCAGCTCGTCTACGCGCACGCCGTCTGCGTCGATGGGGGCGCTGACCAGGTCTGCGCC
>JAYVJV010000017.1:0-21039 GCA_043769005.1 Polaromonas sp. | reverse complement strand
CGACTTGGTGATCTACGCCGACGAGGTGTACGACAAGGTGCTATACGACGATGCAAAGCATACGGCGATTGCCTCATTGTCAGACGACGTGCTGACGCTTACCTTTAACTCGCTGTCCAAAGCCTACCGCTCGTGCGGGTACCGCGCGGGCTGGATGGTGGTGTCGGGCCCCAAGCACCAGGCCAAAGATTTTGTAGAAGGCCTGAACATGCTGGCCAACCTGAAGCTGGGCTCTAACGTGCCGGGCCAATGGGCGATTCAAACCGCGCTGGGCGGCTACCAAAGCATTAACGACTTGGTGAAAGAAGGTGGCCGCCTGCGCCGCCAGCGCGACCTGGCGTATGCGCTGATTACCGCCATCCCCGGAGTGACTTGCGTTAAACCGCACGCCGCGCTGTACATGTTTCCTAAGCTGGACCCCAAGATGTACCCCATAGCAGACGACCGCCAGTTTTTTATGGAGCTGCTTAAAGAAACCCGCGTGATGCTGGTACAAGGCTCGGGTTTTAACTATGCTGACAACCAACATTTCCGCATGGTGTTTTTGCCGCATGAAGACGATTTGCGCGAAGCCATTGGCCGTATTGCCAAGTTTCTGGAAGCCTATCGCCTGCAACACGCCAAGGCTTAGTTAATATCAATGTACTATCAATTTTATAGCTGGTTGAGCAGTAAATCATTGGGCTGTAGCTCTATTTAATCAAAAAACGCATGAAAAACATACAAGTAGGCCTTCTAGGCATTGGCACCGTAGGCAGCGGCGTGTTCACCGTATTGCAGCGCAACCACGACGAGATCGTACGCCGCGCAGGCCGTGGCATTGAAATCACCATGGTGGCCGACCTGGACACCGCGCGTGCCAAGGCTGCAGTAGGCGACAAAGTGCAAGTAGTAAGCGACGCACGCGCCGTTATAGCCAATCCAGACATCGACATCGTGATCGAATTGATTGGCGGCTATGGCATTGCCAAGGCGCTGGTGATGGAGGCTATAGCCGCTGGCAAACACGTGGTGACTGCCAACAAAGCGCTGCTAGCCGTGCACGGCACCGAGATTTTTCAAGCTGCTGAAGCCAAGGGCGTGATGGTGATGTTTGAGGCCGCAGTGGCGGGCGGCATCCCCATCATCAAGTCACTGCGCGAGGGCCTGACAGCCAACCGCATTCAGTGGATTGCGGGCATCATCAACGGCACGACCAACTTTATTCTGAGCGAGATGCGCAGCAAAGGCCTGGACTTTGACGTGGTGCTGAAAGAAGCGCAGCGCCTGGGCTACGCCGAGGCCGACCCGACCTTCGACATCGAAGGCGTAGACGCGGCGCACAAGGCCACCATCATGGCGGCGATTGGTTTTGGCATCCCGGTGCAGTTTGACAAAGCGCATGTGGAGGGCATTACCAAGCTGACGGCGACCGACATCAAGTACGCCGAGCAGCTGGGCTACCGCATCAAGCTGCTGGGTATTAGCAAGCGCCGCGACAATGGTATCGAGCTGCGCGTGCACCCCACGTTGGTGCCGCACAAACGCCTGATCGCCAACGTAGAAGGCGCGATGAACGCGGTGATGGTGCACGGCGACGCTGTAGGCACCACGCTGTACTACGGAAAAGGCGCAGGCTCCGAGCCCACCGCCAGCGCGGTGATTGCCGATTTGGTAGACATTACCCGTATGGCAACCGCCACCGCCGCCCAGCGCGTACCCGCCTTGGCCTTCCAGCCCGGCTCCATGAACACTATGCCCGTGCTGCCCCTGGGCGACGTAGTCACCGCCTACTACCTGCGTCTGCGCGTGGCCGACCAAACCGGTGTGCTAGCCCAGGTTGCTTCGATTGTGGCTAACGCGGGCATCAGCATCGACGCGGTGCTGCAACGCGAGGCCGATGAAGTGGGTGGCGAGGGCGCTACGTCTACTGATTTGATCATCCTCACCCACGATTGCAAAGAGGCCACGATGGATGCGGCGATGGCGCAGATGCAGGCTTTGAAAACCGTGCTGGCACCGATTGTGCGGATTCGCAAGGAAGAGTTGGCTTAGCCAAATATATCTATCCATGATTGATTTTTTTCAATCTATGCCTTGTTGGACTCAGTGGCTGGCAATATGAATATGAAGTGTTGAAATGCCCACGCTTATCGCTGCGCTAGCACTTTCGGGGTTATTAAAAATCGCGCACTTGGGCATTCCGCTGTGGCATTTGGCGTTTTTCTACAGCGCTTTGGTGATGACCGCTTTGTTCACTGTCATGCCTTTTATGCAAGCGTTAATCAATGGGGCGGGTACTTTTTTAGCCAGCTGGTTGTATTTCTGGCTGCTGGACTATACCGATGTAGTGACCAACAGGTTTCCGCACTACTTTGTATTGGTGGTGGGCATGTTGGTGTTGATAGGGTCACGGTTTTGGATTGACGTGCGCATTTATGGCATAGGGTTGTAGTAACTGCACATCGTCTACAGCATGATAAAATCCTTTCAATTTATAATTTTGAAAGGAATTAAATATGTTCAACGCCACCTTAACTACCAAAGGTCAAACCACCATCCCCATCGAAGTGCGGGAAGGTTTGAAGCTGCAGCCGCAGGACAAACTCAATTTCACCTTGCTGCCTGATGGCACTGTGATCATGCGGGCTAAAAAGCGGGCGTTGAGTGACTTGATTGGGGCGGCGGGCTATACCGGAGCGAAGCTGAGTTTGGTCAAGATGAAATCAGCCCGCGCCGCATGATTGGGCTGGATACCAATGTCATTGCCCGCATCGTGTTGGCAGATGACGCAGCGCAAACCCGCCAAGCTGCTGCCATGCTGGATGCCGCGCAGTTGCGCAGTGAAGAGGTTTCCCTCAGTTTGCCAGTGGTACTGGAGCTGGAATGGGTGCTGCGCAGCGTCGCCAAGTTGTCTAAAACTGCGGTGGTCACGACGCTGCGCCACTTGCTGGAAACCGAGCTTTTGCAGATTGAAAACGAAGGTGCGTTGGAGTATGCGCTGCACCTGTATGAGGGTAGCAAAGCAGATTTTGCAGAGTGTCTGTTCTTGGCAAAATACCGCATGCAGGGGTGCCGTGCCATGCTGAGTTTTGATGCACAGGCGTGCAAGCTGGACGGCGTGCTATTGCCGGGTGAGGCAGGGGCAAACCACTGAAAGTTGCCATCATGGGTGCCACCGGTGCGATGGTTCCAGGTTTATGGATCACGCAATCAGATCGCAGCTTTTCGAACGCAAGCGGATTACCGACACACCCACGCTCGGCAGTGCCGTGAATTCCGTGACGGTTCAAAACTGCAACTGATCCCGTGATGAACCTGTCGATCACAAATGACCAGAAGAACGTCGCTGTCGATCATGATGAGAAACATCAACCGCCACAAAATCAATAACTATTGATGCATCGCAAACCTTGCGACCATTTGCCCCACGCGCTTACTTGACACCTACTGGCAAGCAGGGAAAATATATCCTATGCGACACCTTGTCCAGCTCGTTCAGCAGCGCCTTGACACCTTGCCCCTGGCCTGCGCTTTGGTGCTGCCCGACAGCCAGCGGGTAGGCAGTGCAAGTGCACCCGTCACCCTGAAATTCAACGACTGGGGCGGTTTGGCCCATTTGCGCGCCGGGCTGATTGGCCAGCTGGCGCAAGACTATGTGCAAAGCCGGGTGCAGATCGAGGGCCAGTTGCGTGACCTGATGCTGCTGGCCTCGCACCTGGCCCGCGGCAACCCGCCGCGCGGCAACGCGCAGCACCCGGTGCTGAGTTACCCGTCGGGTTGGATGCGTGCCTTGTCGGCGCTGCGCCAGCAGGTGCAGTCCGTGGTGGCGCATACCCGCCAGCGCGATGCCGCGCAAATTGCCTTCCACTACGACGTGTCGGATGATTTTTATGCGCTGTGGCTAGACCCCAAGTGGGTCTATTCCTGTGCCTACTACCGCGCGGAGGGCATGACTTTGCAGCAGGCGCAAGAGGCCAAGCTCGACCATATCTGCCGCAAGCTGATGCTCAAGCCCGGCGAGCGCCTGCTGGACGTGGGCGCGGGCTGGGGCGCTTTGTTGCTGTGGGCTGCGCAGCACTACGGCGTGCAGGCTACGGGCATCACGCTGTCGAAAAACCAGCACGCGCATGTCAATGCGCGGGTAGCAGAGCAGGGGCTGCAAGGCCAGGTACAGATGCATTTGCGCGACTACCGCGACATGGATGAGGCCCTGCCGTTCGACAAAATTGCCTCGGTCGGCATGTTTGAGCATGTGGGCGGCGCGCGCATGACGCAGTACTTTGCCAAGCTGTCGCGCCTGGTCCGACCCGGTGGCCTGGTGATGAACCACGGCATCACTGCGGGCAGCCCGCACAATGCCCAGCTGGGTGCGGGCATGGGTGAATTTACGCAGCGCTACATCTTCCCCGGCGGCGAGCTGCTGCACACCAGCGCCGTGCTGGCCCATATGGCTGATGGTGGCTTGGAGATGCTGGACGTGGAGAACCTGCGCCCCCACTATGCCCGCACGCTCTGGGCCTGGTCCGACGCGCTGGAGGCGCAACTCCCCCGCGCCCGCCAGGTGCTGCAGGCGTCGGTGGGCGATGCCCGGGCCGAGCAGGTGCTGCGTGCCTACCGCCTGTACCTGGCGGGCAGCGCCATGTGCTTTGAGCAGGGCTGGATCAGCTTGCACCAGGTGCTGGCGACCAAACCCGACGTGTCCAGACCACAGCAACAGCAAAGCGTCTACCCGTTTGCGCGGGACTATATGTACCCTTGTCCGTGATACCGCGTGGCATGTCTCAGTGCCAGCGCTGAAAATCGCAAAAAGTAATGCTAAAATTTGGTATTACTTTTCAAGGTGGCCGCCATGGGCTATGCACTCACAACCAAAAGCCAGGTTACTGTCCCCAAAGCCGTGCGCCAGGCGCTGGGCGTGGGGCCGGGCCAAGAGGTGGACTACGAGGTGCAACCAGATGGCAAAGTGCTGATGTTTCCCGTCCCCAAGCCTGCTAAATCTGACGTTAACCCGTTTTTGAAATGGCGTGGTGTCGGTATCTTGAAAAAGTCCACCGAAGAAATTTTGCGCGAAACGCGCGGAGAAGAGTCGATGCGATGATACTGATCGACTCCAGCGTGTTGATCGACATTACGGAATCGCAAACGCAGTGGGCCCACTGGAGTGAACAGCAGGTGCTGCTGGCCAAAAGCAAAGGTGATGTGGCCATCAATCTGATGGTGTATGCCGAGATTTCCCGCGATTTTGTCGACAAAGCGCAGTTGGATTTGTTTTTGGATGAAGTTGGAGTCAAGGTGGAGCCCCTGGATGGGCACATGGCTTATGCTGCCGCACGCGCCCATGAGGACTATCGTGCAGCGGGTGGCCAACGCATCGCCACTTTGCCCGATTTTTTTATCGGTGCCCATGCCAACGCCATGCGCTGGCCGCTGCTCACCCGCGACCCGAAACGCATACGTACCTATTTTCCTGAAGTTACCTTGATCTGTCCCGAATGAAATATCTATCGACACGCGGCTGCGCCGATCGCAAACAGTTTTGTGAAATTTTGCTGGAGGGCTTGGCACCAGACGGTGGCTTGTACCTGCCTGAGCACTATCCGCAGGTGGACGCTGCCGCGCTGGACAAGCTGCGCACTACTTTGCAAACTCAGGGCTATGCGGGCTTGGCATTTGAAATATTGTCGCTCTATATTGACGATATTCCGGCATCGGACTTGAAGGCGCTGTGCGACAAAACCTATACCGCGCAAGTGTTTGGCTCCAAAGAAATTGTGCCGCTGAAAAAACTGGATGCAGCTATCAGTCTGCAAGCGCTGTCTAACGGCCCGACGCTGGCTTTCAAAGACATGGCCATGCAACTGCTGGGCAATTTGTTTGAGTACCAGTTGGCCCGCAAAGGCGAAGAGCTGAACATTTTTGGCGCAACCTCGGGCGACACTGGCAGCGCGGCCGAGTACGCCATGCGCGGCAAAAAAGGCGTGCGCGTATTCATGACATCGCCCGCAGGCCGCATGAGCCCGTTTCAGCAAGCGCAGATGTTCAGCCTGATGGATGCGAATATTTTTAACATCGCAGTAGAGGGCGTGTTTGACGACTGCCAGGATATGGTGAAAGCTGTGTCGAACGATCTGGAGTTCAAGCGCAAGTACAAGATTGGCACCGTCAACAGCATCAACTGGGCGCGTTTGCTGGCGCAGGTGGTGTACTACTTTGCCGGATATTTTTACGCAACGCAGTCAAATGCTCAAAAGGTGAGTTTCACCGTCCCATCGGGCAACTTTGGCAACGTCTGCGCAGGCCACGTGGCGCGCATGATGGGCTTGCCCGTCGACCAACTGGTGGTGGCGACTAACGAGAACGATGTATTGGACGAGTTCTTTCGCACTGGTGTGTACCGCGTGCGCGGCAGTGCCGATACGCACGAGACTTCCAGCCCTTCGATGGACATTTCCAAGGCCAGCAATTTTGAGCGCTTTGTGTTTGACCTGCTGGGGCGTGATGGAGCGAAGACCAAGGAATTGTTTCACACGCAGCTCAATGCCACAGGTATGTTTGACCTCAACCAGGACACAGCCTTCAAAGATGCCTCAACACGCTACGGTTTTGTCAGCGGTAAAAGCACCCACGCCAACCGCCTGGCCACCATCCAGGACGTGTTTGCCAAGCACGGTGTGATGATCGACACCCACACCGCCGACGGCGTGAAGGTAGCGCGTGAACATACCCGGCCTGGCGTGCCGATGGTCGTGCTGGAGACGGCGCTGCCGATCAAATTTGCCGAGACCATTGTCGAGGCTCTGGGCCGCCAGCCTGAGCGCCCGGCCAAGTTTGTCGGCATCGAGGCGCTGCCCAAGCGGGTAGTCACCATGCCCGCCGATGTAGGCCAGATCAAGGCGTTTATTCAGAAAAATACCCATTAAATGGGGCTGTAGGCCATTAAAATACAGCGTAAGCAGCTATGTTAAATATAGCAAATAATGTGTCCATCGTTCCATTTTTATCCAAGTAGCGCGCAATGAAAGTTATAGGCTTTGCTGGTTTTTCCGGCTCCGGTAAAACCACCCTGATTGAGGCGCTGATTCCGGCGCTCAAAAGCCGGGGTCTGCGCGTCTCGGTGGTCAAGCACGCGCACCATGCGTTTGACATTGACCATGCCGGCAAAGACACCTTTCGCCACCGCGAGGCGGGCGCTTTTGAAGTGGTAGTTGCCTCCAGCAAGCGCCTGGCTTTGCTGCGCGAGTTTGAGCAAAGCACCCAGATGAATGTGCACCAATTGATTGCGCAGCTCTACGACGGTGTGGACTGGGTACTGGTTGAGGGCTTTAAATCCAGCGACTTGCTCAAAATCGAGGTGTGGCGCGAGAGTACAGGCAAGGCGGCGCTGTATGTGTCTGACCCGCACATTGTGGCCATTGCTACCGACACCCCTGAGCCCGTGCGCTTGGCCACCCAGCGCCCGGTGCTCGATCTGGGTAGCCCGGATGCGGTGGCGCAGTGGCTGGTGGACAATGGCGAGCGCCTCACCTACAACCCCGAAATTTACTGAGATCCCCGAGCTACACACCCATGAGCAGCCCACCCCAATTTGCCCCTTTGCGCTCGCTGGACGACGCGCTGGCCGAGCTGCTGGCCGCCGCCCTGCCGCTGGCAGGTGTGCAGACGGTTTCCACCTTCGATGCCGACCGCCGGGTGCTAGCGCAAGACCTGGTCTCGCAGATCAATGTGCCCGGCTTTGACAACAGCAGCATGGACGGCTACGCCCTGCGCCGCAACGACTGCCTGGAGGCGGGCACGGTGCTGCGCGTGGCCCAGCGGATCGCGGCTGGGCAGTTTGGCCAGATGCTGCATGCAGGCGAGGCGGCGCGCATCTTTACCGGTGCGCCCATCCCGCCGGGCGCCGATGCGGTGGTCATGCAGGAAGACTGCACCGACCTGGGCAACGACAGCGTGCGCGTCAACACCGTGCCCAGCCCTGCTCAGTGGCTGCGCCGCGCTGGGGAAGACATCACCCAGGGCCATGTAGTGCTACAAAAAGGTGAGCTGCTTACGCCCGCTTCGCTTGGGCTGGCGGCCAGTATTGGCATGCAAGAAGTGGTGGTCTCGCGTAAAGTGCGGGTGGCCTTGTTTTCTACCGGCGACGAGCTGGTGATGCCCGGCGACGTAGCGCCCAGCGCCTTGCCGCCCGGTGCCATCTACAACAGCAACCGCTTTTTTCTGCGCGCATTGCTGCTGCGTGCAGGCTGCGAGGTAACCGATTTGGGCATCGTGCCCGACAACCGCGCCGCCACCCTGGCCGCGCTGCAAACCGCTGCCGCGCACCACGACCTCATCCTTACCAGCGGCGGCGTGAGCGTGGGCGAGGAAGACCACATCAAGCCTGCGGTACAGCAGCTGGGCTCGCTCGATCTGTGGAGCATCAGCATGAAGCCGGGCAAACCGTTTGCCTACGGGCGCATCGGTGCCAGCCACTTTGTTGGCCTGCCGGGCAATCCGGTGTCCAGTTTTGTCACGTTCCTGCTGCTGGTGCGGCCCATGCTGGCCACATTGCACGGCCAGCGCAGCGTGCAGGGCGCTCCACTTTCCATAGCTGCTAACGCTCATTTTAATTGGCCTAAAGCCGATAAACGTCGAGAATTACTGCGCGCAAAGCGCAATGCAGCGGGTGGGCTGGACCTGTACCCCAACCAAAGCTCAGGCGTGCTTACCTCCGCCGTGTGGGCTGATGGTTTGGTGGACAACCCGGCAGGCAGCACCATTGCCCACGGCGACGTGGTGCGCTTTATTCCCTTTAGCGAGCTGCTGGCCTAATGTCGGCGCAGCGCACAACCAACAGCAGGGCGTACAGTTGAGCACCGCGCACAGAACACAGAGCAGATAACCAGTGAAGACTATGAAGCAGATCACCATCAAATATTTTGCCTCCATCCGCGAGGCCCTAGGCCAGGGCAGCGAGCAATTCGCCAGCAACGCCGCCAGCCTGGGCGCACTGCGCGCCGAACTGGTGGCGCGTGGTGCCCTGTACGCCCAGGTGCTGGGTGCAGGCAAAGCCGTGCGCATGGCTTTGAATCAAACCATGAGCGACGAGTCTGCATTGCTGGCAGACGGCGCTGAAGTGGCCTTCTTCCCGCCGGTGACGGGTGGCTAAGGAGCAAAAGCATGGCAATCGCCCGCGTCAAAATTCAAACCGAAGATTTCAACCTTGCTACGGAAGTGCAAGCACTGCGCGCAATGGATAAGCGTGTAGGAGCCGTGTGCAGCTTTATCGGCACCGTGCGCGACCGCAACGACGGACAATCGGTAAGCACCATGGAGCTGGAGCACTACCCCGGCATGACCGAATCCAGTATCGAAGCCATGATCGACGCTGCCCACCAGCGCTTTGACATCTACGCCGCCCGCGTCATCCACCGCGTAGGGCTGCTCCAGCCGCTGGACCAAATCGTCATGGTGGCCGTCACCTCAGCCCACCGAGGCGAGAGCTTCAAAGCCTGCGAGTTTCTAATGGACTACCTCAAAACCCAGGCCCCTTTCTGGAAGAAAGAAGTTACACCGGAGGGTGCACGCTGGGTGGATGCGCGGGTGAGTGATGATGCGGCGCTGGCCAAATGGGGCGTGCACAAATCCAATACTTGAGTCTGTCAGTATGTGGAGTAACTTTAGTTTTTAGATTCTTATGGCTCACTTCAACATTTATCATGCAGCGATCAACGAGTTCCATCAGTTATATGATGATTTGATTGGCGCCTTGACGGGTAGCCTGGTTGATCTGGGTCACACTTGCACTGTAACCCGCAACGGCATAGTGATAGATGCTATCAATATTATTGTCGGCTCGACAATTTTTGCGTCGCGCTATCAGGCACTGGCTCAAAAACTCAATGGTGTACCGTATATCGTTTACCAGCTGGAGCAGCTGGATGACCAGCACGGCCTGCTTTCCGAATGGAAAGAATATTGGGATTTGTTGAAAAATGCAAAATTTATATGGGACTACGACCCTGTATCCACTGAGTATCTGAAAGCTAAAGGACTGTCGAATGTGCTGCATGTGCCGCCGAATTTCCATCGAAGTTTGGAGTCGTTCAGGCCTGTCGCGCATCCTGATATCGACGTTTTGTTTTTTGGGTCATCCCATGAGCGACGGGAGCGAATACTGGAAGCCTTGAAGCAGAAAGGCGTGTCAGTTGTCAATCTGGGATCTATGTTTGGGAGCCAGCGCAACAGCTATATTGCGCGTGCCAAAGTTGTGCTGAACATTCATGCATGGAGTGATTTCAATCAATTAGAAACTGTCCGCTTATCGCATTTGCTCGCCAATCGCTCTTTTGTGATTTCCGAAACAAGTGCGCAAAATCCCTATGCCGATGGTGTGATTTTTCGACCTTATGATGGTTTGGTGGATGCTTGCGTTCAATTTCTGCAACAACCCCAGGCGGTGAGAGATCAAGTGGCAGCGCAAGGCTATCTCAACGCCCGCAAGCTGGATATGGTGAGTTTGTTGAACATGACTCTGGAAAAAATGGGGCCACAAGTACTGGCGCAATGCGTATCAACTGTGGGTAGTTCACTTGAAAACTATTTCGCACGCCACCGGCCCGATGTTCTTGCGATGGTATCAACGCAGGCAAAGCGTATTTTGGATATTGGCTGTGCGGGCGGGTATCTAGGCGCAGACATAAAGCAGCGCCAGAATTGCCATGTCACGGGCATAGAACTAGACCCTGTTGCCGCTAACCATGCCGCAAAACTATTGGATCTTTGCATCTGCGGCAATGCTTTTGATGTCGTGCCCAAACTGGCCAATAACAGCTATGACACTGTCATGCTACTGGATGTCCTGGAACATGTTGTCGATACGCTGGGATTGCTGCGTTTGGCGCACAGCAAGTTGACAGCTGATGGTAGCCTGGTGCTCTGCGTGCCCAACATAGGGCACTGGTCTATTGTTCAGTCTTTATTGGCAGGTCGGTGGGACTATGCTGATGAGGGAATTCTGGATAAAACCCATTTGCGTTTTTTTACTTTTCACAGTTTGTGCCGCTGTCTCAATGATGCAGGTTTTGCGGTGCAACAATATGGAAACACCCAGTTGGCTCATCAACAACCCAGCCCAGGAGTCCAGCAGGCCTTTCGAGATTGCTCCGCACCTGGAACAGATCCACAATGGAACATGAATAGCTATCAATTTCAATTGATTTGCAAGAAAATTTGATTTCGGGTAGTGCGGCAGTTGAATGCTGCCTGGTACAGGCAAGGCAGAAGACTCAGTTCAAATACTTCGGCTTGTCCATCGCGCGCTCGCCGGGCAACACGTCGGATGGCTGTGGGTGCGCTGTGGATACCATGGCCCATTGCGACACGTCCAGGGCCTTTTCCAGCAAATGCATCAGCCCATGGGTGAGCTTGGGCTCTAGCGCCATTTGAAAGCTGCGGGGCGTGGCATCGTTGGTGGCGGGGCCAGCGAGTTTTTCGCTAAATACCAACTGCAATTGCCCATTGGACAGCGGGGTTAAATTGACCTCGGTGACCAGCAGCGGCTCGCCACCCAGGGGCAGGGCGCTGGGCTGCTCTTTGTAGGGGGTCGCGAAATCGGAGCCTTGCAGGGACTCCACTTTTTTAAAGTCTGCCAATATTTGCTGGGTTGCCTGGTCGTTAGCCGCAATATAGGGGGATTTCACGCGCTCAGTTTTGGCCACCTGCTCGGCCACCACTTTGGACATCAGAGGTAAAAAGCCCAGCGTCAAACGCCGGGTAAACCACAGCCGCAACTCTTCGTCTGCCACGGTGTTAATACGTACCAAAATACGGTCGTGCTCCTGCACATAATTTACGCTGAGCTGGTGGATGTTCATGGCTCGATTTTAAGTGACTTGTGCTTTGATTTCAAAAAAGTTCGCCACGCCAGCCTGACCGCGACACCCCGTCGTTTGATTTGACAGTCTATTTCTCGCACCCCACCATGGAACCTACAACCCGCGTCGCGCCCCATTCAGCCTACCGGCGCATCGCTACCGAAGAGGCCTTTGCCCCGCCCGAGATGCTGGACATCTACCGCAAAATCCTGGCGGGCAATGATGTGGACCCAGGCTTTAAAGGCTTGATGGGTTTTTATATGAGCAGCCCCAGCGCACGCGCCCAGCACATCATGCGCTGCCTGACCGATATGGACCAATTGCGCATCCAGCACATGGACGAAGCAGGCATTGACCATCAGGTGATAGCGCTCACCGCGCCCGGCGTGCAGGTGATGGACCAAGCCACTGCCGTCTCGTTTGCCGCGCTGGCCAACGACCAGCTCGCCGCCGCCGTGCGCCGCCATCCCACCCGCTTTACCGGCATGATTGCTGTGGCCCCACAAGTCCCGGCGGCTGCGGCCAAGGAGATTGAACGCGGCGTGAACCAGCTGGGCATGCACTCGGTCATCATCAACTCGCACACCCACGGCGAGTATTTGTCGGATCCGAAGTTTTGGGATATTTTTGCGGCGGCTGAAAGTTTGAACGTACCGATCTATCTGCACCCCAATTCGCTACCGCGCAATATGTTCCAGCCCTTCCGTGAGTGTGGGCTGGATGGCGCTATTTATGGCTTTGGCGTAGAGACCGGCCTGCACGCACTGCGCATCATTACTGCGGGCGTGTTTGACCGCTTCCCCAAGCTGCAAATGATCATCGGCCACATGGGTGAGGCGCTGCCGTTTTGGTCATACCGTCTGGACTACATGCACAACGCTACAGTCCAATCGCAGCGCTACGAGAGCGTGAAGCCGCTGAAGAAAAAGCCCAGCGACTACCTGCGCGAGAATTTTTATATCACCAACAGCGGTGTCGCGTGGGAGCCAGCGATTAAGTTCACCCAAGCGGTGGTCGGCGTAGACCGTGTGCTCTACGCCATGGACTACCCGTACCAGTATCTGGCCGACGAGGTGGTGGCCATGGACGCTATGACCATGAGCGACGAGGATAAAAAGAAGTTTTTTCAAACCAATGCCGAGCGCGTGTTCAAGATCGCATCGGTATAAACGCCCAGCAACTCCGCACTCTCGCTGCTATCCAACACATACTATTTGAAGGATCACCCATGAAAAACATGTCTTTGACAATTGCCCTGTCATTGCTCGGCCTGCTGGGCGCAGCGGCTGCAGAGGCGCAAACTGCTGGGGCCGGTGCTGCCTGGCCCACGCAACCCATCAAAATCATTGTGCCCTTTACCGCAGGCACAGGCATGGACACGATAGCCCGCGCTGTCGCCCCGCGCCTGGGCGAGCGCCTGGGCCAGAGCGTGGTGGTGCAAAACCAGCCCGGTGCCAGCGGCAATATAGGAGCCGATGCAGTGGCCAAAGCCAGCGCCGATGGCTACACCGTGCTGATGGGGGCCAACACCATGCTGATGGCCTCCCAGCTTTACAAAAACGTGCCATTTCATCCCGCCAAAGATTTCTCCTCGGTGTCTCTGGCTGCCTGGGGCACGCTGATGCTGGTAAGCAATCCTAAGACCGGTATCAAGACCGTGCAGGACTTGGTGGCGCAGTCCAAGGCCAAGCCCGGTTCACTCAGCTTCGGCTCGCCCGGTGTCGGTACACCGCACCACATGGCGATGGAGCTGTTCAAGGCCAAAACGGAACTCTTCATGCTGCATGTGCCCTACCGAGGCACGGCAGGCTACACGCAAGACCTGCTCTCCGGCGAGCTCAACGTGGGCTTTCTGCCCGTGCATATCGCCCAAGGTTTTGTCAATGCAGGCAGGCTCAATGCGCTGGCTGTGGGCAGCCCCAAGCGCCATCCCAGCGCCGCAGGCGTAGCCACTTTTAACGAGCTGGGTATCCGGGGTGTCGAGGTGGACCTGTGGTACGCCTTCTTTGCCCCCAGTAAAACGCCCGCACCCATCGTGACCCGGTTGAACAGCGAAATCTCTGCTATTTTGAAGCTGCCCGAGGTGAGTGATTTACTCAAGCGCGCAGGCATGGACGCGGCCACGTCCAGCACCGATGAGCTGACCCAACTGGTCGCCAAAGACTACCCGCGCTGGGGCGAGGTCATCAAACGCAACGGCATCAGCGCCGAATGAATATGCCCTTTCACTGCTCCACCGCACCCGTTTACCCTGCGCTGGTCGAAGGGTTCACATGACACGTATCGCCGTCATCGGTGGCGGCATTGCAGGCCTGGGCTTTGCGTTGCACCTGCACCAGCTAGGCATGCAATGCGATGTGTACGAGAGCGTGCCCGAGGTGCGCGAGTTGGGCGTAGGCATCACGCTCTTGCCCCACGGCATGCGCGAGCTGGCCGCGCTGGGCTTGCAGGCAGACTTGGAAGCGGTGGGTATAGAAAATCTGGAGAGCGTTTTCTTCAACCGCTTTGGCCAGTACATCTACAAAGAGTCGCGTGGCCGCCATGCGGGCTATCCCATGCCCGAGGTGGGCATTCATCGTGGCAAGTTACATAAGATTTTGTTCGACGCAGCGGTGCAGCGCCTGGGTGCCGACCGCGTACACACCAACCACCGCTGCACGGGCGTGACGCAAAACGAGCAGGGTGCTACGGTGTATTTTGTGCAGGGAACCTCTCAAGGTGCAGCGCAGGGAAAAGAGGCCCTGCCACTGCCCTGCGTACAGGCCGACATCGTGGTGGCCTGCGACGGCATCCACTCCGCAGTGCGTCGCCAGTTCTACCCTGATGAAAAGCTTGCCTTTGCAGGCATCAACACCTGGCGTGGCGTGACCCGGCACAAGCCCATCCTGACGGGTAAAAGTTATATGCGCGTGGGTTCGATAAAGACCGGCAAGATGGTGATCTACCCCATTGTGGACAACATCGACGGCCAAGGCCTGCAGCTCATCAACTGGATGGCCGAGATCGAAGGCAACAGCCGAGATATGAACGACTGGAACACGGGCGGCAAGGTGGATGACTTCATCAGCATCTTCAAAGACTGGCAGTTCGATTGGCTGGACGTACCCGCGCTGATCCGCAATGCCGACCAGGTGCTGCAATACCCCATGGTGGACAAAGACCCGGTAGCGCAGTGGACTTTTGGCCGCGTGACTTTGATGGGCGATGCCGCCCACCCCATGTACCCGCGCGGCTCCAATGGATCGGCCCAAGCCTTGATTGATGCCCGCACGCTGGCGCATGAACTTGCCACGCAAACCGACCCACTCGCCGCCTTGCAAAGCTACGAACATAAGCGCCGCGAAGTCACGGCCAAAATAGTGCAAACCAACCGCAGCGTGCCGCCCGACTTTATCAACATCAAGGTGGACGAGCTGGCGGGCGACAAACCGTTTCGGCACATCGACGATTTGATCAGCCAGGCTGAATTGCGCGAGATTTCGGAGAGCTACAAAAAGGTGGCGGGGTTTTCTCTTGACGCTGTGAAGGGTTGAGTTTTGCAGCTTCGCACGCGCCATTGGCTGGCTAGCGTGCCAGGTGTCCCTGCTTTTTCTTCGCACCACGCTCGCGCAGGGCCTCTTGTAGCGTAACTTGGGGCCTTCCGTAAAATTCTGTTGTAGCGTGCTGTTTTTTGTGGCAAGCGCGAATGGGCGCTACGAAAAAGCAGGGCGCACCTGGCACGCCTGCGTAGATGGTTTGGATGCACCGTGTTTGCATTTGTTGATGTGTATCAATGGTTAGTCTCTCCAGCCCTTGAAAAGCTGTCCTTTACCCCTAGCTGTAGGCTAGACTGACACAACCCATGCCATTGAAGGCGGAGCATGTATGCGATTAGACAAACTCACCACCAAATTTCAGGAAGCCCTGAGCGACGCGCAAAGCCTGGCTCTGGGCAGCGACAACGGCTACATCGAGCCTGCCCACCTGCTAGCCGCCATGCTGCGCCAGCAGGACGGGCCGCGTGCGCTGCTGGAGCGTGCAGGGGTGAATGTGGCGGGTTTGCAGGCGGCGGCAGATGCCGCTATCAAGCGGCTCCCGCAGGTGCAGGGGCAAGAGCAGATCAGTGTGGGGCGTGACTTGGCGGCGCTGATCCAGGGGGCCGAGAAAGAGAGCATCAAGCGCAATGACCAGTTTATTGCCGGCGAGCTGTTCTTTCTGGCCCTGGCCGACAGTAGGCAGGACATTGCAAAAGTAGCCAAAGACAACGGCCTGAACCGCAAAAGCCTGGAGGCTGCCATTACCGCCGTGCGCGGGGGGCAGGGCGTGGACAGCGCGGACGCCGAAGACCAACGCGAATCGCTGAAAAAATACTGCCTGGACTTGACCGAGCGCGCCCGCATGGGCAAGCTCGACCCAGTGATTGGCCGCGACGACGAGATTCGCCGCGCCATCCAGGTGCTGCAACGCCGTACCAAAAACAACCCGGTGCTGATCGGCGAGCCCGGGGTGGGCAAGACGGCGATTGTCGAAGGTCTGGCGCAGCGCATTGTGGCCGGTGAAGTGCCCGAGTCGCTCAAGGGCAAACGGGTGCTGTCACTCGATATGGCGGCGCTGCTGGCGGGCGCTAAATTTCGCGGCGAGTTTGAAGAACGCCTGAAAAACGTGCTGAAAGACCTGGCCAAAGATGAGGGCCAAACCATTGTGTTTATCGACGAACTGCACACCATGGTGGGCGCTGGCAAGGCCGAGGGCGCAATGGATGCAGGCAATATGCTCAAGCCTGCACTGGCACGCGGCGAGCTGCACTGCGTAGGTGCCACCACGCTGGACGAATACCGCAAATACATCGAAAAAGACGCAGCGCTGGAGCGGCGCTTCCAGAAAATTTTGGTGGGCGAGCCGACGGTGGAAGCCACCATCGCCATCCTGCGCGGCCTGCAAGAAAAGTACGAAGTGCACCATGGCGTGCAAATCACCGACCCCGCCATTGTGGCTGCCGCGGAACTGAGCCACCGCTACATCACCGACCGCTTTTTGCCTGATAAGGCGATTGATTTGATTGACGAGGCGGCAGCCAAAATCAAGATCGAGATGGACTCCAAGCCCGAGGTGATGGACAAGCTGGATCGCCGCATGATCCAGCTGCAGATTGAGCGTGAGGCCGTGCGCCGCGAGAAGGATGAGTCGTCTAAAAAACGCTTTGACTTGATCGAAGAAGAAATTGGCAAGCTGCAAAAGGAAATCTCCGACCTGGACGAGATATGGAAGGCAGAGAAAGCCCAGGCCCAGGGCAGTGCGCACATCAAGGAAGAGATTGATAAACTGAAGTTTCAGATCGAAGAGCTGACCCGCAAGGGCGACTACAACGCCGTGGCCGAACTGCAGTATGGCAAGCTGCCCGCACTGGAGACCGCGTGGAAAGAGGCGCAGGCCAAAGAAGCCAAGAAAGGCGAGAGCAAAGCCCCGCGCCTGCTGCGCACCCAAGTGGGCGCAGAAGAAATCGCCGAAGTGGTGGCGCGCGCTACCGGCATCCCGGTGTCCAAGCTGATGCAGGGCGAGCGCGACAAGCTGCTCATCATGGAAGACAAATTGCACGAGCGCGTGGTGGGGCAAAGCGAGGCGATTACGGCCGTGGCCAACGCCATTCGCCGCTCGCGTGCGGGTTTGAGTGACCCGGGTCGCCCCACGGGCAGCTTCCTCTTCCTGGGCCCCACGGGCGTGGGCAAGACCGAGTTGTGCAAGGCGTTGGCAGGCTTTTTGTTTGACAGCGAAGACCATTTGATCCGCATCGATATGAGCGAATTTATGGAAAAGCATAGCGTGGCACGCATGATTGGTGCGCCCCCTGGCTATGTGGGCTACGAAGAAGGCGGCTACCTGACCGAGGCCGTGCGGCGCAAACCCTACAGCGTGATTTTGCTGGACGAGGTAGAAAAAGCCCACCCCGATGTGTTTAACGTGCTGCTGCAAGTGCTGGACGATGGTCGCCTGACCGACGGCCAGGGCCGCACTGTGGACTTTAAAAACACCGTCATCGTCATGACCAGTAACATCGGCTCGCACCTCATTCAAAGCATGGCAGGCAAGCCCTATGAGGAGATGAAAGACGCGGTGTGGGACGAGTTGAAAAACCATTTCAGACCCGAGTTTCTCAACCGCATTGACGAGACGGTAGTGTTCCACGCGCTGGACGCGAAGCACATCGAGTCGATTGCTAAGATTCAACTCCAAACCCTGTCACAGCGTTTGGAGAAAATGGATCTGGGCTTGGCGGTATCAGCTCAAGCCCTGGCCGAGCTGGCCAAGGTCGGCTTTGACCCGGTGTACGGTGCCCGGCCACTCAAACGCGCCATCCAGCAGCGTATTGAAAACCCATTGTCTACGCTGATTTTGCAAGGCAAGTTCGCACCCAAGAGCGTGATTGCGGTGGGAGTAGATCCTATCCGTGAACCCGGGGTGTTTAAGTTTAATTGTAGTGCGCCCTAGGAAAACTGGCTGTAGACCAATAAAATGTAGTGTAAGCAGCTATTTAATTGATAGTAGCGGTGCTTCGCTGTAGCCTATGCGACAAACGCGCAAGCTTCGTGCTACGCGAAGCTTGTTACGCTCGTGTCTATGCAGATTCAGAACTTGCACTGCGAACTGGCGTATCGGCCAATGCGCTGCGTCACTACGAGCGGCTAGGGCTGCTCAAACCAACGCGCCGTGCCAGCGGCTATCGCGAATACACCGAGGCCATACGCCGCGAGGTGGTCTTTATCGCCATGTCGCGCAAGATTGGAATTTCACTCAAAGCGATAGCCGAGCAACTGCCCGCTTACCGGGTGGGGCGACTCAGCATTGACGACATGGTGCAGGCACTGCAAACGCGCGTGGCAGACATAGACCAGGAAGTGGCGATTCTCTCCCAACAGCGCAGCGAGGTGGTAGCTCATATCGTGTGGATGAAAAAACAAAAACCTGCAAAAAAGTGCAAGCTAAGCAATCACCCCAAGTGCCGGGACAGCAAACCAACAGAGCTTGCAAAGCCCTGGGATCGCACCACTGTGCATGCAAGCGAGCCGCTCTTTGAAGCCGTTATGTGCTGCGCTGCCCCCCGTCAGCCCCCCGCAAGCCCACCCGTCATAATTGAAAAATTCAAATTTCAATTTCCCCGGAGACACCCCCTATGACCCAATACGCAGATTTCCACGCCCGCTCGCTGGCCGACCGTGACGGTTTTTGGGGGGAGCAGGCCAAGCTGATTGAGTGGAAAGACCAGCCCACGCAAATCTGCGACTACAGCAATCCACCCTTTGCAAAGTGGTATGTGGGCGGCACCACCAACCTGTGCCACAACGCGGTTGATAGGCACCTGAAAGACCGCGCCAACCAGAGCGCGCTGGTGTATGTGAGCACCGAGACGAATACAGAGAAAACCTATACCTTCCAAGAGCTGCACACTGAGGTGCAGTGCATTGCCGCCATCCTGAAAGACATGGGGGTAGGCAAGGGCGACCGCGTGCTGCTTTACATGCCCATGATTGCCGAGGCCATGTTTGCCATGCTGGCCTGCGCCCGCATTGGGGCGATTCATTCGGTGGTGTTTGGCGGCTTTGCCAGTGTGTCGCTGGCCTCGCGCATTGACGATGCCACGCCCAAGGTCGTCATCACCGCCGACGCGGGCTCGCGGGCGGGCAAGGTGGTGCCCTACACGCCGCTGCTCAAAGAAGCCATCAGCCTGGCAGCGCACAAACCGGCCTCGGTGCTGATGGTAGACCGCAAGTTATCCGCTATTGATTTAGGAGCTGCTTACGCCGTTGATTACTGGGCTGCAAGGCTAAAACACCTGCAAACCGTGGTGCCCTGTGAATGGCTGGCCGCCAGCGATATCAGCTACACGCTCTACACCAGTGGCACCACCGGCAAGCCCAAAGGCGTGCAGCGCGACACCGGTGGCTATGCCGTGGCGCTGGCCGCCAGCATGAAATATATCTTTGATGCCAAGCCCGGCGAGGTGTACTTTGCCACCAGCGACATTGGCTGGGTGGTGGGGCACAGCTACATCGTCTACGGCCCGCTGCTGGCAGGCATGACAACCGTTTTTTACGAAGGCACACCCACACGCGGCATGGACGGCAGCGCCGACGGCGGCATCTGGTGGAGCATCGTAGAGAAATACAAAGTCACCCATATGTTCAGCGCGCCCACGGCGATTCGTGTTTTAAAGAAGCAAGACCCTGCGTACCTGACTAAATACAACCTCAGCACCCTCAAAGGCCTGTATCTGGCGGGCGAGCCGGTGGATGAGCCCACGGCGCGCTGGATCAGCGCATGCATAGGCAAGCCGGTGGTGGACAACTACTGGCAAACCGAGACGGGCTGGCCCATCCTGGCCACGGCCAACGGCGGTGGCCTGGCTGGCCCCACGCCACAGTTTGGCAGCCCCGGCGTGCCGATGTACGGCTACAACGTCAAGCTCTTACACGAGAGCACGGGCGAAGAAATGCACGGCCACGGCGAAAAAGGCGTGGTCGTCATCGAAGGCCCGCTGCCCCCCGGCTGTATGCAAACCGTCTGGCAGGACGATGCCCGCTTCGTGCAAACCTACTGGAAGAGCGTGCCCGGCAAGCTGGTGTACAACACCTTTGACTGGGGCATTAGGGATGCCAACGGCTACTACACCATCCTGGGCCGCACCGACGACGTGATCAACGTGGCCGGCCACCGCCTGGGCACGCGCGAGATTGAAGAAAGCATTGCCTCGCACCCCAACGTGGCCGAGGTGGCCGTGGTGGGCGTGGCCGACCAGCTCAAGGGCCAGGTGGCCATGGCCTTTGCCGTGGTCAAAGACACGTCGCTCACCGAAAGTGCGGAGGGTAAGCTGAAACTGGAGGGTGAGATCATGAAGCTGGTAGACGCGCAGCTAGGCGCAGTCGCCCGCCCCGCCCGTGTGCGCTTTGTCACGCTGCTGCCCAAAACCCGCAGCGGCAAGATGCTGCGCCGCGCCATCCAGGCGGTGTGCGAAGGCCGCGATACGGGGGATTTGGCCACCATGGATGACCCGGCGGCCTTGCAGCAGATACGCGATAGCCTGTAGGCATAAAAAAAGCCTCTGGGCTCACACCTAGAGGCTATTTCGTATCAATTTGGCTCCTCGACCTGGGCTCGAACCAGGGACCTACGGATTAACAGTCCGGCGCTCTACCAACTGAGCTATCGAGGAACATAAGCCCTAAATTATAGC
>JAYVJV010000016.1:0-12380 GCA_043769005.1 Polaromonas sp. | reverse complement strand
ATCGAGATCGACATGAACGAGATCACCGAGCCGATCGTCTGCTGCCCGAACGACCCGGACGATGCCAAGACGCTCAGCGACGTAGCAGGCAGCAAGATCGACGAAGTGTTCATCGGCAGTTGCATGACCAACATCGGCCACTTCCGCGCAGCCAGCAAGCTGCTGGAAGGCAAGCGCGACATCCCCGTCAAACTGTGGATGGCACCGCCTACGAAGATGGACGCGGACCAGCTCACCAAAGAAGGCCACTACGGCGTGTTTGGTGCGGCCGGTGCCCGTATGGAGATGCCCGGTTGCAGCCTGTGCATGGGTAACCAGGCACAGGTGAAAGAGGGCGCAACCGTCATGTCCACCTCCACGCGCAACTTCCCCAACCGTTTGGGTAAAAACACCTTTGTGTACCTGGGCAGTGCCGAGCTGGCTGCTATCTGCTCCAAGCTGGGCCGCATCCCCACACGCGCCGAGTATCTGGCGGACGTAGGCGTGATTAACAAAGACAGCGCTAACGTCTACAAGTACATGAACTTCGACCAGATGGAGGAGTTTAATGAGAAAGTGGCAGCTTAAATACTGAGAAACGTGTCTTAGCCTGTGCCAGAGCGCATGTAAGTGGCCTGATACAAAGCCTCGCAACGACCATTGTGAGGCTTTTTTCTTTGCTGTGCAGTCTAATTTTCCTGGCTCCACCTCGCGTAAAATCGCGGCAATACATCACACTCTAGTTATAACCAGAAGGTTCTCCATGTTCTTTGGCAAACTCCTCCCCCGCGAAGGCAACTTCTTTGAAATGTTCAACCAGCATGCCGATCGCATCGTCGAAGCAGCGCGGGCATTCGCCAACCTGGTCACACATTACAGCGACACGCATATGCGCGAGCAGTACAACCGCGACGTAGACAACGCCGAGCGCGCGGCCGACCGCGTCACGCATGACGTGAACAAGATGCTGCACCAAACCTTCATCACGCCGATCGACCGCGAGCAGATCCACAAGCTCATCAATACCATGGACGACGTGGCCGACCTGATCCAGGACTCGGCTGAGACCATGGCGCTGTACGACGTGAAGTTCATGACCGAGGACATCAAGCGCCTGACAGATATCAGCGTGAAATGCTGCGAGCGCCTGGCCGCTGCGGTGAAAATGCTTAGCACCATCAGCGACAAAGCTACCGCCGACGCGGCGCTCAAGACCTGCGAAGAAATTGACAGGCTGGAATCCGATGCCGACCGCGTGATGCGCAGCGCCATGAGCAAACTGTTTCGCGAGGAGCCGGATGTGCGTGAAGTCATCAAGCTCAAAGCGGTGTACGAGCTACTGGAGACCATTACGGACAAATGCGAAGACGTGGCCAACCTGATTGAGGGCGTGATCCTCGAAAATTCTTGAGCCCATAGAGGCTTACCTACTATGGCTAATGCTCAAACCGCCCTCTGGGTCGTCTTTATGCTGTTGTTTCTGGCGCTCGCCTTTGACTACATGAACGGCTTTCACGATGCCGCCAACTCGATTGCTACTGTGGTGTCCACTGGCGTGCTGCGCCCCGGGCAGGCCGTGGTGTTCGCCGCATTTTTCAATTTTGTCGCCTATTTTGTCTTCCACCTCAGTGTGGCGGCCACCATTGGCAAAGGCATCGTGTTGCCCAATGTGGTGGACATGCATGTCATTTTTGGTGCCTTGATTGGTGCCATCACCTGGAACATCATCACCTGGTACTACGGGATCCCCAGCAGCTCGTCGCATGCGCTGATCGGCGGCATTGTGGGCGCGGTGATTGCCAAGACCGGTGCCAGTGCCTTGATAGCTACTGGAGTGCTCAAGATCGTGGCGTTTATCTTTATATCGCCGTTTCTGGGCTTTGTGCTGGGTTCTTTAATGATGGTGCTGGTGGCCTGGATTTGCAGGCGTGCCAAGCCATCCAACACCGACCGCTGGTTTCGCCGTTTGCAATTGGTTTCCGCAGCGGCCTATAGCCTGGGCCACGGTGGTAACGATGCGCAAAAGACCGCTGGCATTATCTGGTTGCTGTTGATAGCGGCCACGACTGCGGGCGTGCAAGGTCTGCCCACCTGGATGATGGCCACCAAAGACCACCTGCCCACCTGGGTGGTGATGGCCTGCTACGTCACCATTGGCGCGGGCACCATGTTTGGTGGCTGGCGGATTGTCAAAACCATGGGACAGAAAATCACCAAGCTCAAGCCCGTGGGCGGTTTTTGTGCCGAGACGGGCGGAGCCATCACCCTGTTTACTGCGACTGCCATGGGCATCCCGGTATCTACCACGCACACCATCACGGGTGCCATTGTCGGCGTGGGCAGCACGCACCGCATGAGCGCGGTGCGTTGGGGTGTAGCGGGCAATATTGTCTGGGCCTGGATATTCACCATCCCAGCCTCTGCCTTCGTGGCGGCAGTAGCTTACTGGGTGAGTTTGCAGATTTTTTAAGCTGCCGGGGCAGGCATCTGCCGTCTTCGGCAGGTGCTTTTTGCTATCAATTTATTAGCTGCTTACGCTTGATTTTATTGTGCTAGAGGCCAATTTCATTGTGAAATTTTTTTAGATTCTTCGATCTGGTATTCAAAGTAGCGCTGAAAGCTAAACACAATGCTGCTCATCAAACTGGTAGCACCAAAGAGCAGTGCAAATACCAAAGCACCAATGGTGGCCCAGTTGGTCTTGCCTGCCGCAGCTTCTTCGCCCAGTCCAGGGTTGAACCTGGCGTTCCATTTCTCAGGTGGTGTTAAGCCGTAGATGATAGCCGTCAGGGCGCAGCCAGCGATGGTAAAGCCTAGCAACGGAATCAATATCCAGCTTAACGCATCGTCTTGGCCCAACTGCTCTACCCTGGCCAGGCCATACAAACCCAGGGCGGTTGGAATAGGCAGCAACCAGCCCAGCATGTCACCCAGGCCGTACAAATAAAAGCGGTGCAGCCCCAGTGGACCACCAATAAATGCCAACCAGGCGGCGAAGGTTTTGTTTTTAGTCATGCGCCGATGATACGGGGCTTACTCGGCCGGCGTGCTATCGCCCAGGCCCAGGGTCTTTTCCATCATCACAATATCGCGCCATTGGTCAAACTTCCAGCCGCAGGATTTAACAACGCCCACGGTGGTAAAGCCGCATGCGCGGTGCACGCCGATAGAACCTGCGTTGGCTGAATCGCCAATCACCGCCATGGCCTTGCGAATGCCGCCGCGCTCCAGTTGTGCGAGCAGCTCAGTCAGCAGCAGTTTGCCCAGGCCTTTACCGCTGGCGCTGCCAGCCATATAGATGGAGTCTTCTACGCTAAAGCGATAGGCCGGGCGGGGTTTGAACCAGTTAGCGTAAGCAAAGCCGAGCACCTGGCCTGACACTTGCAGTACCAGGTAAGGCAGTTGCTTGCCCAGCACGTCAGCGCGGCGCGCGGCCATGTCGGCCGGCGTGGGCGGCTCGGTTTCAAACGTACCCGTGCCGTGCAGCACATGGTGGGCATAGATGGCCTGGATGGCGGGAATGTCAGCATCTAGGCTAGGGCGTATCAATGTCATAATTGCGAGAGTCGTCGGCTTGTAAATAGAACAGAAGGGTTCAACACTGCCTATTAGGGCTTGCGAACCAAAGATAACTTTTGCATGCCTGTCCACACTGCCAGCACTACAGCCCCGGCCACAACACCCGCCAGCGCGTCAAATAGCGTTGTGCCTACCGCCTTGAAAGCCCCCATCGGCACAACCAGTGCCTCGATGGCGTGGGCCAGCCAGGGCCAGCCGTGTACCAAAATGCCGCCGCCCACCATGAACATCGCAGCCGTGCCGACGACTGACAGGGTTTTCATGAGCTTGGGCGCAAACCACAAAATGCCGTGACCTAGCGCGCGTGCGGCCTGGGCTTTGCGCTGTATGAGGTGCAGGCCTGCGTCGTCCAGCTTGACGATGCCCGCGACCAAGCCGTAAACACCTACCGTCATGATGGTGGCGATGGCCACCACCACCACCACTTGCTTGCTAAACGCAGCAGTGGCCACCGTGCCCAGTGCGATGACGATGATCTCGGCCGACAGCACAAAGTCGGTGCGGATGGCCCCTTTGATTTTGTCTTTTTCCAGCGCTACCAAATCTGCCTCGGGGTTTTTTACGGCTTGCATAATTTCCTGCGCATGCGCGTCGTCCTCAGCCTGGTTGTGCAGCAGTTTGTGGGCAATTTTCTCAAAACCTTCAAAACACAAATACGCGCCACCGATCATCAGTAAAGGCGTGATGAGCCAGGGGATAAAGTAGCTGATGGCCAGCGCTGAGGGCACCAAAATCACTTTGTTGATCGCCGAGCCCTTGGCCACTGCCCACACCACCGGCAGCTCGCGCTCGGCCCGCACTCCCGACACTTGCTCAGCGTTCAGGGCCAGGTCGTCACCCAGCACGCCCGCTGTTTTTTTGGCGGCGACTTTGGTCATGACCGCCACGTCGTCAAGAATCGTGGCGATGTCGTCTAGGAGGGCTATGAGGCTGATGGACATGGTGTGTAAGTTTAAAAGAAATCAGTTGAGCGCTTTACGCGCATTGCGCCAAAGTTGCATCCAGGCGCTGTGGGCTAACTTGTCTTGGTTGGTCCAGCTCATCTGCACGTTGCGAAAGACGCGCTCGGGGTGGGGCATCATGGCGGTGAAGCGGCCGTCTGCAGTGGTGACGGCGGTGAGGCCGCCGGGGCTGCCGTTGGGGTTGAAGGGGTACTGCATGGTGGCTGCGCCGTGGTTGTCGGTAAAGCGCATGGCGGCTATCGCTTTGCCTGCGTTGCCGCGTTGCGAGAAGTTGGCAAAGCCTTCGCCGTGGGCCACGGCGATGGGTAGACGGCTGCCTGCCATGTCTTTGAAAAACAGGCTGGGAGAGTCGAGCACTTCGACCATGGACAAACGCGCCTCAAAGCGCTCGCTCTGGTTGGTGGTGAAGCGCGGCCAATCTTGCGCGCCGGGGATGATGTCGGCCAGCTCGGCAAACATCTGGCAGCCGTTGCACACGCCCAGGCCAAAGGTGTCTGGACGTGCGAAGAAGGCCTTGAACTGGTCAGACAATGCGCTGTTGAACGTGATGCTGCGCGCCCAGCCGATGCCTGCGCCCAGGGTGTCGCCGTAGCTGAAGCCACCGCAGGCTACCAGGCCTGCAAAGTTTTGCAATTTGGCGCGACCAGTTTGCAAGTCGGTCATGTGCACGTCATAGGCCTCAAAGCCTGCCTCGGTGAAGGCGTAGGCCATTTCGATGTGGGAGTTGACTCCTTGTTCGCGCAGGATGGCGACTTTGGGGCGCGCTTGGAGGATAGTAGGCGCTACTGATTTAGTAGCTGCTTGCGCAATATTTTGTGGGCTTAGAGCCGTATTTGTCTTCAAAATATCGCTTAACTGGGGATTTAAATGCACATGCAGACCCGGGTTGGCTGCATCGCCCACACTGGCGTGCTCTGCGTCGGCGCACTGCGGGTTGTCGCGGCCTTGGGCGATTTTCCAGCTCACTGCATCCCATACCTGGTGCAGGTCTTGCAGCTTGGCGGTGAAGACTTTTTTGGTGTCGCGCCAAATGCTGACTTCACCGATGCCAACCGCTAATGCATCAGTGGTGGCCGCAGACTCTGTGGCTGCAGCAGCCGTTGCAGCAGGCTTTGTTGTTGTGCTGGCTATAGGAAGTGTTGTAGCCAAGGGCGCAGCGGGGGCAGGGCGGGTTTTGCCGATGAAGTGGCTGTATTTGCTTAATGCGTGCTCGCGCAGCGTTTGCATTACCTCGCTGCGCTGTGCTGTACGCACCTGTATCACCACGCCCAGCTCTTCGTTGAACAGGGCTTGCAACGTCAGCTCGTCGCGCCGCACGCTGACCTGGCTGCTCCAATTTTTGCTGTCGCCCACGTCCATGCGGCTGTCGCTGATGCCGTCGCCTTCTACCAATAACATGTCGATGTTCAGCGCCACGCCCACATTGCCTGCAAAGGCCATCTCGCACACGGTGGCTAACAGGCCACCGTCGCTCTTGTCGTGGTAGGACAAAATTTTGCCTTGCGCGCGCAGGGCGTTAATTGCATTCACCAGGTTGATGAGGTCTTTTGCGTCGTTCAGGTCTGGCGTGGCTTGGCCTTCTTGATTGAGCACCTGCGCGAGCACGCTGCCCGCCATGCGTTTGTGTCCCTGAGCCAGATCGATGAAGACCAGCGTGGTGTCTAGCTCTTCGCGGTTGAGCTGCGGAGTCAGCGTGCCCCGCACATCGTCGATGGAGGCAAACGCGCTGATTATGAGCGAGACAGGCGAGGTGACTTTGTGCTGCGTACCCGCCTCGTCCTGCCACTGCGTGCGCATGGACAGCGAGTCTTTGCCCACTGGGATGCTGATGTTCAGCGCCGGGCACAGCTCCATGCCTACGGCTTTCACGGTAGCGTACAGGGCGGCATCTTCGCCCGCTTCGCCGCACGCAGCCATCCAGTTGGCACTGAGTTTGACTTTGGCCAGCTCAATCGGCGCGGCCAGCAGGTTGGTGATGCTTTCTGCCACCGCCATGCGACCCGAGGCGGGCGCGTTGAACACCGCCAACGGCGTGCGCTCGCCCATGGCCATGGCCTCGCCTGCAAAGCCTGCGTAGTCGGCCAGGGTGACGGCGCAGTCGGCCACGGGCACTTGCCAAGGGCCCACCATCTGGTCGCGGTGCGTCAGGCCACCCACCGTGCGGTCGCCGATGGTGATGAGAAAGCGTTTGCTGGCCACCGTGGGATGGCTCAGCACTTGGATGACAGCATCTTGCAGGCTCACGCCCGTCAAGTCGATGGGCTTGAACTGGCGCTGCACGCTTTGCACGTCGCGGTGCATTTTGGGCGTTTTACCCAGCAACACGTTCATGGGCATATGTACTGTAGCCCCCATGTTCGGCACTGGCGTGTCCTCACTGCCCCCCGAGGGGGCTGCGCTTGCTTGGGGCGGCCCGGCGCGGCGCGCTGCCGCCTGGTCGGCCACTACCAGGTCACGTTCTTGCGTCGTCACACCTACCACGGCAAACGGGCAGCGCTCTCGTTCGCAAAAGCTTTTGAACAAATCCAAAGACTCGGGCGCAATCGCCAGCACGTAGCGCTCTTGGCTTTCGTTGCACCAAATTTCTTTCGGGGACAGGCCCGTTTCTTCCAGCGGGATGCTGGACAAATCAAAGCGAGCGCCCCGGCCTGCGTCGTTGACCAGTTCGGGGAAGGCGTTGGACAGACCGCCTGCGCCCACGTCGTGGATGGCGAGGATGGGGTTGCCGCAACCAGAGGGGCCGCCATCCTTGCCCAGTTGCCAGCACTGGTTAATCACCTCTTGCGCACGCCGCTCAATCTCGGGGTTGCCGCGCTGCACTGAGTCAAAATCCAGCGACGCCGCGTTGGTGCCCGAGGCCATCGAGCTGGCCGCGCTACCACCCATGCCAATGCGCATGCCGGGGCCGCCTAACTGGATGAGCAATGAGCCAGCGGGAAACTCGATCTTGTGCGTTAACGCTGCGTCAATGCTGCCCATGCCGCCTGCGATCATGATGGGTTTGTGGTAGCCCCAGCGCTGGCCCGCGATGGTTTGCTCAAAGGCGCGGAAATAGCCGTTCAGGTTAGGGCGGCCAAACTCGTTGTTGAAGGCGGCAGCGCCCAACGGGCCCTCGGTCATGATCTGCCAGGGTGTGGCCATGTGAGACGGAAAACTGGTGGAATTTAAATGGGATCTGACCCCATTTAAGACCCCATTTAAATGAGACACCGTAAAGCCGCCCAAACCGGCTTTGGGCTTGGCCCCGCGTCCTGTCGCACCTTCGTCGCGGATCTCGCCGCCTGCGCCGGTGCTGGCACCGGGGAAGGGGCTGATGGCGGTGGGGTGGTTATGCGTTTCCACCTTCATCAGCACATGCTGCAAATTGCTATTTTTTTCATAGCTGCTTACGCTTTTATTTATTGGGCTAGAGGCATAAAAAGCTTCTGAAACATGGCCTTCCATAATGGACGAGTTGTCGCAGTAGGCCACCACGGTGTGCTGGGGAGCTAGCGCGTGGGTGTTGCGGATCATGCCGAACAGGCTTTTGTCCTGCGCCTGCCCGTCGATGGTGAACTGGGCGTTGAATATCTTGTGGCGGCAGTGCTCGCTGTTGGCTTGGGCAAACATCATCAGCTCCACGTCGGTGGGGTTGCGCGCCAGGTCTTTGAAGGCCTCGGCCAAGTAGGTAATTTCGTCTTCGGCCAGTGCCAGTCCAAACTCGGTGTTGGCTGCTTCCAGTGCCGCACGGCCTTGTTGGAGTACATCGACATACTGCATCGGCGCTGCTAGCAGGGGTGTAAACAGGGCGCGGGGTGCATCGGCTTCAAAGGCTACCGACTCGGTCATACGGTCGTGCAAGAGCGCGGCCAGCGCTTCGCGCTGCTCGGGCTTGAGCGCCGCTTTGCCTAGCAGTGGGGCTTTCAGGCGCACGGTGACATGCAATGCGCGCTCTACCCGGTGCAACTGTAGGCCGCAGTTGTGTGCAATGTCGGTGGCCTTGGATGCCCAGGGCGACACGGTGCCCAGGCGCGGCATGACGACGATCAACTCGCCCTTGGCCGCAGTATCCGCAGGCTCGCCATAGGTTAGCAGGGCTTGCAGTTTGCCAGCAGTGGCGGCATCGGGTGGGGTGTCGGTTTGTACCCAGTGCACCCAATGCGTGGCCACCACAGCGACCTGGGGGGCGACTTGCTGGGCCTGGGCCAGCAGTTGCGCGGTTTTGGAGGCAGAGAGCGCGCGGCCCCCTGCAAAAGTGGTGAGGCAAGGCGTGTGGTGGGCTGTCACTGGTGTGGTCGCTTTGAGTCGCTGGCCTATCAAATGCAGGATGCAGGCCGTAGTCGGTGGGACAATATACGTGAAAACCCTAGATTGTACGGGGTGTGAGAACATCGCCGCCTGTGACAGAACTCTTATTTCGCGTGCCAGACTTGTCCGCACCGCGCACCCGACCCGGTGTGTGGCTGGCGGTGCTGGTGCTGCATTTAGTACTACTGTGGGTGGCCAACTTGTACTGGCCACTCCAACAAGCCGTGCGTGCCGTGGTGGTGCAGATTTTTCGCAGTGAGGCTAAGGCGACCGGGGCGCAAACGCCCAGCCCCAGTGCGGTGGCAGACACGCAACGCGGTATCAGCGCCCGCCGCGCCCTAGGCACTGCGGCGCAACTGGGCCTGCCGCCGCTGGTGGCGCAGCAAAGCACACCGCTGCAAGTCACACAAGCCGCTGCCATCACGCCATCGCGCTCGCGCTCTGCTGCGCGGCGTGCCCGGTTGAAACCGCGGGAGGAAGCCCGTGCGCGCGAGGAGTCTGCAGTGCTGCAAGATGTGCAAAGTGCGGTGCAGCCCCCGCAAACCCCAGTGAAACCAACGCAGCCCGTGCTAGCCGAGGCGCTGCCGCCTGCGCCCGCGCCACAACCTGTATCGCCACCCGCGCCTGCACCAACACCCGCACCTGCACCCGCACCCGCACCCGCACCTGCGCCAGCTCCAACACCAGTGCCGGTGCCGGTGCCGGTGCCGGTGCCGGTGCCGGTGCCGGTGCCGACACCAGCGCCCGCGCCCGCGCCGATAGTTGTTCCCCCGCCCGAGCCAGTTAAACCCATTCCAGCTTCGCCCCCGCCGATACCCGCGCCTGCGCCAGTGCTTGCGCCAGTCCCGCCACCGAGTCCGGTGCCTCCAGCCCCGATACCGGCTCCTACACCAGTGCCGCCTGCACCGACACCAGCTCCTACTCTAGCACCAGCACCAGCTCCTACCCCCACTGCGGTTCCAGTCCCGGCACCTACACCGATACCGACTCCAGTACCAGCCCCTGCACCAGCCGTGCCTCCTCCCACCCGCCCTACAGTGGCTGAGGTGGTAGCACCGCCCACGCCCATAGCCGCACCTAGCCCAGCCCCCGCGCCACCCGCAGCCACACCTGCACCGCAGGCCACCGCTCCGGCAGCGCCTGCTACTACTGCATCTACCGAACCCAGCCCCACCGCCCCCCGGTCTGCGGGCCAGGCCACTGGCGCGATTTCCACGCCAGCCGCTGGTGCCAGCACGGGTGCGGCCGCTGGTGGCGCAACGGGTGCAAGTACCGGCGCAGCCACGGGCTCGACCAGTGGTGTACCTGGCGGTGTGCCAGGTGGTGCAGGCACAGGCTCTGGTTGGGGCAGTGCAGGCAGCATCGGCCTGCCAGCGCCACGCAGTGCACCCAGCGCAGCCGCAGACGCACCCCGCGCACCCATCGACACCCGCTTGCCGCGCACCCAGCCGGTCTACCCCTACCGCCCGCCACTGGCCACACCCCAGCGCAGCCTGGCCGAGATGGCCAACGAACAACTGCGGCGCAAGCCGCGTGACGCGCTGGCCGAGGGCATGGAAAGTGCTGGCCAGGTGGACTGCCTTAAAGTCAACCCGGATGGAAGCTACCAAGGCCTGCTGGCCATACCCCTTTTACTCAAACGCGCCATAGAGGAGAAATGCCCCAAATGACCACCGCATTCATAAGTAGCGCTGTTGCGCAGACCCTGTCCACCACCACATCCGCCGTCACTGCCGCCAGCAGCGCCGTCAGCAACCCCTACGGCCTGGCCGCTATCTGGCTACAGGGCGACTGGGTGGCCAAGGGCTGCCTGCTGTTGCTGGCGGTCATGTCGATTGCCAGCTGGACAGTGCTGGTCACCAAGTACCTGGAGCTGCGCAAACTCAAAGCGCAAACGCAAGATGCGCAGGACAGCTTTGAGCCGTTGCACCACTTTGCGGCCAACATCGGGCGGCTGGGGGCAGACAATCCGCTGCGCTTTGTAGCCGACTCGGGGCAAGAGGCTGCGCGGCAATTTATTGCGCTCAAGCCCCGGGTCGACTACGACACCTGGATCATCCGCGCCATCGAGCAAGCCCTGTCCAAGCTGCAAACCCGCATGCAAGACGGCATGGCGGTGCTGGCTACCATTGGCTCCACCTCGCCTTTTGTGGGCCTGTTTGGCACGGTGTGGGCCATCTACACCGCGCTGGTCAAAATCGGCGCGTCGGGCCAAGCCTCGCTCGACCGCGTAGCAGGACCGGTGGGCGAGGCCCTTATCATGACGGCTCTGGGCCTGGCCGTGGCTGTGCCCGCCGTGTTTGGCTACAACTGGCTGCTGCGCAAAAACAAACTCGCACTCGAGTCGGTGCGCAGCTTTGGTGTCAAGCTGCACATGCTGCTGCTGGCCACCAGCGATGGACAGCCTGACGACAAGCCTACAGCGGCTATGGACGATACCGTTACTGCACCAATGCCAACTGCTGACAGTGACGTGACGAATGCGCAGACACAGTAGCAGGCAAGTCAAAGCTGAGCCAACTCAAGTCAACGCACCCCCCCTCAAACACCATGTCTATTTTTGCTTCACCAGGCGCTGACCTCGACGATGACGGCTGGATGGCCGAGATCAACACCACCCCGCTGGTGGATGTGATGCTGGTACTGCTCATCATCTTCCTGCTCACTATTCCCTTGGTCAGCGCCAATGTCAACGTTAACCTGCCGATAGAGACCGCCATCAAGCGCGACACCAGTGGCGACTATGTGGTGATCACCATAGACCGCGCAGGCAACTACTACTTTAACGACAGCTACGCCGCCGACATCCAGGCCCTGTCCAGCCTGGTCGGCCAGATCGCCACCCGCAGCCCACAGCCTGAGCTGCACATCCGTGCCGATGCCAACACCCCCTACGCCTACATCGGCCAGGTGATTGACACGGCGCAGGGTTACGGCTTTGCCAAGCTGGGCTTGATTACCGAGCCCACGCCCGAAGTACAAGCACCGCGCAGGTAAACCATGCAGCTCTACACCTGTCACCTCTTGCCCCATCAGGGCATCACTGAGGCCGAGCCCAGCCCGATGGTCGAGATGAACACCACGCCTTTGATTGACGTGCTGCTGGTGCTGATCGTCATGCTCATCATCACCATCCCGGTGCAACTGCACTCGGTCACGCTGGACATGCCGTCGGCCCAAACCTCCACGGTCGTGCCCGAAGTGGTGGTGCTACAAATGGACGCAGCTGGCTTTTTGCGCTGGGGCAACGAGGCCGTGCCAGACATTCCCGCCCTCTCTGCCAAGGTCAATGCCGCTGCAGCGCTACCTGTGCAACCCGAGATTCACTTGCGCCCCTCTGCCGATACGCCTTACGCCTACGTAGCTGCGTTTTTGGCGATGGCGCAGAAGGCGGGGTTGACTAAGGTGGGGGTGGTGAACTGACGATTGCGCTGGTGGTTTGTTTGCTTCGATGGGTTGTGCTCTCTGAGGGGGTGCACTCTTAGATGGTTGGATGCCCCGGCGCTTGGGGTGATTGGCTACGCGGCTGTCCTCCGTGGAGCTAAGTGCACCGCTCGCCGGATCCCGTGATAA
>JAYVJV010000015.1:0-2248 GCA_043769005.1 Polaromonas sp. | reverse complement strand
GGCGCAGAGGGCGGGCAAGACGTGCACCACCTGCATATCCATGTGATGGGCGGGCCCCGTCCCTGGTTAAAGGGATAGAGTTTTAAGCCCGCAGGGCATTAGCAGACTAAAATCACGGTTTCTGATCAGACAAAAATTAGGAGTATTACCATGGGTTCATTTTCCATCTGGCATTGGGGCATCGTTTTATTGATCGTCGTTTTGGTGTTTGGCACCAAAAAGCTCAAAAACATGGGCTCTGACCTCGGCGGCGCAGTCAAAGGCTTTAAAGACGGCATGAAGACGGGCGGCGAGGCTGCTTCGGACAAAGTCGAAGGCGCAGCAGGCCAAGTGTCCAACGCTGCCAGCAACGCTACCAGCGCAGCCAAAGAGACGATTGACGTTGAAGCCAAGCGCAAGTCCTGAGTGCACAGCCGGTGTGCGCTTTGGCATCTAAATGATTGATTTAGGCATCTCCAAGATCGCCTTGATTGGCGCTGTGGCGCTGATCGTGATCGGCCCTGAAAAACTTCCGCGCGTGGCCCGCACGGTGGGCGCACTCTTGGGTAAGGCGCAGCGCTATGTGGCCGATGTCAAGTCCGAGGTCAACCGCTCGATGGATTTGGAAGAGCTGAAAAAAATGAAAGAAGGCGTGGAGGGCGCGGCGCGCGATGTAGAAAACTCTATCCAGACCAACGCCAACGACTTTGAAAAGTCCTGGACGCAGGCCACTGGCGAAGCCTACCAGCCCCTGGCCGAGCCCACGCCCAGCTACCCCGAGTACAAGCACCCCCAAAAAAAATGGCGCACCAAGGTTGGTGCCATGCCCCAGTGGTACAAGGCTAAAGCTGGGGTGCGCACCAAGGCCCTGTCTGGCGCTGCCCGCGTCGCCAAGTACCGCCCCGTCAAGTTCAATTAGTAAATTAAATGGGGCAGGGTCCAAATTAATTTAATTTGGATTCAGCTCCGAAGCATTCCACTCCATGACAACGCCCAACAAAGAAGACGAGATGGCTGGCACCGAGCAGCCCTTTGTGGCGCACCTGATGGAGCTGCGAGATCGGTTGCTGTACTGTGTGTATGGCATCGCCATTGCGGTGGCCATTTTGGCGATCTATCCCGGCCCTAGCGGTTTGATCGACTGGATCGCCCGCCCCATCATGTCGCAGATGCCGCCGGGCTCCAAGCTGATTGCTGTGGGGGTGTTTTCGCCTTTCTTTGTGCCGCTCAAAGTGCTGATGATGGGCGCGGTTTTGTTGGCACTACCTTGGTTGATGTACCAGGTCTGGATGTTTGTCGCCCCGGGTCTGTATAGCCACGAGAAAAAATTTGCCCTGCCTTTAATCATGTTCGGCAGCCTGCTGGCCTATGTGGGCATCGCGTTTGTGCAGTTTTTGGTACTGGAGCGCATGTTTGAGTTCATCCAGAAATTTACCCCCGCCTCAGTAGCGGCCACGCCTGACGTGGCCAGCTATGTGGAGAGCATTTTAGGGCTGTACATTGCCTTTGGCCTGGCCTTTCAGGTGCCCATTGTCGTGCTGCTGCTCACGCGCTTTAATATTGTGACGGTGGAAAAACTCAGAGACTTTCGAGGTTACTTTGTGGTGGTGGCTTTTGTTATTGCAGCTATCGTGACACCACCCGATGTCATATCGCAAATCGCCCTGGCGGTACCGATGTGCATTTTGTACGAGGTGGGTATCTTTGCCTCGAAATACTTTAACAAAGCCAGCAAGCCACCCGAAGAGGCTGACGGCAGCAAAACCGAGACATCCTAGGACGTGGGGGCCAAAATCCATTTGCCGCCCCCCATTTCTAGGCCCAGCACCCGGGCCCTGCGTGGCGCAGATAGACCAGCACTTGCAAGGGCAAAGGCCCCGCTAGCTTTGAATAGGCAGAGAATGCTGTACGCTTAGGGTTTACGCTAGGCTTTGCCACTTCTTATTCAACATTCAGCCCACCTAAAGGCTCCATGAACGCTCCGATCTCTTTGCACCAACTCACGGCCCTGGCCGACGACACCCCGCGTCTGCGCGAAATTCCGTACAACTACACCTCGTTTTCTGACCGCGAAGTCGTCATCCGCCTGCTCGGTGCCAGCGCCTGGGATACGCTGCAAAGCTTGCGTGACGAGCGCCAAACCGGCCGCTCGGCCCGCATGCTCTACGAGGTATTGGGCGACATCTGGGTCGTACAGCGCAACCCGTATTTGCAAGACGACTTGCTGGACAACCCCAAACGGCGCAAACAACTGGTCGACGCGCTGGAG
>JAYVJV010000014.1:0-5030 GCA_043769005.1 Polaromonas sp. | reverse complement strand
CCCAGCACGGCAAACACCATGCCCGAGGCGTAAAAATAACCCATCGACACTTCCATCACCGCGCTGGTGGAGTTCCAGTTGACAACGGTCTGGTCATACGAGCCTTTGAACACCAGGCCAATGCAATAGAGCATCAGCACCAGCCCCAGCCCCATGCAAATGCGTTTGCCCTTAGGTTCCAGCTTGCCCACCAGCATGTCAGTGCCCAGGTGGCCATTGCTGCGCAGGGCGACCACCGCGCCCAGGAATGTCATCCAAACAAACAGCCAGCGCGACAGCTCCTCCGACAGGGTAAAGCCCGAGTTGAAGGCATAGCGCATGAATACGTTGCCAAACACCAGTACCACCATCACGGCTAGCATGGCACCAATGAGATAGCCCAGGAGCTTGCAATAACTGTCAATGAATTTTTCAAACATGGATGGTGCGCTGGATGATGCCTACCCTGTAATGTACTAACTGGTTAGTTTTGCGAAGGTAAGTAAAAACCCTCGGTTCGTGGTGAATTACGGTGCAAGGCGTTAGAGCATTCTGGCATAGCCCATGGGGTGGCCCTGCCGGTGCTGCTTCCCCCGGCTACCGGCGCACAAAGCGCACCACCATCTCTACCACACTGTCACGCCGGGCGGTTATGGACTTGGGCGACTGCGTGTCGCGCTTGAATATCAAGCCGAAGGTGTGCTGGTTGGAGACGTTGAAAAACGTCAGCGCCGAGATCGAGGCGTGGATGTCCACCGGGTCCATGCCGCTACGAAAGACACCGCTGCGCACGCCCCGGTCATAGAGTTTTTGAATGGCCGAGATGGCGGGCACGTTGAGCTTCTGGATCTGCTTGCTCTGCGCCAGATACTGCCCGCGCTGCATGTTCTCGCTCATCACCAGGCGGATGTAGTTGGGGTTGCCGTGGTGGTGGTCAAAGGTAAAAGCGGTGAGCTTGCGCAGCGCGTCTTCGGGCGGCAAATCTTCCAGATGCAGCTCGCCCTCAATGCTGCGCATGCGGCGGTAGGCTTCCTCTAAAACCGCCAAATACAGGCCTTCTTTGCTACCAAAATAGTAGTAAATCATGCGCTTGCTGGTTTGGGTGGCAGCGGCTATGGCATCAATGCGCGCACCTGCCAAGCCCTTCTCACCAAACTCCTGCGTTGCCATCTCCAGAATACCCGCCATCGTGCGAGCCGGGTCGTTGGTGCGGCTGGGCTCTTTACTTTTTGCGGGCGCTTTTTTGCGTGCTGGCTCTTTAGCCAAGGCCTTTGGTTTTGCAGAATGTACTGTCTTGTCCATTTTTGGGAGTATATTGCTTTTTCACGCTGCGATCTTCACGAATTCGCGCCAGAGCGTGTGCCCTACCCATGCGCCCCAGGGCTGCGGGGCCTTCGGCCAAGCATCTCCAGTACTCGAAATGGGGGAAATTTAGAAACTCGCGCTACGCGCTCAGACATCTAAATTTCTGATCCCCATTTCTGCGTGCTTCGAGCCCGCAGCCCCATCGGGGCGCATGGATAGGGCACACGCTCTGGCGCGAATATTGGCGTAGTGGTGCGCGGTGAGCGTGATGGCAGTGTTTTTTTTGCAAAGGACTCAGGCTGTAGGCCAGCAATTATCAGCGTAAGCAGCTACGTTTTTCGTAGTGAATATCTGACGCAGAGATGCCCCCAAACCACCTTGCCGGACGCACTCGGCGCGCCAGCCAACCAAGCCCATCAAACCAACGGCACCGTCAACTGCGCAATCACATCCTTGGTACCCGGCCGCACACCACGCCACCACTCGAAGGCTTCTGCTGCCTGCTCGGCCAGCATGCCTACGCCGTCGGCCAGGCGCTGCACACCTGCGCTTTGGGCCAGGCGCAGGAAGGGCGTGAGGCCTTTGCCATAGGCCAGCTCGTAGGCCAGCGCGCCGGGGGCGAATACGCTGGCGGGCAGAGGTGGCAGTTCGGCCCGCAGACTGGCTGAGGTGGCGTTGAGCACCACGTCAAACTGCTGTGCGCCCAGGTCGCCATAGCCTGCCGCCGACACGGGCCCGGCATGGGCAAAACTGCCTGCCAGTTGCTGCGCGGTCGCCAGCGTGCGGTTGACGATCACCAATGCGGCTGGCTGCTGCTCCAAAAACGGCAGCAGCGCGCCGCGTGTGGCACCGCCTGCGCCCAGCAGCAGCACGCGCTTGACGCGCAGCGGACAGGCCAAGTTGTGCGTCAGGTCGCGTACCAGGCCGATGCCGTCAAAGTTCTCAGCCAGTATGCGATCGCCCTCAAATTTCAGCGCATTGACCGCTCCAGCCAGCCGCGCCCGCTCGGAGTGCTCAGTGGCATAGGCAAACGCATCCAGCTTGAACGGCGCAGTAATGTTCATGCCCCGCCCGCCGACTTTGCGAAACGCCTCTGCATCCTGCGCAAAAGCACCCAGCGTGCCTTCGATACGGGTGTATTCCATGTCCTGCCCGGTCTGCTGGGCAAACGTGCTGTGGATGAAGGGTGACTTGCTCTGGCTGATGGGGTTGCCGATAACGGCGTAACGGTCGGTCATGGTGCGGGGGTGTTTCCGGTGATTCGATATGCTACAAATTCAGGAGCTGCTTACGCTATATTTTACTGGGCTACAGGCCCATAGAGCAGATAAACCGCAGCCTCACAGTGTCGCCGCTGGCGCGTACAGCACGCCGTTTGATTGTAGTTGTGCAATGTCCGCCGCGCTGTAGCCCAGACTGGCGGCAATCTCACCGTTGTGCTGCCCCAGGGTGGGCGCGGGGCCGCTGGGCGTGGTGTCGCAGTCTGAGAAGTTAAATGGCAAGTTGGGCAGCTTGATCTTGCCTGCACTGGGGTGATGTTGCTCTACCACCATGCCGCGCGCCAGGGTTTGAGGGTCGCGCAATACTTGGTCGATGGTTTGCACCGGGGCGGCGGGCACGCCGGCTGCGTCTAGTTGGGCGCAGCAGTCTTGCACGCTGGCCTGCGCCATCGTCCAGGCGCGCACTTTGGCAAGGATGCTCTCGCGCTGCGCATTGCGCCCCGCTGAGGTGTGGAGCGCGGTGTCCAGCGCATAGGCCTCGCCGCCAATGAGGTGTGCCAGCGCCTTCCAGGTGTCAGTCATCTGCGCGGCGATCACAAGGTAGCCGCCCTTGGCAGCGAACACGCCGTACACCGTGCTTTGCGGCAGGTCGTGGCCGGTTTGTACGGGCAGCTCACCACTGAGCAGGTAGCTTTGCGCGGCAAAGTCGTGCATGGAGACCATGCAGTCGTACAGCGCAATGTCAATATGCTGGCCACGCCCGCTTTTCACGCGGCCCAAGAGCGCCGCGCAGATGGCAGACACGCCGTGCAGGCCCGCGTACATGTCGGCAATCGGCATGCGAAACAGCGGCGGTGGCTCGCCCGGCACGCCAATGAGGGACATCGCGCCGCTCTTGGCCTCGGCAATCAGGCCAAAGCCTGCGCGGTGCGCATCCGGCCCGGTGTGACCGTAGGCCGAGACCGAGCAATAGACCAGCTTTTCGTTGCGCCTACTGAGCTCGTCGTAGCCCAGGCCCAGTTTGGTCAGTGCGCCGGGGCGGTAGTTTTCTACAAACACATCGGCGCTGTCGGTAAGTTTGTGCATCAGCTCCAGGCCGCGCGGGTCGCGCTGGATGATACACAGGCCTTTTTTGCCCATGTTTTGCTGCATGAAGTAGCCGCTTTGGCCATTGACCATCGTCGGGCTGGCGCGGCCCGCGTCGCCCTCTTGCGGGCGCTCCACCTTGATGACCTCAGCCCCCATGGCGCTAAGGCAACGTGAGATGTGCGGCCCTGCGAGGAAATGGCTGTAGTCAATCACGCGAAAGCCCGCCAAGGGCAGGGGCTGGGTGTTCTTCATGGTATTTTGTAGGCTAAATAGGGCTGTAGCCCAATAAAATATTGCGCAAGCAGCTATAAAAAATGTAGTGTGTTTACGCCGCCCGCAAAGGGATCATCAGCCGATGTTCCCCCTTTTGCACCACCTGCCCATGCTGGTTGACCAGCTCGCTGGGCAAAATGACGATGCCCCAGCCCGGACGGCTTTTGGACTGGCGCAGGCCGGTGACTGTGAAGCGTACATGCACCACGTCGTTAATTTTTATGGGCAACACAAAGTCCCAGCTCCAGCCCAGCGACATACCGGGTACGAAGCGGTAGTCACTTTGCGTTTTCAAACCGTCCGCAATCGACAGGCCAAACAGGCCATGCGCCACCCGCGTGCCAAAGGGCGTGGTCTTGGCGTACGCCTCGTCGATGTGCACAGGCGTGAAGTCGCCGGTCAACTCGGCGTAGGCGTTGATGCGCGCCTCGGTCACGGTGTAGCTGGGGCTTACGCAGGTGTCGCCGTCAACGGCATCGTCCCAATATTTTTCTGGCGTGGTGGGAGTTTGGTGGAGCATGGCTGAACGATTTGGCTGCATGATTTGTGTGCGCGGGCGCGGATGGAGGGCTCACAACGCACGCGGATTCACCGCCAGTGCCTGGCGCACCGCACCGGGGCTGGCCTGGATGAGCTCGACCGCCAAGCCATCGGGCAATTGCAACCAGTTGCGCCCTTGCGGAAGGGTGCTGACCTTGAAGGTTTGTGCAGCGGCCAGTGCGGCCTCCAGATCGTCCACCATCACGCCCAGGTGCGCCAGCCAACCGCCGTCGTTGCTCGGCGCGTAGGCGCTACCCGGCGTGGCCATGAACTGCAGACCGCCCAACGTCCAGTATTGACTGGGCTGCTCCAGCGTACCGTCCACTTCGCGCAGAGTTTGTCCCAGCACCTCATGGAAGAAGCGGACATGCCAATGGATGTCATGCACGCGAATGGCGACGTGCTCCAGGTAGGAAGTGGTGGCGGGTGTCATGTGGAGATTTTAAAGGTCATAGCGAGGACAGCTATTTTGTACGGCCAGGTGGCTTGTACGCTTCGGTGTTTTTTTGCGTTCAGTTGGTTTGCTGCCCCGGCACTTGGGGTGATTGGCTACGCGGCTGTCCTCCGTGGCGGTCTATGACCGCCTACTCCCCCTTTATGCCGCTACGCCACTCACCCCAAGCG
>JAYVJV010000013.1:0-21470 GCA_043769005.1 Polaromonas sp. | reverse complement strand
GCTGCAAACGCTGCTGCTGAATATGTTTTTTGGTGGCAAGCTCAAAGGCATGCCGCCCAAGCTGCAAAGCGACAACGGCGAGCACATCGTCATTCGCCCGCTGGCCTATGTGGACGAGCGCGATTTGGTGAAATGGGCGGCAGTGCAGCAGTACCCGATCATTCCGTGCACACTGTGCGGCAGCCAGGAAAATTTGCAGCGCAAGCAGGTGGGCTTGATGCTCAAAGAATGGCAAACCAAGCACCCTGGGCGCTTGGACAATATGCTGCACGCTATGCAAAATGTAGTTCCCTCGCATTTGATGGATGCCAAGCTGCATGACTTTCAGGGGTTGAAGGCTACAGGCTTGCCGGATGTGTTGGGTGACAAGGGGTTTGATCCGGAGAGTTTTGCTTCTGGTGCCAATGTGGTTCGGTTTGAGTGAGCTCCGCTTGGTTGAATATGGACGGCGCTCGAAGGATTTTTGCTCGTAGGTCTCCCAGGCGGGAGAGCTTACGCAAATCGCCCTCATGCTGGAGTACCAGAAATCGGTCAATTTGCATAAGCTCTCCCGCCTGCAAGCAGAGTGGTGCGCTACCGATAGTGATGGGAAGGTCTGACAGAAAACTACGGGTAGCGCGCTGCGATGGTAGCGAGGCGGGTTGGTGTTTGCTGACCGACCGATTTCTGGTACTCCAGCATGAGGGCGGTCAGCAAACGCCAACCCGCCCGTAGAGAAGCTCCATTGCGACAAACGCCTTAACCATAACCAACCTTTCAACACGCCACCCAAGCAGTTAAATACCAGCAATATCGCCCTCCAGCTCTACAAATAATAGCGTAAGCAGCTACTAAAAATATAGCAATATGAACATCACCCGCATCACCGCCATCCGCCACGGCGAGACCGCCTGGAACGTGGATACCCGCATTCAGGGGCAGCTGGACATTGGCCTGAACGCCAAGGGCCGCTGGCAGGCCGAGCGCGCAGGCGCAGCGCTGGCGGGTGAGCAGATAGACGCGGTCTATAGCAGCGACCTGTGGCGCGCCTACGATACAGCGCTGTCGGTAGCCAAGCCGCATGGCCTGCCCATCCATACCGACGAGGCCCTGCGCGAGCGCGGCTTTGGCGAGTTTGAGGGAAAAACTTTTGTCGAGATTGAAACGGCGCTGCCTGCACAAGCTCTGCTGTGGCGCCAACGCGCGCCCGATTTTGCACCTGCGGGTGGAGAGTCTTTGCTCATATTTCGAGAGCGTGTTACGCAATACATTCAAGCGCTAGCGGTTCAAAATGCAGGCAAACACATTGTGGTCGTCAGCCACGGCGGGGTGATGGACGTGCTTTACCGCGCCGCCACGGGGCTAGACCTACAAGCCCCGCGCAGTTGGCAGCTTACAAACGCCGCCGTCAACCGTTTGCTATGGAACGGAGAGCACCTGACACTGGTGGGATGGGGCGATACATCGCATATCGACAATGCGGTGTACGACGCGACATTAAAAGATTCGCGCGACGAAACCGCAGCTTGAACGGCTGGCTCAAGGCAGGGCATTACGGTGTCAAACGATGTCATATGGACTCAGGAGAGCTGCGTACTTAGTTTGTCCCGGGTTCAGAGCGAGTGTGTGCAGGTATCGCTCGGGCGCATCACGGGATCCGGCGAGCGGCGCACTTAGCTCCGCAGCTGTCCTCCAGGGCGGCCTAGGGCCGCCGACTCCCCCTTTATGCCGCTGCGCCACTCACCCCTAGCGCCAAGGCATCAAACCATCCAAGAGCGCAACCCCTGCGTAAGCACAAACCGCACAAACAAGCAAAGGCCCTAGAATCAAATTCCCTTCTCAAGAACGCAAGCCAATAGCAAACCACCGCCATGCACCACCCCGCCTCCGCGCTCATCGGCCACAGCGTCAGCGCCATCGACACCCCCGCACTGGTGATAGACCTGGACGCGATGGAGCGCAATTTGCACGCTATGCAGGCATTTGCCAGCGCACATGGCATGCGTCTGCGCCCGCATGCCAAGATGCACAAGTCGGCCACGCTGGCGCTGCTACAAATGCAAGCCGGTGCGGTAGGCGTGTGCGTGCAAAAACCGTCTGAAGCCGCCGCCTTGGTAGCTGCTGGCGTGACCAATGTGTATGTCAGTAATGAGGTTATATCGCTACAAAAATGTGAGCTGCTTGCGCTATTAAATAAAGGGCTAGAGGCACAAAATGGTCAAATATCGGTAGCTGTGGACAGCCTGCTGGGTATCGAACGGCTGGCCAGCGCCATGGCTACGCACGGCGGTGCCTCGCGGTTGGATGTGTATGTAGAAATTGACGTAGGCCAGGCGCGCTGCGGTGTGCCGCCGGGGGCTGCTGCGCTGCCCCTGGTGCAGGCCATCGCGCAGCATGCGGCCCGCACGGGTAGCCTGCAATTTGCGGGCTTGCAGGCTTACCATGGCCGCGCCCAGCACCTGCGCAGCGTGCCCGAGCGGCGCGAAGTCATTGCCAAAGTGGTGGCCGATGTGCATCGCACCACCGCCTGCCTTGCGGCGGCAGGTTTCAACGTGCCCCTGGTCACAGGCGCAGGCAGCGGCACCTTTGGTCTGGAAGCTGCCAGCGGCGTGTTTGGCGAGTTGCAAGCGGGCTCTTATTTGTTTATGGATGCAGACTACGCGGCCAATGCGGCAGACCCAGCGCAGCCGCGCTTTGAGCACGCGCTGTTCGTCAAGTCGCAGGTGATGAGTGTGAGCAGCGCGGCGCCCGCACCGCGTGCCGTGCTGGACGCGGGGCACAAAAGCCATGCCATCGACTCAGGCCTGCCCAGGCCCTGGGCGGATCACCAGGCTGACTGGACGGTGGGCCAGTGCAGTGACGAGCATGCCGTGCTGCACGGCAGCGCGCTGCCCGCACTGGGCGACACGGTGTGGTTGGTGCCCGGCCACTGCGACCCCACCGTCAACCTGCACAGTCATATGGTGGGTGTGCGCGGCGGCTTAAGTAACGGCGTGGTGGAGCAAATTATTCGGGTTGACGCTAGAGGCGCGCTCACCTGAAAGCCTGCGCAATGGGGCGAAGGGTAAAGTCATCGTCTTCGCATCGTCGGTCTTTATGCTGCTGATCGCCATCGAGCTGGCCTGGGGCGTTTACAAGGAGTGCCTAGGAACGGGCCGCAACACCTAGCACCTGGTCGATGCCGTCAATAAAATCCTCATTGCCCTTTGAACTGCGGTGCCCGCTTGTCTACAAAGGTCGCCGCAGCGCCTTTGTGGTCGTCGGTCTCAAAGGTACGAATCATGTGGATGGCCTCGGCATCCAGTACGGCAGCCAGGCTGCTGTGCAAGCCGGCGTTGAGGTTGCGCTTCATGTAGCCAATGGCAATCGTCGGCAGCGCAGCCAGTTCGGCGGCCCAGGCGCGGGCGGCCTCTGCCAGTTGCGCGGCGGGTACCGAGCGGTTCACCAGGCCGATGCGCTGGGCGTCGCTGCCCAGCAGCACCTGGCCGGTAAAGTACATCTCGCGCGCCCGGGCAGCGCCTACGATGTGGCTTAAAAAGTAGCTACCGCCAAAGTCGCCCGACAAGCCAACTTTAGAAAAAGCGGTGGTCAGCTTGGCATCGTCTGCCGCTATACGCATGTCGCAAGCCAGGGCCAGCGACAGCCCCGCACCTGCCGCCGGGCCGGGGATGACGGCCAGCGTGGGCTTGGGCATCTCGTGCAGATAGCGGCTCACCTCCATGCGCATGCGCAGGTCAGTCACCTTGTGGTCAAACGACATCGCGCTGGGCGCGCTTGCGGCGTTTTTGGCAAAACCTTTCACGTCGCCGCCCGAGCAAAAGGCCGCGCCGCTTCCCGTGAGCACCACCAAGCGTATCGCGGGGTCTAGCGCCAAGCGCTGTAGAGCCTGCGACAGCGCTGCCAGCATCTCGCGGGTAAGCGCATTGCGCGCTTCGGGGCGGTTCATGATGAGGGTGGCAATGCTGCCCTCGGTGGTTTCCAGTAGATCTTGGGTCAATGCACGCTCCAAACTAAGAGGGGGGGTCGCAGTGTGTGGCATGCACTTTAACGGTGTGACCGAGATCATCAGCTACATATTTGAGCTGATATGCAACTGCAATTACGCCACTGTAGATGGCGCATCCGGCATCTCACCATGCGCATTAGCCTCGGGCTGGCCGGGCTGGGCTTGCAGATAAATCATCACAGCAATGCCAACGAGGGGAACCAGGAGCACCAACTGCCACCAGCCGCTTTTACCAGTATCGTGCAACCGGCGTGCACCTACAGCCAGCGTGGGCACCAACAACGCTAACGAAAAAACGTTAGAGAGCAACACACTAACCATTGATAATACTAAGCTCCCTACAATGGTAGCCAATATAAACCACCAAAACTCTGGACGCCCCGCACGTCCTTTGAAGTCAGCGTACTTCTGCAAGCACGTTATCACCGAGGCTTTTATCGCGTCCAGGTAATTCATTACAGTCTCCAGATTGGTTAGGTTATTTGAGCATTCGCCCAACCTGCATCATAGACGCTAGACAATAGTCAGCCTAATGCTACGCTGCGGGTGCCGAAAACTTTTGCACGGTATGCTGATGCAGCAGACGCATTGACTAGTGGAAATCCCGCTATGCTGAGAAGATAACTTTGGGTTAAATGATTTATCTGCTTTTAAAAGCCGCATAGCCTGTTAGATACTTTTTTGGAGCCATCCCATGAAACTGCGCCTTACCGCCCTGTCCCTTGCAGCCGCCCTGTCTACCAGCGCCACTGCGCAAACCGAGATCCAGTTTTGGCACAGCATGACCGCTGTGAACAACGAGTGGGTAAATGACCTGGCCAAAGACTTCAACGCCAAGCAAAGCGAATACAAAATTATGCCCACCTTCAAGGGCACGTATGACGAGTCGATGACGGGTGCCATTGCCGCGTTTCGCGCGGGCAACGCGCCGCATATTTTGCAGGTGTTTGAGGTAGGCACCGCCACCATGATGGCCAGCAAAAGCGCCATCATTCCCGTGGGTCAGGTGATGAAAGACGCGGGTTTCAAGTTTGACCCCAGCAGCTACGTGCCCGCTGTGGCAGGCTACTACACCGCGCCCAATGGCGAGATGCTGTCCTTCCCGTTTAACAGCTCCACCACGGTGTTCTACATCAACAAAGATGCCTTCAAGGCCGCAGGCATTGACACCACCAAGTTGCCCGCCACCTGGCCCGAGGTCGCTGCTGCTGCGGCCAAGCTCAAGGCGGCTGGGCACAAGTGCCCGTTTACCACCGCCTGGCAGGGCTGGACGCAGCTAGAGAGCTTCTCCACCTGGCACAACACCCTGCTAGCCACCGCCAGCAATGGCATGGGCGGCACCAGCGCCCGCCTGGTCGTCAACTCGCCCCTGCATGTGCGCCACATTGACAACCTGTCCAAGCTGGCCAAGCAAGATCTCTTCGTTTACAAAGGCCGCGCCAACGTGCCCGAGGCCAGCTTTATATCGGGCGAGTGCGCCATGATTACCACCTCGTCCGGCTTTTACGGCAACGTGGCCAAGAACGCCAAGTTTGGCTACGGCCTGACCAACCTGCCCCACTACCCCGACGTGGCCAACGCCCCGCAAAACACCGTCATTGGCGGTGCCAGCCTGTGGGTGCTGTCAGGCAAAAAGTCTGCCGAGTACAAGGGCGTAGCCGCTTTCTTTGACTACCTCTCCAACGCAGAAGTGCAGTCCGCCAGCCACAAGCGCACGGGCTACCTGCCCATCACCATTGCGTCGTACAAGCTGACCGAGGCCTCGGGTTTCTACAAGCAAAACCCTGGCACCGACACCGCCGTCAACCAGATGATCCGCAAGACCACCGAGAAGTCACGCGGCATCCGCCTGGGCAACTACGTGCAGATCCGCACGATTGAGGACGAAGAACTCGAACAAGTATGGAGCGGCAAAAAAACCGCCCAAGAGGCGCTGGACTCTGTAGTGAAACGCGGCAATGAATTGCTGGAGCGCTTTGAGAAGGCGAACAAGGGGTAATATCCTGGGGATGAATGCTGGGATTAAAGAGGGGAATTTTTGAACGCAGAGGGCGCGAAGGTTTCGCAAAGGGCGCAAAAAAGAAAATACAAAAATAAACCCAAAATTGAGACCCTTAAGCTTTCTTAATTTTGGTATTTAAATTTTTAGAATTTTCTTTTTCCCCCTTTTGTATTCTTTCTCCCCCTTCTGCGCTCTCTGCGAAACCTTCGCGCCCTCTGCGTTCAAAAATCCCCTCCCCTTTACCTTAGAGTAATACACCCGTGGCCACAGAAAAGCGCGTAGTTTTCAAGTCTGCATGGTTGCCCTGGGTGCTGCTTGCGCCGCAGGCTGTCGTTATCACGGTGTTTTTCTTTTGGCCTGCCGCGCAGGCGCTGTTCCAGTCGCTACAGCAGTCCGATGCTTTTGGCACTACCGTGGTTTACGTCGGCCTGGAGAATTTTCGCAATCTGTGGGCTGACGAAACCTACCTGGCCTCGTTCAAAACGACCGCCGTGTTCTCCATTTTGGTAGCCGGGCTGGGCCTGAGCCTGGCCTTGGTGTTGGCGGTGTTTGCCGACCGCATTGTGCGCGGCACCATGTTTTACCGCACCCTTCTCATTTGGCCCTACGCCGTCGCCCCTGCCGTGGCGGGCGTGGTGTGGCTGTTTTTATTTTCGCCCAGTATTGGCATCGTCTCGTACGCACTGGGTAAGCTGGGATTTAAATGGGACTCGCTGCTCAACGGCAACCACGCTATGGCACTCATTGTGATGGCCGCCGTGTGGAAGCAGCTGTCGTATAACTTTTTATTTTTCATGGCAGGGCTGCAAAGCATTCCCAAGTCACTGATCGAAGCCGCCGCCATTGACGGTGCCAAACCCTGGCGGCGCTTCTGGACGATCCAGTTTCCACTGCTCTCGCCCACCACCTTTTTCCTGCTGGTCATCAACGTGGTGTTTGCTTTCTTCGACACCTTCGCCATCGTCGATGCCGCCACCAAGGGCGGCCCCGGCAAAGACACCGCCATTCTGGTCTACAAGGTGTACTTTGACGGCTTCAAAGCCATGGATCTGGGCGGCTCGGCGGCGCAGTCGGTGGTGTTGATGGTGATCGTGATCGCGCTGACGGTGATTCAGTTTAGATTCGTCGAGAAGAAGGTGAATTACTGATATGCCCCCACGCTTGTCACTTCGTGTACTGCGCTGCCCCCCGAGGGGGCCGTGCCTTGCTTGGGACGGCCCGGCGCTGCGGCTCTGTACTGGAGCGCGGCATGGTTGAACGCCGCCCCACCCTGGGCATTCTGGCCCACGCCATCATGCTCATCGGCGTGCTGATTGTTGCCTTTCCGGTCTACGTGACCTTCATCGCGTCCACCCACACGATGGACGAGGTGATCAAAGCGCCCATGAGCTTGTGGCCGGGCACGGAGACCCTGAGTAACTACCGCATTGCCCTCTTCGGTGGCCGCACGGGCACCGGCACGCACGCGCCTGTGGGCGGCATGATGCTGGTGAGCCTGATCTCGGCCCTGGTCATTGCCATTGGCAAAATTACAATCTCGCTGCTGTCGGCTTTTGCCATCGTGTACTTTCGCTTTCCGCTGCGCAATTTTTTCTTTTGGGCAATTTTTATCACCCTCATGTTGCCGGTGGAGGTACGCATAGGCCCCACCTACAAAATCGTGTCCGATTTGGGCATGCTCAACACCTATGCAGGCCTCACTGTGCCGCTGATTGCCTCAGCCACCGCCACTTTTTTATTCCGCCAGTTCTTCCTGACCGTGCCCGACGAATTGGTAGAGGCCGCGCGCATGGACGGCGCGGGGCCAATGCGCTTTTTTAAAGACATCTTGCTGCCTCTGTCTACCACCAGCATGGCCGCGCTGTTTGTTATTCAGTTTATCTATGGCTGGAACCAATACCTCTGGCCGCTGCTGATCGCCACCGAAGAAAAAATGTACCCGGTAGTGATCGGCATCAAACAAATGATCTCTGGCGGCGATGCCCAAACCGAATGGAACATCGTCATGGCCACCGCCATCCTGGCCATGTTGCCCCCGGCGCTGGTGGTGATGCTGATGCAGAAGTGGTTTATCAAAGGGCTTGTTGATACGGAAAAGTGAGCATGTTTCGCAGGTTTAAGGCGGGGAATTTTTGAACGCAGAGTGCGCAAAGGTTTCGCAGAGGGCGCAGAAGGAAGAAAAAGAATACAAAATTTTAAAAAGAGAGAAGAAAGAAGGAAGAAGAAAGAAGATTTTTAAATGACTCAGTAGACGAGAGTTGAAAAATGCATTGACTTTTTTGATTTCCTTTTGGGTTTCTTTTTTGCGCTCTTCGCGAAACCTTTGCACCCTCTGCGTTCAAAAACTCCCCGTATTCAAATACCCCCTGTATTCAAAAACCCTCCTATTCAAGGTACTCATAAATATGGCAGCCGTCACACTCCACAACGTCGTCAAGCGCTATGGCAAGGGGCCCAAGGCGACCCAGGTTATTCATGGGGTGGATGCACAGTTCAACGATGGCGAGTTCATCGTCATCGTCGGCCCCTCGGGCTGCGGCAAGTCCACGCTGCTGCGCATGGTGGCAGGGTTGGAGGAAATCAGCGAGGGCACGATCCACATCGGTGGCCGGGTAGTCAATGACCTGGAGCCTGCCGAACGCGACATTGCCATGGTGTTCCAGAACTACGCGCTGTACCCGCACATGAGCGTGTTTACCAACATGGCCTATGGCCTGAAGATTGCCAAAGTGCCCGAGGCCGAGATCAAGCAACGCGTAGACAAAGCCGCCGCCATGCTAGAGCTGAGTCACCTGCTAGAGCGCAAGCCGCGCGAGCTCTCGGGCGGCCAGCGTCAGCGAGTGGCCATGGGCCGCGCCATTGTGCGCAAGCCCCAAGTGTTTTTGTTTGACGAGCCACTGAGCAATTTGGATGCCAAGCTGCGCGCCTCCACCCGCCTGCAAATTCAAAAACTGCACCGCGAGCTGGGCATTACCAGCCTGTTCGTCACGCACGACCAGGTAGAGGCCATGACGCTGGCCGAGCGCATGATGGTGCTCAACGCTGGCAACGTCGAACAGTTCGGCACTCCGGATGAGGTGTACCACCGCCCGGCCAGCACCTTTGTGGCCAGCTTTATCGGCTCGCCGCCGATGAACCTGATGAAGCATGTGCAGGGCAGCCAGACCGGGCGTATTCTGGGCATCCGGCCCGAGCATTTGCAGATTGGCAACGAGGGCTGGGCCGTGGTAGTGGAGTCGATAGAAATGCTGGGGGCCGAGCGGCTGCTGTACTGCAAACTGGGCGATGAATATCTGATCGTGCGCGCTGATGAGGGCACGCTAGCTCCCAAGATTGGCGACACGCTACAGGTGCTGCCGCGCCCTGATCGGGTACATCAGTTTGATGCGGCTACGGGCAAGCGTATCGCCAGCTAGTGATCTTTTCTCTGTTTTGTGCGGTAGCAGTTTAGCGGCTGGGGGACTCGGAAAGTTTTGTACGGTAGCTGGCCGCCGGCGTACTCAGCTCCGCGGCTGTCCCCCGGGGCGGCTTATGGCCGCCGCCTCCTCCTTTATGCCGCTGCGCTGAGTACACCGCCGACCAGCTCTCGCGTCCAAGGTTGACGATCAACCGTTGGCTCCCCAAACTAAACACGTACGCAGCCCTGGCACTTGGTGCGCACAGCGCAGCGGCATAAAGGGGGAGCCCGCAGGGCGGAGGACAGCCGCGGAGCTGTGCACGCCAAGTGCCAGGGCGAGCACAGCCAAAGAGCACAGCCAAAGAGCACAGCCAAAGACTCCAAAGCAATGCCAGCGCGTAAAATAAGCATCCATGACACTACGCACCCAACTCCTCACCGTCCTCCTCGCCACGACCGCGCTACTCACTGGCTGCGGCTTTGGCTTTAGCGATGGCAAGCTCACCATGGACTTTTCGCCCCTGCAAATCCAGAACTCGGTGGCCCCCAAGTTCCCGCAAGAGACCTGCCCCACACCGATAACCTGCCTGAAGTTCAACAACCCCAAAATCAGCCTGCCCGAGGGCGGTGACCGTATCCAGATCAACCTGGATGCCACCGTCACCCTCTTGCAGCAGCCCATCAGCGGCACCACCGTCGTCACGGCCAAGCCGCGCTACCAGCCCGCTACTGGCGAAGTATTTTTGGACGACACGCAGATCAAAGACGTGCAACTGAGCGGCATGTCCGCCAACGTCACCCGCGTCATCGTGCAATACGGCTCCCTGCTGGCCCAGCAGGCCCTGCAAACCACCCCTATCTACAGCTTCAAAGGTGCCAGCACCGAGCGCATTGCCAAGATGGGCATTGCCGACGTGAAGGTGGTCGACGGCAAACTGCGGGTGATTTTTGACCCGGCGCTGGCGCAGGGTGCGAAGTAGCTGGGGCTGCTACCACACCATCACGGCGGTTTCCAGCGAGCTGTCGGCGTAGTACAGGCGCACACCCATTTGGTATTTTCGGTCTTTGGTCAAGCGCATTTTTATTAGCGCATTGCTGTCGGTGCCACTGTCGTCATCGCCAGCAATTTGTATGTTGCCCGCAGCAGTGACTTCAAACAACACCATCACCGTATCTGAGGTGCCAAAGGTGCCAATGCTATAGGTGCGCGTGCGTGTGGGCTTAAACTCAAACAACGCCGTCTCGCCGCGCCCCAACAGTAAGTGCTGCGACAAACCCACTTTGAGTTGCCGCACCGCAGCCGCCACGGTAACGGGCGGGTACGAGGTTCTGACCCAAGCCTTGTCGTACACCGACAAGCCTCCCGCTGGCTTGAGGCCATTGGTTGCATAGGTGGCGGGCTCGGCAATCAAGCCGGGACCAAACTCATACTCCATGATCGAATTAGGGTCCCACTGCGTGCCCTTGACAGAGTCGGTGGCAATTTTGCGCAAAATGTTTTGCTGAATTTGCTCGTCATCCCACTCATTGGGCGCAGCACGAAAGTAGTTGCGCACCATCGGCTCGTTCCACACAATGCCCGAAAAAGGGTTTTGGTGTTCATGCTCCAGGCCCAAGGTATGACCTATCTCATGCAGCGCGGTATCACGGCCGTAAGGCGTGTCCAGCGGCCAGCCAAAGTTCATGGTGCGGGTGATCGGGTCGCGCACGTCCAGCACATCGCGCCCCACGTAAGACCACGACCCATCGGCCACTTCAAAACCTATGCGCACGGTAGCATCTTCAGCGCGCGCTACCTCGCGAAAACCAATGCCAATGCCCAGCGCTGCCCAGGCCGCAAACGCTTTTCGCACCTCGGCCACATCGCTCGCTTTGCCATGCCACACCCCCGGCACCGCATCGCCCGCCTTAAAGCAGTAGTAGGTCAAGTCGGTGCCCTTTACCCATTGCTTACCAAAGCTAATAATGGAAAACGCCCTAGACGACGAGACATTCGCCTCAAACTGTCGCAATGTTGCATGCGGTTGAGAACAAAACTTCTTGGGCGACGCTACTGCCGCATGGGCTTTGGCTGTAGTCTTTGCTAGCGCTTTGGGTAGTGCGGTTTGGGGCGCGCGGGTACTTGCTTTGCTGGCCATCATGGTCTCCTAGGGTTGGTGAAAAAACACTCATTAGAAATTCATCCTACGCTGATCGCAAAATTTGTAAATACCCAGTTTTGGGTAGATATCAATCCACAATAGGTATGGCGGTAGCTAGCCCTGCAGCCCCACCACCTCCACGCCATCCCGCACATACTGTTCGGTGCCGCCATACACTACCATTTTGCGCGCTACCCGCTCGCCCAGCAGCTTGCCCACCTGGCGCAGGCTTTTAGAAAAGTCGCTGTGGTAGGTTTGGCTGGACTTGATTTCAACCAGACCCAGTTGGCCTGCCTGCAAGCCGTTTTCCACCACCAAGTCCACCTCCTGGCCATTGCTGTCACGCCAAAAATGCAGGCGTGCACGCTCGCCCTGGTTTTCAAAATACTTGGCAAACTCCGTCACCACCAGGTTTTCAAACAAATGGCCACGCAGAGGGTGGCTCTCTAGCTGGTCGGCCTGGTTGATGCCCATCAACCAGGCCGCCAAACCGGTATCGTAAAACTACAGCTTGGGCGACTTGATGAGGCGTTTCCTATGTATTTAATAGCTGCTCACGCAATATTTTGTTGCCTGTAGCTCTATTCAGCACTTGGATTTCCGAACTAAGTGCAAATCAGGCTAAAACCAACAAAATATAGCGTAAACAGCTGAAAATATGATGGCGCTCTAATTGCACAACGGCAGGATAGTTTGTACATCTAACTCGGCGGTTTCAATATGCAGCTCTGGCACGGCGCGGCTCCAGCCGTTGTCTATGGTCTTTCGGATGTACCGCCAGTTGGTCAATGACCTTGGCTCCCCAACCTTGGGCGGTTTGCCATTACTTTCTCCAGCCTTTCATCACCACCCACTGCACGCTAGCGCTTACCAGCACCATGGCGCTGTAGGTGGCCATCTTGCCGTCGTTGCCAAAAAACCATAGGCCTGCCAAAAGCACCACCAGACACGCTATAAAATTAATAGCTGTTTGCGCTATATTTTGTTGGGCTACAGCTCGTTTTGACAGTAAAAAACGGGAGACAAAGGTAACAAACAACGCGACAAAGGCGGCGGGCGCCGCAAAGTTGAGCAGATGGTTGGCAGCGTCTAAAAAGCCCATGGGTTTAGCCTGTTTTGGGGATAAATACTGCGATGTAAGTATTTGATTTACCTGCACATTTTATAATACGGGTATGTCTGTTTGGGCTCTTGGCATTAACCACACTACCGCGCCACTGGACGTGCGGGGCAGATTTGCGTTTGCGCTAGACCAGTTGCCGCCCACTTTGGCGGGGCTGCGCACGGCTTTGCAGAGCAAAACCGGCGCGGGTGAGCCGGAGCTGGCCTTGGTGTCTACCTGCAACCGCACCGAGATTTATGGCTCTGGCCAGGGCGTGCAGCACGAGCAAGCCTTGCAGTGGCTGGCCGCCAGCGGTGGGCTGCCTGCCCACGCGCTGCAAGGTCACACTTACAGCCTGCTGCAAGAGCAGGTGGCGCGCCACGCCTTTCGGGTGGCGTCGGGCCTGGACTCGATGGTGCTGGGCGAGCCACAAATACTGGGCCAGCTCAAAGACGCGGTGCGCGCCGCCGAAGACGCAGGTGCCATGGGCCGCACGCTGCACCAGCTGTTCCAGCGCAGCTTTGCGGTGGCCAAAGACGTGCGCACGCACACCGAGATAGGCGCGCAGAGCATCAGCATGGCGGCGGCCAGCGTGCGCCTGTGTGGGCAGCTGTTTGAAGACCTCTCCAAAATTCGCGTACTGTTTGTCGGCGCGGGCGAGATGATCGAACTGGCAGCCACCCACTTTGCCGCCAAAAACCCCAAAGCCATGGTGATAGCCAACCGCACCCTGGAGCGCGGCGAGGCATTGGCCACGCGCTTTGCGGGCCTGCCTACCAACCAGGTGGCCACCATGCACCTGGCCGAGCTGCCCAGCCGCCTGCACGAGTTTGATGCCGTCATTAGCTGCACCGCCAGCCAGCTACCCATCATCGGCCTGGGCGCGGTAGAGCGGGCGGTGAAGGCGCGCAAGCACAGGCCAATGTTTATGGTGGACTTGGCCGTGCCGCGCGACATAGAGCCCGAGGTGAAGGCCCTGCAAGACGTGTACCTGTACACCGTGGACGACCTGGCCAACGCCGTGCAAAGCGCCCATGCCAGCCGCCAGGCTGCGGTGGCGCAGGCTGAGCTGATCGTAGATGCTGGCGTGGTGGACTTCATGCACTGGATGGGCCAGCGCACAGCAGGCGGCAGCGTGCCGTTTATCCAGCAGCTTAACGCGCAGACCGACGAGTGGCGCGCACTGGAAATTGCCCGGGCCAAAAAGCTGCTGGCCAAAGGCGAGAATATTGACGCAGTGCTAGAGGCGCTGAGCCGGGGCCTGACGCAAAAAATGCTGCACGGCACCTATAGCCAGCTCAACGCGGCAGATGCGGCGCAGCGCGAAACGGCCCAGGCTGCCGCCGCGCGTTTATTTTTAGCCACCGGCTTTGCTGCCAAAGATCAGCGCGAAGGCTAATGCGGCGCTGGGTTAGTCGCCCTATTTTCAGCGCAGTGTTGGTTATTTCAGGGTGGTGTGCCACCGGGCTGTAAGGTTGCAGTGTCTGGTGCGACTCATCTTTGAGCACCATGAATCTGCCTGTCACATCGCCTACTCCAGCGCTATTGCCCGGTTCCCAAACGGAGCGACGCTTGCGTATGGCCCAGCGCATGCAGCGCACCGGCCAGTGGAGTCCCGCCCAGGCGGCAGGCAGGCGCTGGACCATGGGCTGTGTGTCGCTGGAGGTCACCCAGCGTTGCAATCTGGACTGCACCCTGTGCTACTTGTCCGACAGCGCCGAGGCCGTACGCGACATCCCGCTCTCAGAACTGTTTCGCCGAATCGACGACATCGCCGAGCAGTACGGCCCCAATACGGATGTGCAAATATCGGGCGGCGACCCCACCCTGCGCGACCGTGACGAGCTGTCCCAGATCGTACGCTATGTACGGGCCAAGGGCCTGCGGGCATCGCTGTTTACCAATGGGATATTGCTCACCCGAGGCTGGTTAGAACGACTGGTCGGTGATGGCCTGAACGATGTGGCATTTCATGTAGACATGACGCAAGAGCGCAAAGGCTACGCGAGCGAAGCCGAGATGAACGCGCTGCGTTTGCGCTACATCAACATGGCGCGTGGCCTGCCCGTATCAGTGATGTTTAACACCACGGTGTTTGCAGGCAATATGCACGAGGTGCCTGCGCTGGCGCGGTTTTTTGTGCAGTACAACGACGTGGTGCGCTTTGCCTCTTTCCAGTTGGGTGCCGATACCGGACGTGGCACCTTGCCGGGGCGTGACCCGGTGGTGGTGACCCAGGCCTCGGTATGCCAGGCCATTGAGCAGGGCGCAGGGATTGCACTGAACTTTGACGCACTGCACGGCGGCCACCGCAGCTGCAATCGCTATGCGCTGCTGCTGAGCGTTGGGCAGCAGCATTTTGACGCTTTGCAAGACGGCCCTTTGGTGGCCGATGTGATGCGTGCGACGTCGGATGTCGAGCTAGTGCGGGGTCAAAACCTCAGCGGTGCTTGGGCCCTGGCCAAAGCGCTGCTGCACCATCGCAAGTTGGCCATGGGCGTGGGCAAGCATCTGGTACGAATGTTATGGCAGTCCCGAGGGCAATGGTTTAAGCACAGACGCATCGCGCCACCGTTGGGCAAAATATCGTTCTTTACCCATAATTTTATGGACGCCTGCAACCTGGATGCAGAGCGGGTGGAAGCTTGTGTGTTCATGGCGGCTACCGCAGAGGGCCCGATGTCCATGTGCGCGTACAACGCAGAGCGAGAACGCATTTTGCTCAAACCCATTGTCTTGGCCAGTGGCGAGACCTGGCAGCCCCTGGCCGTAGCCCCTGATGCAAACGGTGAGATCCGTATTCCACTGAAATGGCTCAAAGGCAAACCCCGTGAAGCGGCGATGGTATCGACCTCTCGCAAACGCGAGATTGCTTAAACCAGACCGATTTAACGAGACCCAGAGATGACCCCTGCTTACACCCCCCCGATGGATGCCTTTCGCAACCAAGGCAATATGTCTCGCGCGCTACGCGCCGCCCTGCTGGGCGCGTTAGCGCTGTTGATGGCCGCTTGTAGCACGGTCGTGAAAGTGAGCCAACCGGACGCGCCACCGCTGAGCCTTGCGCAAGCGCAACAGGGCTATGCGGCTGTACTGGAGCGCCATGTCAACGCGCTGGGTGAAGTAGATTTCGCCGCATTGCAAAAAGACTCCAGTACCACCGGTATCCGAGCGCTAGAAGCCTATGTGCAAGCCATCGCTGTAGCGCCCCTGGGCGCTACAGCAACACCTGGCGCGCAGCTGGCGCATATGGTGAATGCCTACAACGCGCTGTCCATGTACAACGTGATTGCCTCGGGCATACCGCCCACCCACGCGGGCTGGGCCAAGGTCAAATTTTTTCTGCTGCGCAAGTTTGAAATTGGCGGTGTGCTGATGTCGCTGTATGCGTTTGAGAACGACATCATCCGTAAACTTAACGAACCACGCATCCACTTTGCGCTGAACTGTTCGGCTGTATCGTGCCCGGTGCTGCCGCGCAAACCCTTTAGCGCCGAGCAACTGAACCAAGAGCTGGATCGCGAGACGCGGGCCTTTTTTTCCAAGTCTGAAAACGTGATCGTTGACCACGTCAAACGCACCATATTTTTTAACGAAATCCTGAGCTTCTACATCGAAGACTTCACACCAGCGCACGCACCCAGCTTGATCGACTACGCCCAGCGCTACACCAGCCAAACCTTGCCCAAAGACTACACCACCGCCTTTACACCTTACGACTGGACTGTGGCGAATAGTCAAAGAAAGCGTTGAGCGCGTTGGCAGCTGCCCTGCCACCAAGCCTATTGGGTTGCACGTACCAAACGCACAAAATAGGGATTGGCGCGGTAGCCAGGGTGGCCATAGCCATTGAAAAAATGGACAAACCAGGAGCCATCACCGCCGGGCAAATTGGGAAATGCAAAGGCCTGCACAGTAGGCCCTATCTTGCCGTCCACCACCCAGGCCTGCCGGATGGGCAAGCCACCGTCTTGCAGATATATCTCTACCGCTTCGGTGGCTTGCATTCGCGCAATGGTAACAGCAGTAAAATACCTAGGCCTATGTATAACGCCGCCCCCACCCTGAGCCTGCACGCCACCCCCGGAGTCTGCCAGCGCACCCGCGCAGCGAGCCTAGGCAGCGCGAATGCCGCGCGCGACCCCCGGTCTACCTAGCCCCGCTCACCGTCCTGGTTGGGTGCTGCGGCGCTTTACCACTCTGGACTTTGCGGATACACCGCAGCCCATCACCACTATGACCCTAAGCCTTAAGCCTCGCCCGTGAAACCTTTTCTCCGCACCCAATCCGAAAAATACGCCGAGCGCCTGGAAGACCTGGAGCGCCTACTGCAAAGTCCCGACATCATGGCCGATATGAAGGCCTTTCGGGACTTGAGCAAAGAGCATTCTGATGTCACGCCGGTAGCGGGGCGCTTCAAGCGCTATGCGCAGCTTGAAAAAGACATCGCTGGAGCCAGTGAAATACTTGATATACCTGAGGCAGCATTCAGCCCGGACGCAGCCGAAATGGCCGCTATGGCTGCAGAAGAAATTGCCTTGGCTGAGGCAGAAATGCTGCAAATTGAGGACGAACTACAACGCCTGATGCTGCCCAAAGACCCGGACGATGCGCGCAACTGCTTTGTCGAGATACGCGCGGGCACGGGCGGCGATGAGTCGGCCCTGTTTGCCGCTGATTTGTTCCGCATGTACACCCGCTTTGCCGAAAAGAAGGGCTGGAAGGTCGAGATCATGAACGAGTCGCCCAGCGAACTGGGTGGCTACAAAGAGGTGGTCTTCAGGCTTGAGGGCGACAACGTGTACGGCCAGATGCGTTTTGAAAGCGGTGGCCACCGCGTGCAGCGCGTGCCCACCACCGAGACGCAGGGGCGCATCCACACCAGCGCCTGCACGGTGGCGGTGCTGGCCGAGCCGGACGAGGCGGTGGCCATCAAAATCAACCCGTCCGATCTGCGCATTGACACCTATCGTGCCAGCGGCGCGGGCGGACAGCACATCAACAAAACCGACTCTGCGGTGCGCATTACCCATTTGCCTACCGGCATCGTGGCCGAATGCCAGGACGGGCGCAGCCAGCACAGCAACAAGGCATCCGCGCTGAAAGTACTGACCGCCCGCATTATTGAAAAAGACCGCTCCGAGCGCGCTGCCAAAGATGCCGCCGTGCGCAAAGGCCTGATCGGCAGCGGCGACCGCTCAGACCGGATACGTACCTACAATTTTCCCCAAGGCCGCATGACCGACCACCGCATCAACCTCACGCTGTACAAACTGCTGTTCATCATGGAGGGCGATTTGTACGAGACCGTGCAGGCGCTGCAACATGCACGCGAGGCCGAGCTGCTGGCCGAGCTGGAAGTGGGGGCTAATTGATGGCCCGTTCCATTGCCAAAGGCCCCAAGCCCCGCGCTGGCTTTGCCACCGTGAACAAAAACGCGCCCAGACCGTTTGTCAAAAAAGCCTGGGTAGCGCCGCCCCCGCAGGCTACCACCGCCCAATCCAAAGAACCGCTGGGCACCGTGCAAGAAGCCTTGCTGCGTGCGCAAAAACACGGCATCGCCAAGGTGGATGCGCGTATGTTGCTGCTGCACACGTTAGGTAAAAAAACCTCGGACATGGCTTGGCTGGTAGCCAACGACAACAACCCGATTAACTCCGTGCAAGCCGATGCCTATGGCGATGTCTGCGCTCGCCGCCGGGCGGGTGAGCCGGTGGCCTACATCGTGGGGCACAAAGAGTTCTATGGCCTGCGGCTGGCCGTGGACAAGCGGGTGCTCGACCCGCGCGGCGATACCGAGACGCTGGTGGACTGGGCGCTGGCGCTGCTACCCATTTCCGTTCGCACTGAGCCTGTCGAAGTGCGCGCGAAGGTTTCGACTTCTCTTGTCCGAACGGATGCAGTCTGGGTACTTGACCTGGGCACTGGCAGCGGCGCAATCGCATTGGCCATTCAATCCAAACGCCCAAGCGCCCAAGTGCGCGCCACCGATGCCAGCAGCGATGCACTCGAAGTAGCCCGCGCCAATGCCACCACTTTAAAACTGCCCGTCCAGTTCCACCAAGGCAGTTGGCTGGATGCGGTGCCGAACCAGCAGTTTGACCTGATCGTCTCCAACCCGCCCTACATCTCCGCCACCGATCCGCACTTAGCCGCCCTGGCGCACGAGCCACTCCCCGCACTGGCCTCGGGCAACGACGGCCTGGAAGATATCCGCCAGATCATCAGCCAAGCCCCGGCGCACCTGCACGCAGGTGGCTGGCTACTGCTAGAGCATGGGCACGACCAGGCCGCACAAGTGCGCGAACTGCTGGAAAAGCAGGGCTTTAGCAGCGTAGAAAGCCGCAAAGATCTGACCGGTATTGAGCGCTGCTCGGGTGGGCAATGGATACCTGCGTAAATGCAGGATAACCAAAGCGCCCCCCATACGCCCCGAGGCTGCGATAATTGCGTTAATTGGCAAATTTAGGAGTTACACCATGAGCGACACCCAAACCCGCATTGACCAACTGGTCAAATCTAACGACGTTGTGCTGTTTATGAAAGGCAACGCCAGCTTTCCGCAGTGCGGTTTTTCTGGCCGCGCTATTCAAATCTTGAAAGCCGTGGGCGTGGATACCAAAGGCATCGCCACAGTCAATGTGCTGGACGATGCAGAAATCCGCCAGGGCATCAAAGAGTACAGCAACTGGCCCACCATCCCCCAGCTGTATGTGAAGGGTGAGTTCATCGGCGGCTCGGACATCATGATGGAGATGTACGAGAGCGGAGAGCTCCAAAAGGCCGTTCAGGCTTGATTGGGCTTACAGCTTGTAGTCCCACTGTTTTTGCGCCGCAAATACCGCATTGGGGTACTCGGCCTTACCCCGGCTGCCGTTGTAGCGGCCCAGCGCCATAAACACATCGCCGCGCTCGCGCTCCAGGTAGTGGCGCAAAATCACGCAACCAAAACGGATATTGGTTTGCATGTGAAAGAGCTTGCCTGCGTCGCCGTCGCCAATCACGCGCACCCAAAAGGGCATGATCTGCATGTAGCCGCGTGCGCCTACGCGGCTGACAGCGTATTTGCGGAAGTTGCTCTCGACTGTGATAAGCCCGAGCACCATGGTAGTGTCAATGCCCGCGCGCTTGCTCTCGTACCAGACGGTTTCCAGAAATTCTTTGCGGGTTTGAAAGTCGGCTTTTTTCTGACGTAGGCGGTCGCTCATGGCACCCAGCCAGCGCAGGTATTTAATTTTGCTCTCGGTATCGGCAAATTCGGGAATCGGCGGTGCGCTGTTGGTAATGGCCGAGCTGAGCGCCGAGCGCACCGAGTCCACCAGCGGTTCTTCGAGCTGCCCCCCCGCATAGGCGGGCTGCACCCAACCAACAGGCGCTACCAAAACAGTAGCTGATTGCGCACACTTTATAAGGGCTGTACGCCTATCTACATGCTCAAACTGAGTCATGGCGCCTGACACCCGAAACTTTGCAGACAAAACAGCTACGCCACAAATTTACGCTTCACATGCGCAAAAATATTGGCCAGCGGCACCTTGGTGGCTGCTGCATCGCGGCGGTGCTGGTACTCCACCATGCCGTCTTTCAGGCCCCGGTCGCCAATCGTCACGCGGTGCGGCACGCCGATCAATTCCCAGTCGGCAAACATGGCACCGGGCCGCTCGCCACGGTCATCCAGAATCACGTCGATGCCGTTGTCCAGCAGTTGCTGGTACAGCTTGTCGCTGGCTTCTTTCACATCCGCACTGCGGCTGGGGTCGATAGGGCAAATTACCACCGTGAAGGGTGCCAGCGCGTCGGGCCAGATGATGCCTTTGTCGTCGTGGTTTTGCTCGATGGCAGCCGCAGGCAGGCGGGTGATGCCGATGCCGTAGCAGCCCATCTCAAACAGCTTGGGTTTGCCGTCAATATCAAGGAAAGTGGCGTTCATGGCCTTGCTGTACTTGGTGCCGAGGTAGAACACTTGGCCGATCTCGATGCCGCGCTCTATCGCCAGCTTCCCTTTGCCATCGGGCGAGGGGTCGCCCTCCACCACGTTGCGAATGTCAGCGACGACCGTGGGCTCGGGCAGGTCGCGGCCCCAGTTCACGCCAGTCATGTGGAAGTCTTCTTCGTTCGCACCGCAGATCCAGTCGTGCATGGCGGCAACTTCGCGGTCGGCCACGATCTTGACGGGCTGCTTCATGTTGATGGGACCAAGGTAGCCGGGCTTGCAGCCAAAATGCGCTTCAATCTCGGGCACGGTGGCAAATCTAAAACCTACGTCCAGGCCGGGCACTTTGTTGGCCTTCACTTCGTTGAGCGAGTGGTCACCGCGCACCAGCAGTAGCCAGATTTGGCTTTTGACAACTTCTGCTTTGTTGTTCAAAGTGTCAGTAGCCAACACCAGGGATTTGACCGTGGTATTGAGCGGCACATTGAGTAGCGCTGCTACGTCTTCGCAGGTGGCCTTGCCGGGGGTGGGCGTTTTGGCCATGGCTTTGCTCGCACTTCCACGCGGCGCAGGCAACGCGGCCTCGGCCTTCTCCATATTCGCGGCGTAACTGCTGCCGGGGCAAAACACAATCGCGTCTTCGCCCGTAGCGGCTATCACCTGAAACTCTTCACTCGCATCACCGCCAATTGCGCCGCTGTCGGCGGCCACGGCGCGGTACTTCAAACCGAAGCGGTCAAAGATGCGGCGGTAAGCATCGGCCATCACCTGGTAGCTGGCTTTGGCGCTAGCTTCGTCGCGGTCAAAGCTGTAGGCATCCTTCATGATGAACTCGCGCCCACGCATCAGGCCAAAGCGCGGGCGGCGCTCGTCGCGGAATTTGGTCTGGATTTGGTAGAAGTTTTTTGGC
>JAYVJV010000012.1:0-15635 GCA_043769005.1 Polaromonas sp. | reverse complement strand
CAGTGCGGCTGAGTCCGAGTGAGCATGTGGCCTACCAGTGGCTGCCCTGCGCGGCGGCGGCCGACCTGTGCTTTTCAGCGACGAACGCCCAGGCCGTGCAGATGCTGCCCCGTTATGTCATGCAAAAAAATGATTAAATTGGCCATTAGCCCAATAAAATAAGGTGTAAGCAGCTCATAATTTAATAGCAGATACCACGATAAAAGTATCTGTACAGCGCCACCTAACCGCAAGAAGGGCGGCAAAAATGCCTCGGTAAACGCCGCAAAGCCTTGTCACAATAGCCTTATGAGCACTTCCCATCCCACACTGCGCGTTGCCACCTGGAACATTCACAAAGGGGTGCGCGGGCTGGGCCCCAACCGCCGGTTGGAAATCCACGACATGGTGCATGCGGTAGAGCAGTTTGATGCGGACATTGTGTGCCTGCAAGAGGTGCGCCGCGTCAACCACAAAGAGGCTGGCTACTTCAGCCGCTGGCCCGACTTGCCGCAGGCTGATTACCTGGCCCCGGAGGGCTATGAAGCGGTGTACCGTACCAATGCCCACACGCGCCATGGCGAGCACGGCAACGCGTTGCTGTCGCGCTGGCCGGTGATTAACCACCAGCATGAAGACATGAGCGACCACCGCTTTGAGCAGCGCGGCCTGCTGCACAGCGAGGTGCTGGTGCACGGTGCCTCGGTGCATGTCATTGTGGTGCATCTGGGGCTGATCGCCGCCAGTCGCACACGGCAGTTGGCGCAACTGTCCAAGTTTATCGAACGTGAAATTCCAAAGAAGGCAACGTTGATGGTGGCGGGTGACTTCAATAGTCCGGTAGCACCTGTAAAATGGGCGCAAGAAGCTATGAAAACAAGAGCGCATAGCAAGCTGCCCGCACCCGAACGCACCCCCACCTTTCCCTCGCGCCTGCCCTTGGTGCAGCTCGACCATGTGTTTGCACGGCACGCCCAGCCCACTGCCAGTCATGTGCCACGCGGCGCCGTTTGGTCGCGTATGTCCGACCATTTGCCACTCATCGTAGACTTTGCCCTGTAGCCTATGCCGCACCGCAACCACGGCCACCAGGTGCAACTGCTGCAAGGCACGGCAGAGTTCTTTCCGTCCTTGGTAAGCGCCATGGACGCAGCGCAGCACGACATTCGGCTGGAGACCTATATTTTTGATTTCACCGCTACTGGGGCCCACGTGGGCGCGGCGCTGGTGCGCGCAGCGCTACGCGGCGTGCGGGTGCAACTGGTGGTGGACGGCGCGGGCACGGGAGAGCTACCCGCCGACTGGCGCGAGCGCTTTGATGCTGCTGGAGTGCAGTGGCGCACCTTCAATCCGATGGGGCGGCTGGGCTTGCTGCTGCCCAGACAGTGGCGCAGGCTGCACCGCAAGCTGTGCGTGGTCGATGGCGGCACAGCGCACGCCGTAGCGTTTTGCGGTGGCATCAATATATTGGACGACTATTACGACCCTAACCACGGTGCGCTCGCGCAGCCCCGGTTTGACTTTTCAGTGCGGGTGGTCGGCCCTCTGGTGGACGAGGTGTTGGCAGCCACCGAGCAGCTGTGGCAACGCTTGCGTAGCCTGCGCAGCTTGCGCAAGCAGGGTCTGGGCGCAGCGGTGACGACCTGGGTCAGCTCGCGTTCGGTCGTTTTAGGCAGGTCGGTGCCACCATCACATGCTATGCATTCAGCAGCTGCTAACACACTAATATCAAGGGCTAAACTGCTATTGCGTGACAACTTGCGTAACCGCATGCGCATCGAGCGGGCTTACCTCAAAGCCATTGGCGAGGCACACCACGAGATCATCATTGCCAATGCCTACTTTTTGCCTGGTGGCAAGCTGCGCCGCGCCTTACTGGCCGCAGCCGGGCGGGGCGTAAAAGTCAGGCTCTTGCTGCAAGGCCGTTACGAATACTTTATGCAGTACCACGCGGCCCGCCCAGTCTACAGCGCGCTGTTGGCAGCGGACATAGAAATTCATGAGTACGCACGCAGTTTTTTGCACGCCAAGGTGGCGGTGATTGATGCCCAGTCGCCCAAGGCCTGGGCAACAGTTGGCTCGTCTAACCTGGACCCTTTGAGCCTGCTGCTGGCGCGAGAGGCCAATGTAGTGGTGCAGGCCGGCGAGTTTGCCCAGGCACTGCGCGCCAAACTGGTACACGCCATGCAGGAGGGCGGCGTGCAGATTGACCCGGCAGAGTATGCCCACCGCCCCTGGCTGCAACGCATGCTAGACCGTGTGGCCTATGCCGCTATGCGCGCTGCATTGTGGCTGACGGGCAACCGGTATTGACGGGTGCAGCGCCCCCAGGATTGCTATTTGCTATTAAATACATAGCTTCTTACGCGCTATTTAATTGGATAAAAATCGAATAACCCTATAAAAATAGATCGGTTACGATATTGGCATGTTAATGAAAACCGCAACTTCTATGAACACCACCGACACAGACATCGGCCGGCCCATGTCCGCCGTTATCCGCGAACGCGTCAAGGCATCCAAAAAACGCTTTAATGCCAACGACAATATTGCTGACTTCATCCAGCCAGGCGAGTTGGAGAAACTGCTGGACGAGGTGGAAGACAAAATGAAGGGCGTGCTCGACAGCCTGGTGATTGACACCGACGGCGATCACAATACCCACAACACAGCGCGTCGTGTGGCCAAAATGTACCTGAACGAGGTCTTCAAAGGCCGCTACGTGCCTGTGCCTGCCATCACAGAGTTCCCCAACGCCGAGCATTTAAACGAGCTGATGATCGTCGGCCCGATTACCGTGCGCAGCGCCTGCAGCCACCACTTTTGCCCGGTGATCGGCAAAGTATGGATCGGCGTGATGCCCAATGAGCACACCAATGTGATCGGCTTGTCCAAATACGCTCGCCTGGCCGAATGGGTGATGAACCGCCCGCAGATTCAAGAGGAAGCCGTGGTGCAGTTTGCCGACTTGATCCAGCAAAAAACCCAGCCTGATGGCCTGGCCATTGTGATGGAGGCCAGCCACTACTGCATGGGCTGGCGCGGCGTAAAAGACATGGACAGCAAGATGATCAACTCTGTCATGCGCGGCAGCTTTTTGAAAGATGCCAACCTGCGCCGCGAGTTTTTAGCGCTGATTCCGCGCCAGGGCACCACACAGCAGTAGCCGCAGCAGTAAGCCGCAATGCAAGCCCCATTTACGTACCGCACCAACCAAGGGACTCCCCCATGCTAGTTCGCCTCCTCTACGTCAGCCGCCTCGCAGACCCCACCAAGACCGAGCATATCGACGCCATTTTGGCCACCTCGCGAACGCACAACCCGGCCAGTGGCATCACTGGCATTTTGTGCTACGGCGCAGGCATATTTTTGCAAGCCATAGAGGGCGGGCGCGGCGCGGTGAGCGAGTTGTACAACCATATCAGCAAAGACACTCGCCACAAAGATGTGGTGCTGCTCGACTTTGAGGAAATCACCGAGCGCCGTTTTGGCGGCTGGACTATGGGGCAGGTCAATCTGGCCAAGCTCAACACCTCCATCGTGCTCAAGTATTCAGAGCGCCCCGAGCTCGACCCCTATGGTGTCAGCGGCAAGGTGTCGCTGGCCCTGCTCGAAGAGCTGATGGCCACCGCCAGCATCATTGGCCGGGCCTAGTAAAACGGGGTCAGATCAAAATTCAGGAAACGAACGCGGTCGTAGCGCGAAACGTGTAACGAAATTTTGCTCTGACCCCGTTTTACGATCTTTCCGGCGCGCACCGTGCCTCTCACGGCAGTTCTTCTGGTTTTGCTTGGCGCGTTGATCCACGCGGGCTGGAACATCGCGGCCAAAAAAGCGCATGGCGATGCGCGCTTTACTTTCTTCAGCGCCGCCATTATGTTTGTCGTCTGGTCACCGCTGTGCATTTGGTTCGGCTGGACTGTGGTGCCCACCTGGGGCATAACCGAATGGGGTTTGATTGCCCTGAGTGGTTTCGTGCATTGGGTGTATTTTTTCTGCCTGCTCACGGGCTACCGCAAGAGTGATTTGACTATTGTGTACCCGCTGGCACGCGGCAGCGGGCCGCTTTTGTCCTCGTCGGTGGCGGTGGTGGTTTTTGGTGAACGTTTGTCGGCCTTTGGCGCGCTGGGTATTGCCGGGGTCGTCATCGGTGTGTTTTTAGTCGCGGGCGGCCCGGCGCTGTTCAAAGCCGCGCATGACCCGGCGAAAAGAGAGCGCGTGAAAGCTGGTGTGTTCTGGGGCCTGCTCACAGGCGCGTTGATCGCCTGCTACACCGTGCTGGATGCCTATGCGGTGAAGATCATCGCGCTGTCCCCCATATTGTTTGACTACTGGTGCAACATTTTGCGCCTGCCCTATGCGGTGGTGCCCGTGCTGCGCGACATCCCAGAGGCCAAGCGTTTGTGGAAGCTGCAATGGAAATACGCCGCCGTAGTGGCTGTCTTCAGCCCCATTGCCTATGTGTGCGTGCTCTACGCTGTGCTGATCGCCCCAGTCAGCCACGTCGCGCCAGCGCGCGAGGTCAGCATGCTGTTTGCCGCCTTGATTGGCGGGCACTTGCTAGGCGAGGGCGACCGCTGGTTGCGCGTGGTGGGCGCAGCGGCGATTGCGGTGGGCGTGATCGCGTTGGCGTTGGGTTGAATGCTGTGAAGACGAAGAAAAATACCGGACTTGCGGACGCAGAGGACGCAGAGGACGCGAAGCTTACGCAAAAGACACAAAAGAAGACAAAAAGAAAGCCAAAATGGCAGTTCAAATTCTGAGAATGGGTTATGATGTTTTATGCAAGTGATTGGATGCGATTTTTCCAGCAGCCCCAGCAAACGAAAACCCATTGTTTTCGCGCTGGGCTCCAGCACGAACGGGCGCGTGTTGCTATCTGGCCTGGAGCGCATAGACACGCTGGACGGTTTTAGCACCTGGCTCACATCGCACGCCGACTGGATCGGTGGATTTGATTTGCCCTTTGGCCTGCCGCGCGAACTGGTGGAGCATTTGCACTGGCCCACCGACTGGACTGCCTGTATGCACCACTATGCTGCTTTATCGCGCCAGGATATTCGCGCCACCTTCAAAGCCTTTTGCGATGCCCGTCCGGTGGGGGCTAAGTTTGCCCACCGCGCCACCGATGTGCCCGCAGGTTCCAGCCCCAGCATGAAATGGGTGAACCCGCCCGTGGCCTATATGCTGCACGCTGGTGTGCCGCGCCTGATGGATGCGGGCGTGCATTTGCCGGGCCTGCGCGGTGGTGCCAAAGCGGACCAAGACGCAGCAGGCCAGCCCCGCCGCGTGGCCCTGGAGGCCTACCCCGGCCTGCTGGCGCGCGAAATACTGGGCAACCGCAGCTACAAATCCGACGACAAGGCCAAACAAACCCCCGAGCGCCTGATTGCCCGCAAAGACCTGATCACTGCGCTGGAGATGGGCCACACCCGTCTGAAGCTGCGCCTCAAACTCAGCCACGCGCAGCGCGACACCTTGATAGGCGATGCCAGCGGCGACAGCCTGGATGCTGTGCTGTGCATGCTGCAAGCGGCCTGGGCCAAGGCACAGTGGGAGGGTGGTGACAAGCACTATGGTTTGCCCAAGAAGATGGATGCGCTGGAAGGCTGGATTATTACAACCTAATCGGCCTGCAGCCCACAAAAATATTGCGTAAGCAGCTATTTTATTAATAGCATTAATAGACCTGTCACCGCTCGGTTTCGATATCGGGTATCCGGGTAAATGCAATGCGCATGGGCGCATTGTTCAGCGCGTTGTGCGCCGTAGCAAAATACAGCGCGTTTTTGCCTTGGGTTTTGTTGATCACGTCCATCGCGGCCAGCAGGCGCGTGGGGTCGCGTAGGGTTTTGGCGTTTTGTATATGGGCCAAGCTACGGGGGCTGTCTGTGGGGGCAGTACCTTGCAAGGCACGGGCCGTTGGCTTGCCCGCTTCATCAAACAGCGATGGCGTGTGCATGCTGGCGGGCACCAAGCCGTGCAGCACCATGCCTACGCCCTTGGGGTGCTGCAATTGGCACAGGCCGCTTTGCCATAGGGTATCAAGGGCGTGCAGAAAAAACTGAGTGCTTTGCGTTTCACCAAAGCGGGTATCACGGTGGCCACCGTGCGAGCTGGGTGCGTCGCTGCGGTAGCGGTGGTCGCTGCGTACGCTCACGCTCATGCCCGTGGCGTAAAACTGCTGTTTGCGCAGGCGCATGGCGGCTTTTTGCGTCAGGCGGTTGAGCACGCCAAAGGCACCCACTGGGTTGCGCAGTTCGGGCGGCAAAATATGTGAGTGCCCCAGGCTGCGCGCCACCACGGTGCGCGGGGCATACCATACGCCGCGCAGCTTGTCATACATCTCGTCGCCCATCACGCCGCCCCACACGGTGTGCAGCACATCGCGTGGTGCGGCGTAGAGCTGCTCTACGCTGTGGATGCCGCCCTGGTTCAGCCGCGCCAGCATGCTGCGGCCAATGCCAGTGATGTCTTGCAGTTGCAGATGAAACAGGCCGTGGGGCAGGTCTTGCGCCTCCAAAATCACCAGCCCATTGGGTTTTTGCATGTCCGAGGCCAGTTTACCCAGCAAGGTGTTGGGCGCGACCCCAATGCTGGTGTGCAACTGGTCGCCCACGGTGCTCAAAATTTCTTTTTTTACCGCTGCGGCAATGCGTGTGGCCTGCTCGCGCGAGCGCCAGCGCGTGGGCAGCTCGCACTCCATCTCGTCAATGCTCATCACCTGGCGCACCGGCACTATACGGTCTACGGCGGCTACGGCCAGTTGGTGGTAGTGCACATAAATAGCGTGCTGGGCCTCAATAAAAATGATTCCCGGGCACAGCTTGCGTGCCTCGCGCACCATGGTGCCGGTCTTTACGCCAAAGCGCTTGGCCTCGTAGCTGGCGGCGATGCAGCAGGTGCTCTCGGCCATCATCGGCACCACGCCCACGGGCTTGCCCCGCAAGGCCGGGTTGACTTGCTGTTCTACCGAAGCGAAATAGGAGTTGAAATCGACAAAAAAAGTGCGCAGGGGGAGCATGCCTAAATATACTGTATAAATAAACAGTTATCAAGGAAAACTAATTTTCTTACACGCCGCACAAGATGCGACGAACGCAGGCACGCGAGAGCGAAAAAAAACGCCGACACAATGGCCGGCGTTTTGAATGAGTGAGGAGTTTTTAGACCATCATCGTCGATACCGTCTTGGTGTTGAGGTAAGCCTCCAGCGCCTCCATGCCGCCTTCCGATCCGTAGCCCGAGTCCTTCACGCCGCCAAAGGGCATCTCGGGCACGGGGGCGGCGGGCTGGTTGATCCAGACCATGCCGGCTTCGATGCCGTGGCTGATGGCGTGGGCGTTTTTCAGGCTCTTGGTGAAGGCATAGCTGGACAGGCCGTAGGGCAGGCGGTTGGACTCGTCGATGGCTTCTTGCAGCGTGTCAAAACCGCGAATGCCCACCAGCGGGCCAAACGGCTCGTTGTTGAACATGTCGGCGTTTAACGGTACATCGCTGAACACGGTGGGCGCAAAGAAGTTGCCTGCCGAGCCGATGCGCGCACCGCCGGTTTCCAGCTTGGCACCAGCGGCTAGGGTTTTTTCAGTGATCTGCTTCATCGCGTCCAGGCGGCGTGCGTTAGCCAGCGGGCCCATGGTGGTGCCCGCCGTGGTGCCGTCACCCACCTTGATTTTCCCGGTGAATTCGAGCATGGCTTTGGTGAACTCGGCCTTCACGCTGTTATGCACCAAAAAGCGCGTGGGTGCAATACACACCTGGCCTGCGTTGCGGAACTTGGCTCCGGCAGAGGCCTTGACCGCCAGCGCTACGTCGGCATCCTCGCAGACGATGACGGGGGCGTGGCCACCCAGCTCCATGGTGGCGCGCTTCATGTGCTGGCCGGCCATGGCGGCCAGTTGTTTACCCACGGCGGTAGAACCGGTGAAGGTGATCTTGCGCACGATGGGGTGGGCGATCAGGTAGGACGAAATCTCGGCCGGATTACCGTACACCAGGCTCACTACGCCTGGGGGCACGCCTGCATCCACAAAGGCGCGCACCAGCTCGGCGGGCGAGGCGGGGGTTTCTTCCGGGGCCTTGACGATGATGGAGCAGCCCGTAGCCAGCGCCGCCGACATTTTGCGCACCACCTGGTTGATAGGGAAGTTCCAGGGTGTGAATGCCGCCACTACACCGACGGGCTCTTTCAGCACTTGCTGCTGCACATTAGCCGCGCGCGGCGCGACAATGCGGCCCGCAATGCGGCGACCTTCTTCGGCAAAGTACTCAATGATGTCGGCCGAGGCCATGCATTCGACTTTGGCCTCAGCCAGTGGCTTGCCTTGCTCCAGCGTCATCAGCATGGCTATTTTGTCGGCACGTTCGCGCATCAGCACGGCGGCTTGGCGCATGATTTTGCTGCGCTCGATGGCGGACATGGCGCGCCAAGTGATAAAGCCTTTTTGCGCAGCGACCAGGGCGGCATCCAAATCGGCCGTAGAGGCATGCGCCACCCGGCCAATCTCGCTACCCGTTGCGGGGTTGACCACGGCCAGGGTTTTGCTGCCCTGCGCATCGCGCCATTGGTTGTCGATCAAAAGTTGGGTGTTGTTGTAGCTCATGGGGGGTCTCTCGCGGGTCAAGGAATGGGGGGGGAATCGCTATTATCCAACCTTTATGCCACCTGCGTCAGCTCAGGTGTCCCCCATGGCAACCCGATACGATGGATTTGCCACGCCTTGAACTCAAGAGAGTTCAACTAATCGTCAACACCGTCTCGCGGCTTGCAGGCACGACCTTGCCTAGCTTCAAGGTCAACACACCATTCTCCAGCTTAGCCTCGCTGGCGGCGGCGTCAATTTCATCGGCTAGCTGGTAAGCCGCCTTGAAGCTGCGCGGAGCATCGGCTTTGGAGTCGATGCGCACCACGTCGCCCTCTATGGCGATAGTGAGTTGGTCTTTGGCCAAGCCCGGTACATCGATGGACAGGGTGACCGAACCTTCGGTCTTTTCTAGCCGCATTTCTGGCGCGGCAGGCCGTGCAGCGCTGCCAAACAAGCTGTCGAAACTGCCTGCGTTGAGGTAGGCGGTAGGGGCGCAGGCATAACGGGTGCTGCGGCCGAGTAAGGATGGTGCAAATAACATGGAATAACTCCTAGTACACTTCGCGGCTTTGCTGGCTGCACCCCTATTGGCGCAGTGCGTTTGCCGCATGGCCTGTATCTGTTGGCCGCAGTGGATATTTCAAGGGAAGAATGACGATGAATATTTTGCGCCGCAGGCTATTGAAAAGTACTGCCATGGCATCCATATCGGCTGGTTTTTTGCAAGCATTTGAGGCTCTAGCCCAACAAAATAATGCGCAAGCAGCTACTATAAAAATAGCAATGATCGAGGGCCTATCGGGCCCGTTTGCCAACACAGGCGAGGCTGTGTTTCGCAATTTGGTGTGGGCCTGCGAGCGGGTCAATGCGCGTGGCGGTGTGCGGCTGGCCAGTGGTGCACGCCGTCTGGAGCTGGTGCGCTATGACAGCAAGGGCCAGACCGAAGAGGCGCTGACAGCGCTGCGCTCGGCGATTGACGATGGCGCACAGTTCATCACCCAGGGCAATAGTTCGGCCACGGCAGCGGCTTTGATTGACGCGGTGAATAAACACAATGAGCGCGAGCCTGCCAAGAGGGTGATCTTTCTCAACTACTCCGCCGTTGACCCGAGTTTGACCAACGAGAAATGCAGCCCCTGGCATTTCCGATTTGATGCCCATGCCGACATGCGCATGGCCGCGCTGATGGAGGTGCTGAGGGACGACAAGAGTGTGAAGGCCGCCTACCTGATCGGCCAGGACTACAGTTTTGGCCAGGCCGTGCTGCGCGAGGCGCGCAGGCAGTTAGGTGCGCAGCGTGCGGACGTGGCGATCGTGGGTGACGAGTTGCACCCGCTAGGCCGCATCAAAGACTTTGCGCCCTATGCCGCCAAAATTAAAGCCAGTGGTGCGCAAGCGGTGATAACGGGTAACTGGGGGAACGATTTGACGCTGCTGGTCAAGGCCGCCAAAGAGGCGGGCTATGACGGCAAGTTCTACACCTTCTACGGAAACGCCCTGGGCGCGCCCGCCGCCATTGGCGAGGCGGGCGTGGGCAAGGTAATAGCCGTGGCCGAGTGGATGCCTAACGTGCAAACCAAAGAGTCTGAGGCGTTTTACCAAAGTTTCAAACAGCGCTTTTCCAAGCCGCAAGACGACTACGTGCACCTGCGTATGCAGATGATGGTGGAGGCACTGGCGCAGGCTTTGGAAGGTGTGTCAGTGGTACATAATGCTATAGATGTAATAGCTGCTTACGCGCGTTTATCAAAGGCTAACGTCGTATTTGCAGGTCAAAAAGGGGTGATGCGCGAAGCTGACCACCAGTTTCAGCAGCCCCTGGTCGTGGGCCTGATGGACAAGCTGGGCGCACCGGGTGTGCGGTTTGATGTGGAAGGCTCGGGCTACGGTTTCAGAGTCATCAAAACCATGGACGCGGCGCGCGCCGAGCTGTCCACCACTTGCAAGATGGCGCGCCCGTAAGAAAGCGGAATTCGGCTAGCTCAATGGGATTCGGCCAGTGTGGTGGCAGCTTGCATGGCTGTCACACTACTGTCATAGTCGCCCATTACAGTTCACTTCATAGTCACACATTGAGGAGTTCACTATGCAAGCTACTGTCAATCGTTCTTTCTGCGTCGCCCTGCTGGCCATCACCGCCAGTGCCTGGGCCTTGGCGCAAGACGTTACCGGTGCGGGTGCCACATTCCCAGCGCCCTTGTACGCCAAATGGGCTTCTGAATACTACAAAGCCACGGGCGGCAAGATCAATTACCAGTCGGTCGGCTCAGGCGCGGGGTTGCGCCAGATTGATGCTAAGACGGTGGATTTTGGTGCCTCAGACATGCCGCTGAAAGACGAAGAACTGAAGGCCAAAAACCTGGTGCAGTTTCCGATGGTGATTGGCGGCGTGGTGCCGGTGGTCAATATCAAGGGCATCACGCCCGGGCAGCTCAAACTCAACGGCCAGGTACTGGGCGATATTTACCTGGGCAAGATCACCAAATGGAACGACGCGGCGATTAAAACCCTCAACCCCACTCTGCCTTTGCCAGACGCAGTGATAGCGCCCGTGCAGCGGGCCGATGGCTCGGGCACCAGTTTTATTTTTACCAACTACCTGAGTAAAACCAATGCCGAATGGAAAACCAAAGTGGGCGAGGGCACAGCAGTAAAGTGGCCTACCGGCACCGGCGGCAAAGGTAACGAAGGCGTGGCCGCCTTTGTGGGCCGTCTGCCGAACTCGATTGGCTATGTAGAGTATGCCTACGTCAAGCAAAGCAAAATGAACTACGCGCAAATGCAAAATGCATCGGGTGCCTTTGTAGCGCCCGACGACGCAACCTTCAAAGCGGCGGCAGCGGGGGCAGACTGGAGCAAAAGCTTTTACCAAATTTTGACCGACCAGCCCGGCAAAGATGCCTGGCCCATCAGCGGCGCTACCTTTATCTTGATGCATAAAAGCCAAGACAAACCCGTGCAAGCCAGCACCGCTTTAAAGTTTTTTGCCTGGGCCTATGACAACGGTGACAAAATGGCCGAAGATCTCGACTATGTGCCGATGCCAGATGCCATCAAACCCGCTGTGCAACGCGTGTGGGCCGAGATCAAAGATGCCGCTGGGAAGCCGGTGGCGGTCAAGTAAGGTATCCATAGTGCATCAAGACGCTATGTATTTAATAGCTTCTTACGCTGTATTTTAGAGGGCTAGAGGCTGAAAAGCATTCTAATAGTTGGCAGTAGTATGAGCTTGAATATGGCAGATAGGCTTTTTGGCTGGACAGCGCGCGGTGCTGCGCTGCTGACGCTGTCTTTGTTGTTCGCCATCTTGGCCTCATTGGTGGTGGGGGCTTGGCCTGCGATTGAAAAATACGGTTTGAGTTTCTTGACCCGCAGCGTGTGGGACCCGGTGCAAAACGACTACGGCGGCCTGGTGATGATTTATGGCACGCTGGCCACATCGCTGATTGCCTTGGTGATTGCTGTACCCGTCAGCTTTGGCATCGCGCTTTTTTTAACCGAGATGTCACCTGCATGGCTCAAACGCCCGCTGGGTACGGCCATTGAGCTACTGGCTGCCGTTCCGTCGATTGTGTACGGCATGTGGGGCTTGCTGGTGTTTGGCCCTATCCTTGCTACCTATGTGCAGCAGCCTTTGCAGGCGGCGTTCAGCGGCGTGCCTTATCTCGGCGCACTGGTGTCTGGCCCGCCGGTGGGCATTGGCATATTGAGCGCTGGCATTATTTTGGCGATCATGATTATTCCGTTTATCGCTTCGGTGATGCGCGATGTGTTTGAGGTGACCCCGCCACTCCTCAAAGAATCCGCCTATGGGCTGGGCTCTACCACCTGGGAGGTGATGTGGAAGGTGGTGCTTCCCTATACCAAGGCGGGTGTGGTGGGCGGCATCATGCTGGGGCTGGGTCGCGCTATTGGCGAGACCATGGCGGTCACGTTTGTGATTGGCAACATGAACCAGCTGGACTCGCTCAGTGTGTTTCAGGCGGCCAACAGCATTACCTCGGCGCTGGCCAACGAGTTTGCCGAGGCGGGCGAGGGCTTGCACCAGGCATCGCTGATTTATCTCGGTTTGGTGCTGTTCTTCATCACCTTTGTGGTGCTGAGTTTGTCCAAGTTGTTTTTGTCCCAGCTCAGAAAATCGGAAGGCACTAAGTCATGAGCGCTGTGTTGCCCACCACCGCATCTGGCCCTGCCAGCGCGCAGCCTGCGCATAGCGTGCAAAATGCCCGGCAGGCAAAATTTGCCCGGCGCAAACTCACCAACCGGGTCGCCCTCACTCTGTCTTTGGCGGCCATGGCTTTTGGCCTGTTTTGGTTGGCCTGGATTTTGTGGGAGACCGTGCGCTTGGGTTTTGCAGGTTTGGCTATAGCGACCTTCACAGAAATGACACCACCACCCAACGAATCCGGGGGCTTGGCCAACGCCCTGTGGGGCTCGTTCTTGATGGTGTCACTGGCCACCTGTATCGGTACGCCCATAGGCATCATGGCGGGGGTGTATTTGGCCGAGTACGGCAGCAAAAACCCGTTGGCATCGCTGACGCGTTTTGTCAATGACATTTTGTTGTCTGCGCCCAGTATTGTGATTGGCCTGTTTGTCTATGCGGTGGTGGTTACGCGCTTCAAGTCGTTTAGCGGTGCTGCTGGGGTGCTGGCTTTGGCCTTGATTGTGATTTCGGTGGTGATTCGCACCACCGAAAACATGCTGGCCCTGGTGCCCGCTGGCCTGCGCGAGGCCGCTTACGCGCTGGGCGCGCCCAAGTGGAAGGTGACTCTGGGCATTACCCTGCGGGCATCGCGCGCGGGTGTGCTCACAGGCATATTGCTGGCCGTGGCGCGCATTGCAGGCGAGACGGCGCCGCTCTTGTTTACTGCGCTGAGCAACCAGTTTTGGACCACTAACCTAGCCGAGCCAATGGCCAGCCTGCCAGTCACCATTTTTAAATTTGCCATGAGCCCCTATGAAAACTGGCAAAAACTGGCCTGGGCGGGTGTACTCATCATCACGCTGGCGGTGCTGGGGCTGAATATTTTGGCGCGTGTGCTCGCAAGGAACAAACACTAAAAATGAACAACGATCAGATGCAAGTGATGGAAGTGCCCAAGCTGGTAGTGAAAGATTTAAACTTTTACTACGGCAAGTTTCAGGCCTTGAAAAACGTGAGCCTGACCATCCCTAAAAACAAAGTCACCGCCTTCATTGGCCCCTCGGGCTGCGGTAAATCTACCTTGCTGCGCACCTTTAACCGCATGTTCGAGCTGTACCCCGAGCAGCGCGCCACGGGTGAAATATTGCTCGACGGTGAAAACCTTTTAACCAGCAAGCACGATGTCGCCTTGATCCGCGCCAAGGTGGGCATGGTGTTTCAAAAGCCCACACCGTTTCCCATGTCTATTTATGACAACATTGCCTTTGGCGTAAAGCTGTTTGACAATTTAAACGCTAGCGACATGGACGACCGGGTGGAGTGGGCGCTGCGCAAGGCTGCGCTGTGGAACGAGGTAAAAGACAAGTTGGGCCAAAGTGGTGCGGGCTTGTCGGGCGGGCAGCAGCAGCGCCTGTGCATTGCGCGTGGCATTGCCATAAAGCCCGAGGTGCTGCTTTTGGACGAGCCGTGCTCGGCGCTTGACCCCATATCCACCGCCAAGATCGAAGAGCTGATAGCTGAGCTCAAAGCTGATTACACCGTGGTCATCGTCACCCACAACATGCAGCAGGCTGCGCGCTGCAGCGACTACACGGCCTATATGTATTTAGGCGACTTGATGGAGTTTGGTGAAACCGAGCAGATATTTTTCAAGCCCAAACGCCAAGAGACTGAAGACTATATTACCGGGCGCTTTGGTTAAGCGCATCCCGAAAGGAAAAGCCATGGCAGATAAACACCTCTCCACCCAATTCGATACCGACCTGAACGCCGTGACGGCGCGCATGATGGAAATGGCCGGGCTGGTCGAGTCGCAAACCCGCAGCGCCATTGAGGCGCTCACCACCTTCAGCAATGAAGTCGCCGACCAGGTGATTGCCGCCGAAGAGCGCGTTAACGCCATGGAGGTGCAGATCGACCGCGAGATCAGCTCCATCATTGGTCGCAGACAACCTACCGCGCGTGATTTGCGTCTGCTGATGGCTATTTCGCGCATGACGGCCAATCTGGAGCGTGCGGGCGACGAGGCGCAAAAAATTGCCCGCATGGTCAAAAGCATGATTGCCAGCGGCCTGTCGCGCTCTTTGCCAGTGCGCGAACTCAATGTGGCCGTTGAGCTGGCCTCGGGCCTGCTGCGCAAGTCGCTGGATGCCTTTGCCCGGCTCGATGCGCAGGCGGCAGTGGCCATATTGAAAGAAGACGATTTGATTGACCGCGAGTTTGGCGGCTTTGTGCGCAAGCTGGTCACCTACATGATGGAAGACCCGCGCATGATCTCTCCCAGCCTGGATTTACTGTTTGTGGCCAAGGCGATCGAGCGCATAGGAGACCATGCCAAGAACATTGCCGAGTCGATCATCTATGTGGTGAAGGGGGCCGATGTGCGGCACAGCTCGATGCAAGACATTGAATCGGCGGTAGGTTAGATGAAGCAACCCCGCGTATTGATCGTAGAAGACGAGCCCGCCATTGCCGAGCTGGTCGCTATCAATCTGCGCCACCACGGGTTTGAGCCCATCATTGCTGGCGATGGTGAGCAAGCCCAGCGCGAGCTGGATGCCGTGCTGCCCGATGTGATCTTGCTCGACTGGATGCTGCCCGGTGCTACCGGCCTGAGCCTGGCACGCAAATGGCGCAGTAATGAGCGTACCAAGCCCGTGCCGATTTTGATGTTGACGGCGCGCAGCGACGAGCCAGACAAAATCCAGGGCCTGGATGCAGGCGCAGACGACTACATTACCAAACCCTTTTCAACCCAAGAGCTGATGGCCCGCATCCGCGCGGTGCTGCGCCGCCGCGCACCCGAGCAGGTGGCGGGGCAACTCTTGATCGGTGCGCTTGGGCTGGACAGCGCCACCCACCGCGTGAGCTACCAGGGCGCAGAGCTGCGGCTGGGGCCTACAGAATTTAAACTGCTCAACTAC
>JAYVJV010000011.1:0-3336 GCA_043769005.1 Polaromonas sp. | reverse complement strand
CTCGTGTGCATGGCGCTCAATCTGCGCAGAATGGGGGCCATGCAGATGGCTTGAGGGGAAAAGTGCGGGGAAAGTGCCCATTTGATGCGCTGGGTGGGTACTCAGTGTCCACCACGCCACCACCGACGTAGGCGTTGATGGAGGCATTGAGCATCACCGAGATGCCCTGCCAGCGTTTAGGCGGATTGGAAATCGTTCTGCCGCCCAGACTCCTAGTGCGTTATCGCTGATGCTGGGTCGGACGACGGCGATGCCGCGCAGATTTACGAGGTCGGTAGCCAGCGCGGCCAGCAGCGCGCGGTTGTCGTCGCCATACACACTGGGCTGGACGATCACGGCGCGCTCTACACCCAGAGTGTTCAGCAATGCACGGTAGTCATGCAAGAGCGCATCAGGCGGGGTGTAGATGCGCTGGGCGGCATACGGGTATAGATGCGCCGGCCCGCAGATGTGGGCATGGCAGTCGGTGGCACCCGCAGGCAGCGTGAAGCGCGGCCTGCGCAGGACGGGGTCAGGCGCTTGGCACAGAGGCGCTGACATCGAGGCATCCACTGCCTGTGTTGCGCTGGCTACCTGGGTTTGCATCATGGATGGGTGCAGTTTTATTGCGGCTCAATACGCGCCTCTTTCGCAATTTTTTGGTACTTGGCAATTTCGCTTTGCACGAAGCTGGCAAATTGATCGCTCGACATGGGCTTGATGGCGATGTCTACGCGGGCGTAGGCGGCTTTGACCTCGGGGTCTTGCATGGCGCGGTTGATATCGGTGTTGATCTTTTGAACCACAGCAGCGGGTGTACCTGCGGGTGCCCATACGCCAAACCACAGACTGATATCGAAGCCTGGGTAGCCTTGCTCGGCAATGGTGGGAATGTCGGCAGCAGCTTCGGCGCGGGCGCTGCTGGTCACGCCCAGCACGCGTAGTTTGCCGCCTTTGACTTGACCCAGCGCCGTACCGATGGGGGCCATGTAGTAGGCGGTGCGCCCCACCATCGAGTCCTGGATCGCCTCGGGCGATCCCTTGTAGGGGATGTGCAGCATCTGGATGCCCATGACCTGGTTGAAATATTCGGCCGTCAGATGGGTGGAGCTGCCCAGGCCCGCAGAGGCAAAGGGCACATCGCCGGGCTTGGCCTTGGCCGCAGCCACCAGGTCTTTGATGCTCTTGTACGGCCCGTCGGGCGAGGTGACCAGCAGGTAGGGTGTGGTGCCCAAAATGTTCACGTCGATCAGACTTTTCTGCGGATCGTAGGGCAGCTTTTTATAGATGGCCGGGTTGGCTGCGTAGGAGGCCGATTGCACCAGCAGGGTGTAGCCGTCCGCCGGGGCGCTGACCACTGCGCCCGTGCCAATCAGGCCACCCGCGCCGGGCCGGTTCTCGATGATGACGGGTTGCTTCCACAATTCTGTAAGGTATTTGGCAACGATGCGGCCCGCGATGTCGGCCCCTGAGCCTGCGGTGAGTGGTACCACCATTTTGACCGGGCGGTCGGGGAAGGTTTGGGCTTGGGCTGTGAAGGCGAATGCGCCCAGGCACAGTGTGGCGAAGAGGCGAAGGGTAGGACGCATGGTGATTCCTGAAGCGTTAAGAAGGGGGAATTTATTGCACACTGTCTAAAAAACCGCGCAAGATGCGGTTGAACTCTGCGGGCTGCTCGATGTTGGACAAATGCGCGGCGTTGTCAATCACCTCCATGCGCGAGCCGTCAATCATGCGCTGCAACACCGTGGATTGCTCCACGGTACACGCAGGGTCTTGCTTGCCTACCAGCACCAGTGTGGGTGCTTTGATTTTCAGCAACATGGTGGTTTGCGCCATGTCGCGCACCGCACTGGCGCAGCCCAAATAGCCTTCGACAGGTGTGGCCAGAATCATGCTGCGCACGGCTGCAATTTTCTCAGGAGCACGTTCAATAAACCCACCGACAAACCAGCGCTTGATGGTGCCGTCCACCAAGCCTGCAATGCCCTGTGCGTGCGCCGTGGCAAAGCGCTCTTCCCACAGTGAGCGCGGTGGCATTTCGCTGGCGGTGTCGCACAGGCCCAGGGACAGCACCCGCTCGGGGTGGTGCGCGCCCACGTACTGGCAAATCATACCGCCCATCGACAGACCAACGCAATGTGCTTGCTGGATTTTCAGCGCATCCAGCAAGCCCACCAGGTCTTGCGCAAGCAGCGCAATGCTATAGGGCGCGGGCGTGACCTGCGACTGCCCGTGGCCACGCGTGTCGTAGCGCAGCACGCGGTACCTGTCGGACAGGGCGGGCAGGGTGTCGTCCCACATGGCGTGGCTGGACATGAGGCTGTTGCTCAGGACGACGACAGGGGCATGGCTATCCCCATTGGTCGGGCCGTCAATGCGGCAGGCGATGCGGATACCGTTGGCTTGAATATGTTGAATCATGGAGTCAGTGGTTTGCTGGGGGTTGGGGTAACGCAGAAAAACAAAATGAATGTAGGCGGCTAGCGGTTTCTGCCATAAATCTCTCAAGGATCCACCTGGATGCCGGCATCCTTGATGAGTTTTTCAAACTTGCCGCCCAAGACCCAGGTCTCTGGCTTTGGCTGCCAAGCGCGCCATAAGTGCTATCAAAAAAATAGCTGCTTACGCACATAAAATAAGGGCTATACGGCGAAAATGCTGGTGAAAATGAGGCATAGAGTGCACTGCAAAAAGGTTTAAAGTGACTTGACCATCACGTCGCGCAACTTCAGCAACATGCTACCCGTACTTGGCAAAAGGCCAGCTAGGTAATTCCCTCAGCCGGGGTGCGTGCTGTCGCTGGCGGCGCATTGCAAGCGCGCATGCACCCAGTGCGCCGCCGCCAGCAGGCGATGGTCGTCGCCGTAAGCGCCCACCAATTGCAGCCCGACCGGTAAGCCACTGCGGCCCTGCATAAAGGGCAGGTGAATGCAGGGCAGGCCCAGCAGCGTCCAGGTGCGGCAAAACAGCGGGTCGCCTGTCGTGCCCAGGTTGAAAGGCGGTGCCTCGCCCATGCTGCTGGGTGCCAGCAGCACGTCAAAGTTATCAAACAGCGCAGCCGCCTGGTTGCGCGCCTGCGCGGTGGTTTGCAAGTTCTGTGCATGGGCTGGGCCGCTGATGCGCATGCCGTGGGCGAGCAGCGCTTGTAGTGGGGCACTGAGCTGACTGGGGTGGTGCATTCGCTCGTGGCTGAGCGATCGGGCTGTCTCACAAGCCTGGATGTCTTTTTGCACTTGAACCAGGTTGTTCAATCCATGGGGTAATTCCGATTCCCAATAAAATAGTGAATAATATGATCTCCCCACCCCCAGGAGATCATCATGGCCAGACCCGCAAGCGGTGCAGATCAAATTG
>JAYVJV010000010.1:0-3709 GCA_043769005.1 Polaromonas sp. | reverse complement strand
GTTGGGCCTGCTGTCGATTGATCCACAGAAAAGCGACGAAGACACACCATTGCGCTCGTTGGGGGTGATTGGCTACGAGCCGATCTGGATCTTCACCCGCTCAGCTGCGCTGTCCAAAAGTTTGTCGCAAGGCCTAGACGCATTGGCGGGCAAAAAAGTGGCCATTGGTGCGCCAGGCAGTGGCACACGCAAGGTGGCGCTGGACTTGCTGCAAGGCTACGGCCTGGACGATAAGAGCGCTACGCTCAGCCCAGTATCTGGCATGGCGGCCGCCAAACTGCTGAGCGATGGAGCATTGGATGCCGTCTTTCTGATTGCTTCAGTGCAGGCCCCAGCCGTGCAACTGCTGTTAGGCAACTCGGATGTGCAGGTGGCATCCCTCACCCATGCCGAGGGTCTGACGCGCCGCTTGCCCTACCTGTCTTTGGTCACGCTCAAAGCCGCATCGGCAGACCCGCAGCGCAAAATACCGGCGCAAGACATTACCCTGCTCACCACCACGGCCAACCTGGTGATCCGCGAGGACGTGCACCCGGCGCTGGCCTATTTGCTGCTAGAGGCGGCGCGCGACATCCACAAGGGTGCCACCTTGCTGAACCGGCCCGGCGATTTCCCGCACGGACGTGCCACCGATTTTCCGCTGGCCGACGAAGCGCAGCGCTATTACAAAGAGGGCCGCCCCTTCCTGCAACGCTATCTGCCGTTTTGGCTGGCCAACTTTGTGCAGCGTCTGATTTTGATTTTGGTGCCGCTGCTGGCCGTTGCCGTACCGATATTCAAAATTCTCCCCGGCCTGTTCGACTTCAGGCAACGCACCCGTTTATACCGTCGCTACGGCCTGTTGCTGGACATGGAGCGTGACTTGCAGGCGCGCCAACTTAACGCCACAGAAATTGCCTCCGCTTATGCTCAATTGGACAAGGTGGAGCAAGACATCAGCCGCATGAAATTTCCGCTGGACTTCACCGATCGCGTTTATACCCTGCGCCAGCATATCGACTATGTCCGTGGTCAATTAAAAACTGAAACAGAAAGTCTGGAAAAAACATGAATATCATCATCACTGGCGGCGGCGGATTTTTGGGTGCCCGCCTGGCGCGCGAGCTGCTGCGCATGGACAGCCTGAGCGTCAACGGCCAAGCAGCCCAGCGCATTGCGCGCATCACCCTGGCCGACCGCGCGCTGCCCCCTGCCGATCTGGTACAAGACCCGCGTGTGCAGGTAGTCACTGGCGACTTAAACGCTCTGCTACTTCCAGGCGCTGCTAATTTAATAGCTGCTCGCGCAGACATTGCCGTGGTGTTTCATCTGGCAGCCGCTGTCAGTGGCGAGTGTGAAGCCGATTTTGATCTGGGCATGCGCAGTAATTTTTCCGCTACCCATGCCCTGCTAGAGGCCTGCCGCGCACTCAAAACACAACCCATGGTGGTGGCCACCAGCTCGCTGGGCGTGTTTGGCCAAACGCCCCTGCTGCCGCTGCCCGAGATAGTGACCGACACCACCCTGCCCACCCCGCAGTCGAGCTACGGCATTCAAAAATTCATTGGCGAGCAGCTGATGGCCGACTATGGCCGCAAGGGCTTTATCCGCGCCCGCAGTGTGCGCCCCATGACGGTGAGCGTGCGCCCCGGCAAGCCCAATGGCGCGGCATCGAGCTTTTTCAGCGGCATGATCCGCGAGCCCCTGGCGGGCGTGCCCAGCGTGGTGCCAGTAGACGGGGCTACCGCGGTGGCCCTGTCGTCCCCCACCCGCACCATTGAGGGCATCATCCGCTGTGCGCAGGCTAGCGATGCCGACTGGGGGCCACTCACCGCCATCAACCTGCCCGCCATCAGCACCGATGTGCACAGCATGGCAGATGCTCTTAAATCCATAGCTGGCCACGCAGCATTTTCCTTGCTTAAATGGCAAATAGACCCTGCTATTGCACGCATTGTGGCCACCTGGCCCACGCGTATTGCATCGCCACGCGCCAGTGCGCTGGGGCTGCAGGCCGATAGCAGCTTTGAAGACATTGTGCAGGCCTATATGCGTGAAAATCCAGCGGCGCTTGCGAGATAAATAGTGCGCAGTCTTGCCACCTTTGTTTTATTTGGAGCTATTCGGAGTCTGTGGGCATCGACACGCACAACTAACTCAGGTGTACCAGCCACACTTGTAGCTGTCATACAACGCTTTTACTGACAGCAGTTTGAAGCTTTCTAGCGGCCTGGAGTGCACGGGCATCGCCTCGGAAGGCATCGGCGTGATGCCTGATGGCAAGCTGGATCGCCATGGCGCAAACGCAGCTCAGCGGCTGGTAGCGGCGTTGGGCTCATGACCGGCCCGAAGGGATTAAAGGGGCAGGATGACGAATCCGTGCGGGATGGCCCCTGGGGTGCGGGTAAGCAGTTTGAATGCCTTTACGGACGCTTTGTGGGCGATTACGGGGGCAACTTCAGCCTGGTCGCCGGGTCCGGTTTTCCAAACTGTCAGACGACTGTTCGCACCAAGACACGCAAACTGCCGCCGGGAAATGTTGTTTGCTGACGCGGTGTTAATGACGATTTCTCTCGCGCTAGGTGAGCAATGAACCTAGCCGCCACAAGCGCTGACAACTTGCAGATGGATCGATTTCGTGATCCTTGGCACGCGCATCGCCTTGTGTACATATTTGTATCTGTAGGCCCGCGCTGGGTCTGTTTTGTCTATCCCTTTTGCATTTTGCAAGCCATTCATTGCGCTATTTTGGAGCGTAGTTTTGACGGGAGGAATGATCAGTTTGGGCCCATGGATTGCATCTGGAATGTTCCCGGTGCTTGCCTGGCGAAGCTTTGCCAGTTGGCTACTGCCGCAAAAATCCGCAGGCTCGGCTGGCGATGTCTTTCACCATGGCTAAAAATACGTCACGAAATATTTGAAAAAACTTAATTTTTCGCTGGAGTGTCCGCTATTTTTACAGTAGCATCCGGTTTGTCTGTGAAGCAAAAGAGTCGCAGACAAGTTAATTAACTTTTAAAAGGACTAACTATCATGGCAACTGCGAAAAAACCTGCGGCAAAAAAACCAGCCGCTAAAAAAGCTGCACCAGCGAAGAAAGCTGCTGCTAAGAAGGCTCCAGCCAAGAAAGCTGCTGCCAAGAAGGCTCCAGCTAAGAAAGCCGCACCGGCTAAAAAAGCTGCTGCTAAAAAAGCCCCAGCCAAAAAAGCTGCGGCTAAAAAGGCTCCTGCCAAAAAGCGCGTGCCCAATGCTGCTTTCATGAAGGCCCTGGCCTTGAGCCCCGCTTTGCAAGCTGTTGTCGGTGCAGCATCCATGCCACGCACCGAGATCGTCAGCAAGCTGTGGGTCTATATCAAGAAGAATGGCCTGCAGGACAAAGTCAACAAGCGCATGATCAATGCCGATGCCAAGCTGCGCGAAGTCTTCGGCAAAGCGCAAGTGAGCATGTTCGAGATGGCTGGCCTGATCGGCAAGCACGCCAAGTAATCAGCCACGTGCTGACGAAAAAGCCACCCTCGGGTGGCTTTTTTTATTGCGTCCTATTCAGTCAAGCTAGAAATTTTCACCCAAAAAAAAGCCTGCTACCGATAGATAGCAGGCTTTTCAATGTTTCTGGTGGGACCTGCGGGGGTCGAACCCACGACAAACGGATTAAAAGTCCGCTGCTCTACCAGCTGAGCTAAGGTCCCACTTATCACTTGCGTGAAGCCTCAAATTATAGCCTGAAAAA
>JAYVJV010000009.1:0-3382 GCA_043769005.1 Polaromonas sp. | reverse complement strand
TGCGCTCACCATGCGCACTGCGTTCTTGCGACGCTGGCGCAAACAGCGCATCGCGCATGACTCGCAAAAACACACTGGCGCTGGCCTGCTCGGTGGGGGTATTGAGCGCCGATATTACCAGCGGGTCGATCATCTCCTGCATAACCCGCTGGGATATGCCCTTGCATAGCTGGCCCACGCTGTGCTGCGCCGGGCAGCTAAAGCCACTGCGCCGCCAGGCATCGGCCGCGCGCAGCAAAGACAACTTGTCGCCCAGGCTCCAGCCTTTGGCGTTAAGCACCCCAGCCGCCACGTCCAGCCCGGCAAACCATGGGCGGCTCCAGTCGGGCAGGGTCAGGCCACTGCCATCGGGGTAGCGCAGGGTGAGTGGCAGGCGCAGCAGGGCGCGGCCCGTGTCCACACCCATATCGCGCATCAGTTGCAGCGTGTCGCTGTAAGCACCAATCAGGATGTGCTGGCCGTTGTCCAGCGTTGTCTGCGCGCCGCTTGGCAGCGTGACATTTAAAGCCCTAGCCCTTCCCCCTATTGCGCGAGAAGCTTCCAAAACTATAGCATGGTGACCCAGGCGCGTGGCTTCTACGGCTGCTGCCAGGCCTGCCCAACCTGCACCTATGATGAGGACCCGAATGGGGTCAGGTCTCCCATTTCCCAAAATTATCTTTCGTATTCAGCCACGATGCGGCTGACGGTAGAGGTAGACACCTTAAACGCGATGGCAATCGCCGTTTGCGTGTGCCCACCCTGGTAAAACGCGTTGGCAATATGCTGGTTGCGCTGTTCTTTGGTCTGCACCTTGAGTTTGGCATAGTTTTGCAGGTCACTGTCATTGGCGGGTGCGCTGGCGTGAATCCGGCTCACCTGCGCTGCGCGCTTGGGCGCAAGGGGCGACGCATTGTCAATGCCCGCATGGCTTTGCATGCGCGCAATAAACGCATCATCGCCCAAATAAATTTGCTGCCGCAGCGCCGTATCCCACAGCGCCACACCGTGGCCTTGGGCCACAAACTCACCGTACCGCACCGCCGCTTTTGCAGCACTTTTGCCCGGTGCAAGCTGCGCATACAGCGGCTGCGCATCCAGCCACGGCGCGCATGGGGCCATGCCCGCCAGCGCGCGGTAGCTGCTCCAGGCGTACGTTTCGGGCCGCTTGACCATTTTGGCGCGCACCGGGTTCAGGTCTACATAGCGGCACACCTCCAGCAAATAGCTGTCGCTGTCTACCAAAATAGCCTTGAATCGCCCCTGGAACAAATGCCCTGTGAGGCCATGGCGGCGGTTGAAGTTTTGCGTATACACACCGTTAATCTGCCGCATCAGCCGCGATAAATTGGCCTCCCGCGTGTGCAGCACCAGGTGGTAGTGGTTGCCCATCAGGCAATAGCCCCAAGCCTGCGCATCAAAGCGTTGCAACGCCTGCCCCAGCACCTCCAAAAACATCGCCCTGTCCGTGTCGTCCTTGGCAATAGGCTCGCGCCTGTCACCCCGCGAAGTGACGTGGTACACCGCGCCGGGGTATTCAATTCTTAAAGGCCTGACCATACTTATCAGTTTACATTATTTTGGGAAATGGGAGACCTGACCCTTTAGTCTCTGGAATGCCATTGATGTGCGTGACATCCGAGTTACTCAGCAAAGCAGGCAATTCCGTTGCGGCAAACGTTTTTCCGCTCTCAGCGAATGCTGTGAGTGTTCTCACATCGCCCGTGGCTGATTTAGCCAAATTCTCCGAAACAATATCCCACATGCCGTTGATGCGCGTGCCATTGCTGTTGGCGACACCGTCCATCAATTTCTTGAGTTCATTCGTGCTTTCTGTACCAGCCGCCGTCATCAACGCGGCTCTAAAGTCCGCAGAGTTCAAGAATGTTGATGCTGGGGTTTGATTAATTGTGATGACTTTACCGCTGCTAGTAGCCGAGATGCTTTCCGCCAGTAGGTAGGAAGGCGCGCCATTGATAAGGCCACTGTAAAGTAACGTTGTTGCGTTTGGCGCGGCACCTGGCACTGCAACTGAAACTTGATTGACTAAGGTGCGCAACCCTTCGAGAGTTTGATATTGAGGATTACTGAGTGCTGCAATAGCCTGTGTGTAGGTCATGCTCATGCTGCCTCTCCTTCAAGAACAAACGTTATGCTTTTTCGTACGACAGTCTTTTCTGGAAGGACGGGTTCTGCTGTCATAGCATCTTTTAGCGCTTGCAAAATGTCACTTTTTTTTGTCAAAAGACTGTCTGGAATATGAATGCGGCGAATCGTCCAGGTAGTGTCTACACCATCATCGAACTTTCCTATTCCGGAACGTTGGGCTTCCACACGTACAACTTCTCCCTTCCAATACAATGCGTACATCGGAAACTCGTCCGTTTCATGCGGAGGACCTTGAATCCATATGAAAAAAATATCACGCTGACGGTCTATTGACCACCAAGGCGGAGGGTATGGCAGCCGCCCAATCCAGCCCGTGAACATCGACCAGTCGTAACAAGCTTTGTCGGCTTCGCTGAGTTTTTCAAATACAAATGCCATTTTGAGTGTTCCTTTTTGAATATCGAATTGTTTAGTTGGTTTTTATTGCGTCAGTAGTCCAAATCTCGTTTAACGTCCAATCAACGTATTCGAGTGCACGCAACAATTGTTTTTTGCATTATTTCCATGGTGTCCTTTCGGCTGCGACGCAGCATGTGAGAAGGTTTATTTTGGGCTGCCTACAGGCAATGGTCATCAGTTCAGCCACGCAAACCTCGGTAACTTGTTTCACGCAGTACTTCATGCTGCTTTCCTCCATACATCATCATTTACAGCTCTACTCTGGAGGTTATTTACGCCCCCAGCCCAATGAAATATAGCGTAAGCAGCTATTGAATGCATAGCGCTTAGATGATCCATTTGGGTATCCCAACCAGCCAGACTGCGCAGCCCTTTGGCCGGGTCGGCCACCAACGGGTTGCTTAGCAGCTCGGTGCCGTTATCTATCGACTGGTTAAAGTCGCGGTCCAGCACCAAATAGCCGTCGTTGGCATCAATGCTGCCCACCTCTTTTTGGTAGCCCTGGTTGTCCCAGTTAAAGGTGATGGTGCCTGCACCGGCTGCATTGCCTGCCATGGTGTGGGTGCTGATGCTGCCGCTGCCATCCAGGTCCAGCTCCACCGCCATAAAGCTGCCGATGCGTTTGTGCTTGGCAGCCGGGTCGCCTGCATGCGCCGCCGCATACGCCGTATCCAGCGCCGCGCCCAGGCCATGCTTGGCGGCGCGCTCTTCCTCGCTCAGCCCGGCATCGGGCACACCTGCGTCGCCCTGCAGTTTGGCCGTCTGCACCTCCCACAGCGGGGCAATCGCCCCCCGGCGGTAGGCGGCGCGTAGCATGGCATCATTTAAGCCACCG
>JAYVJV010000008.1:0-7297 GCA_043769005.1 Polaromonas sp. | reverse complement strand
TTTGCACAGAGGTAGCGCACGATCACATTGCTTTCCCACAGCGTAAAGTCACCATCTTGCAGCACCGGAATTTGTCCATTCGGGTTCATGCGCAAATACGCGGGCGTTTTGTTAATGCCGTAGCTCAGTCCCGCATCGGTACGCTGAAAGTCCAGGCCCAGCCACTGCGCAGCCAGCACTACTTTGCGCACGTTGATGGAGCTGATGCGGCCCCAAATATGCAGTTGACTCATGCTGCGCGGTCCCGCTGATTTGGCGTGATGTGCGACAGTGCACCATCTCCATACGATTTGATTACCTGAGCAATCACGATATGAAAGCCTTTGTACCAGCGTTTGTATTGGCGCTGGGCTTCGACATGCTTGGGGTGGGTGGCAAATTCTTTGAGTGACTCCAAGGTCTGCCAGTAATAGACCGCGTTGGTCTTCAGGCCGTCAGTAGATTTCCATACCTCCAAACCCAGGTAGCCCACTGTGGCATTCGCTGCTGCTTCGATCAAAGCGTCAAGCTCGTGAAATTTCTCGTCGTAGGTGCCGGGTTCAAAGATGAATGATGCGCTGTACATGATGAATTTTCTTGACGTTATTGAGGGAGATTTTCACGGATCGTCTGCGCAAGCAGTGCCACGCCCTCGTTGATCTGCTCCACACTGGCCGTCACAAACGACAAGCGTAGCGTGTTGTTCTGCGCTGCGTCGCAGTAAAAGGCTGCTCCGGGCACGAAGGCCACGTTGCGCTCGACCGCCTTGGGCAGCAGTGCCACAGCGTCCATACCCGCCGGTAATTTGACCCACAAAAACATGCCGCCGCCAGGTGTGTTCCATTGCACGCCCGTGCCGGCAAGATTTGTCTCCAGCGCAGCGAGCATCGCATCGCGCTGCGACTTGTAAAGGGCGCGGATGGTGGGCACATGGTGGTCCAGAAAGCCGTCTTTCAGCACCTCGGCCACCATGCGCTGGTTAAAGCTGGGCGTGTGCAGGTCGGCAGCCTGCTTGGCTTGCAAGAGCTTGGGGTAGAGCGCGTGCGGTGCCACCAGAAAGCCCAGGCGCAAGCCGGGGGCCAGCGTTTTGCTAAAGCTGCCCATGTAAATGCAGCCTTCGGGGTTGCGGGCGGTGAGCGGCGCGGGCGGCGGCGCGTCAAACCACAGGTCGCCGTAGGGGTTGTCTTCCAGGATCGGCAGGCCCAGTTGCACGGTGGCGGCGCTGAGTGCGGCGCGCCGGGCCTCGCTCATCGTGTTGCCGGTGGGGTTTTGAAAGTTGGGCAGGAGATAGAGGAAGCGCGCCAAAGACCCCGTTTGGACTGAGTTTGTCGAAGTCTTCGCGAACCCTTCGACGAGCTCAGGGTGAACAGTTTGGGCTTTCGCACGAAGATCATCTACGTCAATACCCTCTGCATCGCTGGCAATGCTCACATACTCCGGCTCCATCGGTGTAAAGGCTTGCAGCGCGCCCAGGTAGGTGGGTGTTTCCACCAGCACGCGTGAGCCCTTGTCGATCAAAATTTTGGCCACCAAGTCCAGCGCCTGCTGGCTGCCGGTGGTGATCAGCACCTGCGCGGGGTCAATCTTCCATGGGGTGCCTACAGCGGCGCTTTGGCGGTGCAGGTCGACGGCCACCCATTCGCGCAGCGGGCCATAGCCCTCGCTGGCCGCGTATTGCAAGGCAGCAGGGCCATCGTCCCGCAGCACCTTCGCGCAAGCCTGGGCAAAGGCCTGCACGGGAAAGGTTTTTGGCGAGGGCAGGCCGCCCGCAAAGCTGATGATGCCGGGCTTCTCCGTCACCTTCAAAATCTCGCGGATCACCGAAGAGTTCATGCGCTCGGCGCGTTGCGCTAGTTGCCAGTTCACGTTGGTTTTCATTTCACTACTCCAACAGGCATTTTTTTGCCGACATATACGGTTGCAATCACCGCCACGGCAAAGAGTAAAGTCATGGCATCCAGCCGCTCGCCCACCAGAGGCACGGCAAACAGCAAACTCAAAAAAGGTTGAATAAGCTGAATTTGGCTCACGCGTACGGCACCCAGTGCCAGCGCACGGTACCAGGCAAAAAAGCCAATCCACATGGAAAACAGGGCCACGTAGGTAAAACCTACCCAGCTCATGGCTGCAATAGCTGCGGGCTGCGCAGGCGCAAATGCCAGCGCCAACGGCAGAGTGAGCGGCAGGCTGCTGACCAGTACCCAACAAATGACCTGTTCAGAGCCTAAGCGGGGCGTGAGGCGTGCGCCGCCAATGTAGCCAAAGGCACCCGTGGTCATGGCGATGATGAGATAGATATTGGCAGCGCCCAGATAAAAACCACCCGTGGTTTGCCAAGCGCGCCACACCATAAAAGTCAGCACCAAGCCCGTGCCCAACAGCGCGCAAGCCCAAAAGCCCAGAGATGGCCGCTGCTTGAACCACAGCGCCCCCAGCACGGCGGTAGACAGCGGCAGCAGCGCCGTAACCACCGCACCATGCGTGCTGGGCACATGGCGCAGGGCCAGCGCCAAAAACAGCGGAAAGCCGACGATCACGCCAAAGGCCGTCATCGCTACCAGCGGCCATTCGGCACGCGTAGGCACCCTGAGCCTGCCGCGAGCGCGCTGCCACCACAGATACATAACTGACAGCAGCCCCGCCACCGCAGCGCGGCCAAAGGTCACGAACCACGGCGATAGCTGGGGCGCATCCGCAGCACCCACGGCCAGGCGCGTCATGGGCAGGGTGGCTGCAAACAGCACCACGCCCACGCTGCCCCACAGCAGCGCCTCGCCTTCTTGCGCCTTGTTCATGCTCATACCGTGCCCATCCACGCGGCAGTAGCCACCAAAACGGCAGCCATGGCGCGGTTAAACCATAGCAGACGTTTGCCATGCGCTAGCCAGTCGCGCAGCAGCGCCCCGGCTGCTGCGTAGACCACGTTGCTGATAAAGGCAAAAAACATCATCACCGGGGTCACAATGGCAAAGCGCTGTAGCGCGTCTGCGTGCCCGGCAATCCAGCCCGCCACCACGCTCAGGGCAAACATCCAAGCTTTGATGTTGACAAACTGCAAAGCCGCGCCTTGAAAAAACGTCACGTCCAACCTTGAAGCGTCAGCTTGGCCCAGACTGCCCGACTGCGACAGCTTGGCAGCCAGCCACAGTAAATAGCCCACCCCCAGCACCTTGACCGCAAGGCGCAGGGCCGGTACCGCCACGATCAAGCCGCCCACCCCAGCGGCGCACAGCGCCAGCAGCAGCCCCCAGCCCACTGGCACGGCGCAGGCAAAGCGCAGCGCACGCTGAAAACCATGGTTGGCCGCCAGCGCGGTCGATAGTGTGGTGTTAGGCCCGGGAGAAAAACTCATCACCGTGCCCAACACCAATAATGCAGAAAATTCTTGCCAGTTCATGGGCCGGGATAGTTAAAAGAAGGAAGGCTTGCTTGCGTGACCATACGAAGCACTGTACAGTGCCAAGCAGTACAGTACCAATACAGATGAACGCATCAGCGCAGCAACTGTATGGGTGCCTTTGCTGGTACAGCACTTTACCTTGCAGGACGAACCAACATGTTGATGCGCACCGCCACCTTGAGCCTGACCGATCAACTGGTCGCACGCTTTACCGAGCGCATACGCAACCGCCTGCTGGCCGCTGGCGCGCGCCTGCCCAGCGTGCGCCAGTGTGCCGCGCAGCACGGCGTGAGCGCCCACACGGTAGTAGCCGCCTACGACCAGCTGGTAGCCGCAGGCTTGGTAGAGGCGCTCAAGCAGCGCGGGTTTTATGTGCGTGACATTCAAAATTATCGACCAAATCAGCCGTTAGCCCAACAAAATACAGCGCAAACAGCTATTAAAAATATAGCATTAAACGAGCTACCTGGAGATATTTCACTACGCGCCAGCACCGGCCTGACCGGGCGCAACCAGGGGCGGATTGATGCCACAGCGTTGATACGCGGCATGTTCCACCACAACCGCAGCGGCCTGGGTAGCCAGTGGCCGCAGCCGGGCATGGGCGTGTTTCCGCCAGAGTGGCTGGAGTCTGACTTTACGGGCGCGGCGGTGCGCAAAGTGGCGCACAGCAAAACCCTGCTGGAGCTGAGCCTGAAATACGGCGAGCCGATGGGCGACAGCGGCCTGCGACGCGCCCTGTCTACCAAGCTGCAAGGCCTGAGCATAGACGTGCCGCCCGAGCGCATCCTCACCACCATCGGTGCCACCCATGCGCTGGATGTCGTGAGCCGCACCCTGCTGAAGGCCGGTGACTGCGTGATGGTGGAAGAACCCGGCTGGGCGGTAGAGTTTGCCCGGCTGGACGCGCTGGGCATGCGTATATTGCCGGTGCCGCGCCGGGCTGACGGGCCCGATGTGGCGGTGATGGCCCAGTATTGCAAAGCCCATGCGCCCAAGCTGTTTGTCAGCGTTAGCGTGCTGCACAACCCCACCGGCTACACCTTAAGCCCCGGCAGTGCGCACCGCGTGTTGCAGTTGGCCAACCAGCATGATTTTCATATTGTTGAAGACGACACCTACAGCCACATCGCCCCCGAGCACGCTACCCGCATGTGCGCGCTAGATGGCCTGCAGCGCACCATCTATGTGAGCGGCTTTGCCAAAATACTCGCGCCCAACTGGCGCGTGGGCTACATCGCCGCCCCGGCTAACCTGGTAGAGCGCCTGCTCGACACCAAACTGCTGTCCACGCTGACCACCCCCGCACTGTTAGAAAAGGCGTTGGCCATCTGCATCGAGCAGGGCCACCTGCGCAAACACGCCCAGCGCATCCGCACCCGGCTCGATGCCGCACGCACGCGCAGTGTGAAATTGGCCATGCAAGCGGGCTGCACCTTCGCCGCCGAACCTGCTGGCTTGTTTGGCTGGGTAGACACCGGCGTAGACACCGACCTGCTGGCCCAGCGCATGCTGGACGACGGCTACCTGCTGGCCCCCGGCGCCCTCTTTCACGCCGTACGCAACCAGCCCAGCACCTTGATGCGCATCAACTTTGCGGCGACGCAGGAGGCGGGGTTTTGGAAGGCGTTTGGCAGGCAACGGGGGAGGATGTGATCTGCTAGGCCTTAAAGCGCTTGCGCATCAAGGCCATTGCCAGCCAGAACGACAGCAGCGCTGTGACGATCAAAATCGCCAGATTGCGCCACGGCGCGGCAGGCAACTGGCCCATGAACAGCGGGCGCACGATGTCAATGGCTGCACCCAGCGGCAACCACTGCGCGATGGCTTGCACCCAGTTGGGCAACTGCTCGCGCGGGAAGAACACGCCGGAGAGAAACATCATCGGCGTGAGAAACAGCGTGAAGTAGTAGGTGAAAAAATCATAGCCCTTGGCCAGCGCGGTAAACACCATGGCGATGCACGAGAACGTGATGCCCACCAGCAGCAGCACCGGCCAGGCCAGGAGCAGCGTCCAGTGGTGACCCAGACCCAGAAGCAGCATGATGAGCATGATGACGCTGGCGGTGAACAGCGCTTTGAAGGCCGCCCACAGCGTCTCGGCCAGCACGATTTCGTCCAGGCCGACGGGCGCGTTCATGATGCCGTCCCAGGTTTTTTGCATCTGCATGCGCGAGAAGGCCGAGTACAGCGCCTCAAAGCTGGCCGCTTGCATGGCGCTCATGCAGATCGAGCCGCTGGCCAGGAACACCAGGTAGGGCACGCTTTGCCCGCCCAGCGTGACCTGCCCGACCAGCGCGCCCATGCCGTAGCCAAAGGCCACCAGCCAGATGAGCGGCTCGGCGATGTTGCCCACCAGGCTGGGGATGGCGAGTTTTTTCCACACCAGGAGGTTGCGCAGAAAAACCGGCCACCAGCGCCCGGTGATGACCGGGGCTCGCCACAGGGATGGGTTTTGGGCACTATTTTGGGCTGTAGCCCTTTGTTTATGAGCGTAAGAAGCTTCGTTTTTCATAGCAACTAGCCATCCTCCCGAATCTGTCTGCCGGTGAGTTTGAGAAACAAATCTTCCAGATTGGCCGGGCGGTGCAAGGTGCGCAGTTGCGGGTAGGCTTGCAGCCCCGCCAGCAAAGGCGCTGCGTCGCGGGTGTAGAAAAACACCGTCTCGCCGCTAACCTCAACCCGCGCAGCGTGTGCAGCCAGTGGGCTCTCTTGCAACGCCAGCGCGCTGGGTTGGTTGGGGCCGCCGCCTGCGCTGCCAAACACTTCCACCACGTCGGGCTCCAAATGCTCGCGGATCAAATCACGCGGTTTGCCTTCGGCGATTTTTTTGCCGTGGTCGATGACGAGTAGGCGTGAGCACAGGCGCTCGGCTTCGTCCATAAAGTGGGTGGTTAGCAAGATGGATTTACCTTGCTGCAGCAGCACTTGCAGGCGCTCCCACATCAGGTGGCGGGCCTGCGGGTCCAGCCCGGTGGTGGGCTCGTCCAGCAGCAGCAGGTCGGGGTCGTTCACCAGCGCGCGCGCCAGGCTGAGGCGCCGCTTCATGCCGCCCGACAGCTCGCCGGGTTTGCTTTTGGCCTTGTGCGTGAGGGATGCAAACTCCAGCAGCTGGGGCACGCGTGCCTGGATGTCGGCCGTTTTCATGCCAAAGTAGCGGCCATAGACCAGGATGTTTTCTTCCAGGTTGAAGTCGGGGTCTAGCGTATCCATCTGGCTCACCACGCCCAGGCGCGCTTTGATGGCGCGGGCATCCCTGGGCATCTGTAGGCCCAGGGCGTAGATCTCGCCGCTGTCGGGTGCGGTTTGGCCCAGGCACATGCGGATGGTGGTGGTTTTGCCTGCGCCGTTGGGGCCAATGACACCCAGGCATTCACCGGGGGCGATATCGAAAGACAAGTCGTTAACGACGAGGTTGTCGCCATAGTACTTGTGCAGATGCCGCACAGAAAAGATGGGGTCACTCATGGAGCTATTGTCTCTTGGAATGCCAGCACTGCAATTGCGGCACACGGGCGCGGCTAAAATCAAAGTCTTTTCGCCGACCCCCTGAATGAGAACTGCCCTGTGTCCGACCGCCTCGCCGTACTGCCCCAATACCTGATGCCCAAACGCGCGCTGACCCAGTTTGCGGGCTTTGTTGCGGGCGGGCGCTGGGGCGCTGTGACGCAGTGGATTATTCGGGACTTTATTGCCCGCTACAGTGTCAACATGGCAGAAGCCGCGCAGAGCGAGCCGACCAGCTATGCCACTTTTAATGAATTTTTTACCCGCGCATTGAAAGACGGCGCACGCCCGCTGGCGCAGGCCGACTGGGTGTGCCCGGTGGACGGTGCCATCAGCCAGTTTGGCCGTATTGAAAAAGACCAAATTTTTCAAGCCAAGGGCCACCACTACAGCACGCGAGCACTGGTGGGT
>JAYVJV010000007.1:0-18356 GCA_043769005.1 Polaromonas sp. | reverse complement strand
CATGCTGATCATGGCCGCTGGCAAGGTAACGCATTTCGGCACAACTGCAGATATTCTTACGCACCGCGCTTTGGAATACGTTTTTGAGAACAGAATTGCTATCAAGCCGATAGAAAATATGCTTGTATCGCTACCAAAAATGTAGTGTCAAATGCCAAATAAAAAGCAAAAAATTCCAATCCACGAAAATTTTAGGAAAAATCATGAAAATTGAAATGCCACCTGAATGCAAACCCTATGACAAGCCCGAGGGCGAACGCCGTGGCCTGCTCATTGTCAACACGGGCGATGGCAAAGGCAAAAGCACGGCGGCATTTGGCTTGGCACTGCGGGCGTTTGGTCGCACCCATGTGCATGGGCTGGGGGTCAAAATTTTCCAGTTCATGAAAGTACCCAGCGCCCGCTTTGGCGAGCACCGCATGTTTGAGCAACTGGGCATTCCGATTGAAGGTTTGGGCGATGGTTTTAGCTGGAAAAGCCAGGACCTTGAGCATTCTGCGCAACTGGCTAGAGACGGCTGGCAACGCGCCAAAGCCGCCATCATGGGGGGTGAATACTTCATGGTTGTGCTGGACGAATTCACCTACCCGCTGATCTACGGCTGGATGGAGGCGGCGGGCGGCGTTGAAGAAGTTGTGCAGACCCTGTTTGATCGCCCCAAGCATGTGCATGTGGTCATCACGGGCCGACGCTGCCCGCCCGAGATCATCGAGCTGGCCGACACCGTGACCGAGATGACCATGGTCAAACATGCCTTTAAAGCGGGCATACCCGCTCAACGCGGCATTGAAGATTAGGACTGCCTTGGCTGCCTCTACACACACCTTCAACGTCGGCATCATGCAGCCCTGGCGTTGTACCCGAATGCGTAGCCGGGCCTTGCGTGAAAGTCTGCATGCGCTGGTCGAACAGGATCGCGTGCTGGTGTTTGAAGACTGCCGGGGCCGATTGCCATGGACAGAGCAGTAGGCATGGCGCTGGTTTTGGTGTTGGCTTTAGCACTGGCGATGTGGATTGACCACCGCTTTGGCGAGCCACGGGCCGCGTTGCATCCTGTGGTGTGGATGGGAAAGTATCTACAGACCTGCGGCCGCGTCACCGTTCGCTTCCCGCCTGTGCTGGCTTTTGTGCTGGGTGCGCTTGCGTGGTGCGTCGGTGCCGTCGTGGTGGGTGCGCTGGCCTGGGGCTTGCAGGCGCTGGTTTTTAGGCAGATATTTCGCTGGGAAGCACAAGCGGGCGCTGAGAGCTTGGCTGTTGGCCTGTTGCTGTTTTTGTTGATGGCCTGGCTGCTCAAAGCGATGCTGTCCTGGCGCATGCTGCGTGATGAAGTCGGTGCGGTAGAGGCAGCGCTACAGCAGTCGCTTGCTGCCGGACGCCAACGCCTTGCCATGCTTGTCAGCCGCGACACATCGAGTCTGAGCGAGTCCGACATCCGCGAAAGCGCCATTGAATCGCTGGCTGAAAATTTGAATGACTCGGTGGTCGCGCCGGTCTTCTGGTTTGTGCTTTTCGGGCTGCCGGGCGCGGCGGTGTACCGCTTCGCCAATACGGCGGATGCCATGTGGGGTTACCCCGGCCTGCGCAACGGCGTGAACTGGGAATGGGCGGGCAAATGGGCAGCCCGTGCGGACGATGTGCTGTCGTGGCTGCCCGCGCGTATCACGGCGTGCTTGCTATGGCTGGTCTCTGGTGGGTTTACGCTGCGAACGCTTGGCCATGAAGCCCGCAAAACGCCGTCACCCAACAGCGGCTGGCCGATGGCGGCTATGGCGCTGGCACTGGGTGTGCGGCTGCGCAAGCCTGGCGTTTACGAGCTGCATGCGGACGGGCGGTCATCGCAAACGCAAGACATCGCCTTGGCTCAAAAATATGCATTAAAAGTGCTTGTAGCCCATATTTTATGTGCGCAAGCAGCTATTATTTTAATAGCTATTTTGATGCCTATTGTGAAGCTGGCATGACGCTCTTATGACGAAAGACTTAAGCTTTCCTGCACGTATCCACGGCGGAGCCGACCCGCAGGGCACCCCGTTGCACGACTTCTCCAGCAACCGCAACGCCTGCGGGCCGTGCCCGCAGGCGCTAGCCGCCGTGGCGCAGGCGGACGCAACGCAATACCCCGATGCCAGCTACACCGCACTGCGCAGGCAACTGGCCATCTTTCATGGTGTGCAGGTGCAGCGCATCGTGCTGGCAACCAGTGCCAGCGAGTTTATTTTTCGCATCACTGCCGTGCTTGCCCGGCAGGGCGGCCAGCGCGTCTACGCGCCGCCGCACAGCTACGGCGACTATGCCCAGGCCGCCCGCGCGCACGGCTTGCAAATGACGGCTGATCCCGCACACGCTGCACTGCGCTGGGCCTGCGACCCGTCCAGCCCGCTCGGCTCCGCCCAGGAAGGACTGCAGGCACTCACGCAGCCGTCTGCGGCTATCACGGTGCTTGACCGGGCTTACGAGCCCCTGCGCCTGAGCGGCACGCTGGCGCTTGATGCGCAGCAACTGCAAACCGTCTGGCAGCTCTACACGCCCAACAAGGCGCTGGGTTTAACGGGCGTGCGCGCCGCATATGCCATCGCGCCCCTGGGCTCCTGTGCGCAGGTGGACACATTGAATCAGCTATGCCCCTCCTGGCCCCTGGGCGCGCACGGCGTGGCCATGCTGCAAGCCTGGGTCAGCCCAGCCGTACAAGCCTGGCTGACAGGCAGCCTTGCAAGCCTGCGTGACTGGAAGCTGCAGCAGGTCGCACTGTGCGAATCGTTGGGCTGGCACTGCCAGCCCAGTTGCGCCAACTTTTTCTGTGCGCAACCCGCACTGCCAACAACAATGACGCTACAGCAAGCGCTGGAGCACTTGCGCCAGCAAGGCATCAAGCTGCGTGATACCGCGTCGTTTGGCCTGCCCGGCCATGTGCGCATCAGCGTTCAGCCACCGGCTGTGCAAGCCGAGTTGATGCAGGCGTGGCAACAACTTACAGGGGCTAGGGCATGACCGAAAAAATCGCCAATTGCGTGATGGTGCTGGGCACCACCAGTGGCGCTGGCAAAAGCTGGCTGACCACCGCGCTGTGCCGCTACTACGCGCGACAAGGGCTAAAGGTTGCGCCGTTCAAAGCCCAGAACATGAGCAATAACGCCAGAGTGGTGGGTGGCGGCGAAATTGGCAGTGCCCAATACTTTCAGGCCCTTGCCGCAGGCGCGCTGCCCGATGTGCGCATGAACCCGCTGCTGCTCAAACCCGAGCGCGACACCCACAGCCAGGTCATTTTGCTCGGGCAGGTCAACGACGAGCTCACCCACGCCCCCTGGCGCGACCGCAGCGAACGTGTCTGGCCGACGGTACAGCAGGCGCTGCACGCACTGATGGCCGAGAACGACGTAGTCGTCATTGAAGGAGCAGGCTCACCCGCCGAGATCAACCTCAAGGCCAACGACATTGTCAACATGCGGGTGGCGCTTGCTGCTAACGCCGCTTGTTTGTTAGTCACGGATATTGACCGGGGCGGTGCATTTGCCCATTTGTACGGCACGTTTGCACTGTTGCCCCCCGATGAGCAGGCGCTGATCAAAGGTTTTGTACTCAATAAATTCAGAGGTGACGCTGCCTTGCTTGCACCCGGCCCTGAGATGTTGCAGGACATGACGGGCGTGCCGACCGTGGCCACGTTGCCCATGTGGTGGCAACATGGCCTCCCCGAAGAAGATGGTATGTTTGACGATAGAAGTGTGGCTTCTGGCGCAGTTACCACCACCATCGCCATCATCGCCTACCCCCGCATCAGCAACCTCGACGAGTTCCAGGCGCTGAAGAACGTGCCTGGCGTGCGCCTGAAATGGGTGCGCAGCCCCAGCGAAATCATGGATGCCGACTGGGTCATTCTGCCCGGCAGCAAACACACCAGCGGCGATTTGGCTTGGCTGCGCGCGCAGGGCCTGGATGCCGCCATTGCCGCGCACGCCGCGCAGGGCAAGGCCGTGCTGGGCATCTGCGGCGGGTTGCAGATGCTGGGCGAGGCGCTGATTGACATGCACGCTATTGATGGCAATGGGCCCGGTCTGGGTTTGCTGCCGCTCGTCACCCATTTTGAAATCGCCAAGACGGTGCAGCATCGCCAGACCCGGTTTGCAAAGTTGACGGGCCTGTGGTCACGGCTCAATGCGGTGAGCATCGCAGGCTATGAAATCCACCACGGCCAGACTACGCAACATCCCGCCATGGCCCAAGCGGGCGATGTGGCGATAGCTGTGCTGCCCGACGCGCTGGGCTGGCAAAACGCCACTGGCAACGTGCTGGGTTTGTACCTGCACGGCATGTTTGAAGATCCCGCTGTATTGCACGCGCTTTTTGGCGCTGCCACGCCCACTTTGGATTCGGTGTTTGACGGCTTGGCTGATTACATCACCCTGCATTTTGAGAAAAATTTCCTTAACACATTGGTATCAAAACGATGACCACTTTCACTTTACCTATCCTGCAAGACATCAGCAACACCGCCTTGAGCGCCAAACTACAGCACAAGATCGACAACAAAACCAAGCCACTGGGTTCGCTCGGTCAGCTGGAAAGTTTGGCACTACAGATCGGGCAGATTTTGGGCACAGCATCGCCGCAACTGAACCAGCCGCAGATGCTGGTCTTCGCTGGCGACCACGGTTTGACGGCGCGTGGTGTCTCGGCTTTTCCCAGCGACGTGACCTGGCAGATGGTGGAGAACTTCATTGCTGGCGGCGCGTGCGTCAGCGTGCTGGCCAAGGCCAACAACATCGCTTTGAAGGTGGTGGATTGCGGCGTGAACCATACGTTTTTAGATGCAGCTCAAACGCCGCGCGCCGGGTTGCTGAGCGCCAAAATCGGTGCATTCGCACCGTGGGGCACCGCCGATTCATCCACTGCCGCCGCCATGTCCGCCGCGCAATGCCAGCAGGCGATTGACAACGGCATGGCCATCGTCAAAAGCCTGCCGGGTAACGCCATTCTGCTGGGCGAAATGGGTATTGGCAACACCTCTGCGGCATCGTTGATTTTGTCCCGTTTAAGCGGGTTGGATATTGCAGCCTGCACCGGCGCAGGCACCGGTTTGGATGGTGCAGGTATTGACCGCAAAACGGCCGTACTGCGCGAGGTGCTGGCATTGCATGCCGGTGTGACTGCGCCTTTGGACGTGCTGGCCGCCTTTGGTGGTTTTGAAATGGCCACCATGCTGGGCGCAGTGTTTCAAGCGGCAGCAGAGCGGCGCGTTATCGTGGTGGACGGGTTCATTACCACAGCGGTGATGTTGGTCGCTCACGCACTGCAGCCTGCCGTACTGCAGCGCTGCGTTTTCGCCCATCGCTCGGGCGAGCGCGGGCATGGGCTGATGTTAGAACAGTTGAACGCAAAGCCCCTGCTAGATATGGGTTTGCGCCTCGGCGAAGGCTCTGGTGCGGCATTGGCCTGGCCGGTGTTGACGGCGGCTTGCACGGTGCTGCGTGGTATGGCAAGTTTTGAGTCGGCAGGGGTGTCGGAGAAGTCAGCCTAAGATAAATCCCATGCGATTCATCGTCAACTTCATCCGCCACTACCTTCTGGCCCTCCAATTCTTCACCCGCATCCCCATCACGGGGCGGCTGGCGGCTTGGGTGGGGTACAGCCCAAAGATGCTGCGTGCCAGTGCAGCGCATTTTCCGGGGGTGGGGGTGTTGGTGGGTGCTTTGGTGGCGGGTTTGACGGCGGTTTTGCTGTTGTTTTTGCCATCCGTCTCACCGCTGTCGCCTTTGGTGGCCGCTGTACTGGGCACCGTTTTCAGCGTGATGCTGACCGGGGCTTTCCATGAAGACGGCTTGGCCGACATTGCAGACGGTTTGGGCGGCACAACAGGCGGAATTGAAAGCCGCGCTCGTGCCTTGGAGATCATGAAAGACTCCCGCGTCGGCGCGTTTGGAGCGATTGCGGTGGTTTTGATTCTGCTGTGTAAAGTATCTCTGTTGGGATTGATTGGCAGCGTCAACCCGCAAGCCATGGTCGTTGGCATCTTTGCCGCGCATGTGGCATCGCGCACCTTTCCACTCTTGCTGATTCGCCTGCTGCCGCATGTGGGTGATGCAGCAGGCAGCAAGTCCAAGCCTTTGGCCGATCAAATCAGCACTTGGAGCCTGTCAGTGGCTTTTCTTTGGCTTATTTTGGCTTTAGCCAGCGTATTTATTGCTTATGATGCTATTTATTTAATAGTATCGATGCTGTTCGCAAGCAGCGCATTTTTGTACATGTGGCGACTCTTTGCAAAGCGCTTGGAGGGTTTTACCGGCGACGGCCTAGGCGCAACACAGCAGGTGTGCGAGGTGGCTTTCTACCTTGGCCTGGCGCTGAGTCTATAGCCCAGTGTGCCATGCATCTTTGGTTAGCCCGCCACGCCCAGCCGCTGATCGAAGCCGGTATTTGCTACGGCGTGACGGACATGGCCGCAGATGCTGCATTGACCGCAGCCGCTGCAGCATCTTTGGCTGGCACGGTTCCAGCAAGTACCCTTTGCCGCATCTCCCCACTGCGCCGTTGCCAGCAGCTGGCTGCTGCGCTGGCGTTGCTGAGGCCAGATTTAGCCATCCATCCAAGCACTTGCACCGATGTGCGGTTGAAGGAAATGGATTTTGGCCACTTTGAAGGCCAGCCATGGGCACAGATTCCCAAAGCGGCGCTAGACGCATGGACCGCCGATTTTGGCAACCACCGTTTCGGCGGCAAAGAGAGCGCCAACGAAGTACTGCTGCGCGTGAAAGTTGCGCTGGATGCGCATATTGCGCTGAACGCAAGCAACGTGCTATGGATCACCCACGGCGGCGTAGTTGGAGCTGCCCGCTTGCTCCAGCAAGGTATTGAACAGGTTTCCCGCGCCGACCAATGGCCAAAGGCAGTGGTCGAGTTGGGAGGCTTCACAGGGCCTTTGCCGTTTGGCAAGTGATCTTCGCCACCATGTAGTTTTGGAGTGTCTTGCAGCGATCCGATTGAAGTCATGGTGAGTGCTGACATCAACCGTGGTGATGCTCGCGCAAACACCAATGCACAGTTAGAGCACTAGCACGATCTATCTTGTGAACTGTCTTAACTTTAGAGTACACCAGAAACCATGAAACCCCGCGTCTAAGATGAAACTTCGGTTTTCAGCTACCTCACTGGCCGAGACAGCGCCTCGCTGACGGGCGCTGCACGCCAGCTCACCACGTGGCGCTGGTGGGAACGGCGTGGCGAGTTTGAGCTGCTGGTGTCTGAGGTAGTGATGCGGGAGTGCAAGTCGGGCGACCCGCGTGCGGTGGCGCGGCGTATGGAGGCTTTGGCGGGAATTCCCCTGCTGAGCTTGAGCGCGCAGGCGGCGAAAGATGCCTTGCATGTTGCCAACCCTGTCATCCAGGCGCAAATTGCCGCGCGTTTGGCGCAACTGGGTTTGGCTCTGCCGTTTATTTGCCCGCCTGAAGAGCGGTTAGGAGAAGATGATGAGTGACGAAATTATTGTCGAGCTGCGCGCTACTAAATTAAAACTGGTTGAGCAAGCGGGCTTTGATATGCAGCGCCTGGTGGCGCGGATTCAGCAGGAAGAGGCCGCTAGCGCTGCCAGCGGTATCCAAGTGGTGCAGCCAAGACAAGCCACCGCTACGACTGGTGCAAACCGATCTACCTTTCAGCAGATTCGGTTTACGCACTCGTAAGCCTGCAAGCGCCCGATAAATCGGCGCTTATTGCTCACTTGCGCACCGGCGGCACATCCGTACCACTCCCGCCACCTCTGCCGCCATGCCAATGCTCTCACCCAACGTAGGATGCGGGTGAACGGTTTTGCAGATGTCGATTGCGTCTGCGCCCATCTCAATAGCCAGCGCAATCTCGCCGATCATGTCGCCTGCATGGGTGCCGACCATGCCGCCGCCGAGGATCTTGCCGTGGCCGTGGGCCTCATCACTGTCATCGAATAAAAGTTTGATCACGCCTTCGTCGCGGCCATTGGCGAAGATGCCCAGTACCGCAGCATCCACCCCGTCAAGCTCAAGAATTTTCATTGAATTAAGCTGTAGGCCAATGAAATATAGCGTAAGTAGCTATTTAAAATATAGCAAATGTATTGCCTACGCCTGACTTCCAGCCACCCAATGCGTCTTCACGGCCTCAAACTACAACTTGACAGGAGATTTAAAAGTATTTAATATTCAAGAATCATGAATATTGAATATGTTACTTAAACCCCAAGACTTAGTCGTAGCACTAAAGCTGTCCGTTTCTGGTGCTCGCACTTCCTACGCCGCATTGGCAGCCAGCCTGGGGCTCAACGCATCCGAAGTGCACAGCGCCGTGCAGCGTGCTGTACATGCCCGACTGTTGGTGGACTCGGGGGAGTTTACTGTGGCGAAAAATTCCAAGCTGGGCAATATTGATGTGCACAAAGCGAACATGCTGGAGTTTGTGGTTCATGGCGCAAAGTATGCTTTTCCGGCGGAGGAAATCAGAGTGACGGTGGGTGTACCCACCAGCCACAGCGCACCCATTTTCAAAGGTGTTTTTGCGCCAGGCTCTGACGACTGGGTGTGGCCTTATGCCGAGGGCACCTGTAAAGGCGTAGGCATCAAGCCTTTGCATCCCTGCGTGCCAGGCGCCGCACTGAAGGATAGTCAGTTGTATGCCGCACTCGCATTGCTCGATGCTTTGCGTGTAGGCCGTGCGCGCGAGCGAGGTTTTGCTTTGGATCTGCTGGAAGCTCTAATTCAAAAAAATGTTGACTTGTAGAGTAAAAAAAGTATCCTATGGCAAATCCAAATTTAAGTTTGCTGCTGGCTTTGGCGCATGCGCTGGGACACTTGCGTGAGCGTGTGGTCTTTGTGGGTGGTTGCGTCACGGGTTTACTAGTGACCAACCCCGTAGTTACCGACGTGCGCAGCACCGAGGACGTGGATTCCATCATAGAAATTGCATCCTTGGCGGGCTACCACGCTTTACGGCCCGAGTTGGCCAAGCTAGGCTTTACACAGACCATCGAAGACAACACACCGCCCTCTCTTTGGTTGCGAGAAGGCATGCAACTCGATCTGGTGCCGTTGGATGAGAAAGTGCTCGGATTTGCCAACGTGTGGTACCGCACTGGCTTTGCCAACGCGATCTTATCGGAGCCTGAACCCGGCTCGCGGCTAAAGCATCTGTCAGCTCCATATTTTTTAGCCACAAGATTTGAGGCCTATAAAGACCGTGGGCGCAATGACGTTTACGCCAGCCACGACCTGGAAGACATCATCGCCGTGGTGGACGGTAGAGCCGAGTTGTATGACGAGCTAACCCAGGCCAGTGCGGATGTCAAAGCTTATGTCGTGTCAAATATCCACGCACTGATGGAACATCCAGAAATCACAAATGCCATGTCCGGTATCGTCTTGCGCCCTATTCGAGTGCCCGTCGTGTTGCAGCGCCTAAGGGCTATTGCCAAAATTGGAAATTAGATAATGAATTCACCTGCTTCCCGACCCGCAGATGGGCCTAAACCCAAAGGCCAACCGCGCTCGCTATCCGGCCTGCTGCCGTTTTTACGGCCCTACCGAGGACGTATTGCCTTGGCCGGAGTGTTTTTGGTGCTAGCTGCGGTGGCTACGCTGATCTTTCCCGTCGCACTGCGTGGCCTGATTGACGGTGGGCTGACCACCGGCGGTACCAGTGCCGACAAAGGCGCGGCCTTGCTGGCGCTGCGTGGGCATTTCTTTGAGCTGTTTGCGGTGGCTACCGCGCTGGGCTTGTTCAGCGCAGCGCGCTTTTACATGGTGAGCTGGCTGGGCGAGCGGGTCACTGCTGACCTGCGCAACGCGGTGTACGGGCATGTGCTGCACCAGTCGCCGCAATTTTTTGAGACCACGCAAACCGGTGAAGTCCTGTCGCGTTTAACGGCCGATACCACCCTGGTGCAGTCAGTCGTGGGCTCGTCACTCAGCATGGGCCTGCGCAACGGCGTAATGGGCCTGGGCGCGCTGGCCATGCTGGTGTGGACGAATCCCTATGTGATGACGCAGGTGCTGGGCATTTTGCTGCTGGTGGTACTGCCCTCGCTATGGTTTGGCCGCCGTGTGCGTAAGCTCTCGCGCGCCAGCCAGGACCGCGTGGCCGACAGCAGCGCCATAGCCGCCGAGGTGCTCAACGCCATTCCCGTGGTGCAAAGCTATACGGCCGAGCAGCGCGAGTCGGCGCGCTTTGATGCATCGACCCAAAACGCGTTTATGACAGCCATTCGCCGCAACAAAACCCGCAGCGCCTTGGTGGCCTTCATCATCATTGCCACCAGCGCTGCGCTGCTGTGGGGGCTGTACCAGGGCACACAGGCGGTGATGCAGGGCAAGATTACGGCCGGGCATTTGGGGCAGACCGTCGTGTACGTCATCATCCTGGCCAGTGCCTTTGCGGTGCTGGGCGAGGTCTATGGCGACCTGCTGCGCGCAGCCGGAGCCACCGAGCGGCTGATGGAGCTGCTGCATGCCCCTTCGAGCATTATTTCCAAGCTAAATAAGCCGCTAGCCCCACAAAATATAGCGCAAGCAGCTATTGAATTAGTAGCAATTAATTTTCACTACCCCTCCCGCCCTACCCAGCCAGCCCTGCACAACATCAGCCTGCAAGTGATGCCCGGCGAGACCGTGGCGCTGGTGGGCGAAAGCGGTGCCGGTAAAACCACGGTGTTTCAACTCTTGCAGCGCTTTTACGATCCACAGCAGGGGCAGATCCGTTTGTACGGCACGGCGCTGGCCGACCTGTCATTGAGTGCACTGCGCGGCGCGATTGCCGTGGTGCCGCAAGAGGGTGTGATTTTTTCGTCCACCGCGATGGACAACATCCGCTATGGCAGGCCGGGCGCGAGCGATGCCGAGGTGCTGGCCGCAGCCCGCGATGCCTTTGCCGACGAATTTATCAGCCAGCTACCCGAGGGCTACAACACCTTCCTGGGCGAGCGCGGCGTGCGCCTGTCGGGTGGCCAGCGCCAGCGCATCTCAATCGCCCGCGCCATGCTGAAAAACGCCCCCATCTTGCTGCTGGACGAAGCCACCAGCGCGCTGGATGCGCAAAGCGAGAAGATGGTGCAGGCCGCCCTGGAGCGCGCCATGCAGGGCCGCACCACCCTGGTGATAGCCCACCGCCTGGCCACCGTGCAAAAGGCCACGCGCATTGTGGTGATGGCGCAAGGCCAGATTGTCGAAGTGGGCCAGCACGACGCGCTGGTACAGCGCGGCGGTGTGTATGCGCGGCTGGCGGCTTTGCAGTTTACGAGCTGAGACCAAGCCCCGTTTGCCAGATGCCGTTTGCCAATAGCAGTTTGGCAAATACAGGCTGCGGACAGCGCTGATCCGTGCGCTCAGCCTATCGCACCCGCCCAGTTACTGCAAAGGCTCCTTGAGCAGTTTAGGCAGTGGCATCGGCAGCACGTCGATGCCTTCATCCAGCAGCTCCAGTGTTTCGTCCTGCGTGGCCTGGCCGCGTATGCCGCGCTCCTGGGCTTCGCCATAATGGATTTTGCGCGCCTCGGTGGCAAACTGGTTGCCTACATCTTCCGTTTGGGCCAAGACCCTGCGCGCCATGTGCAGGTAGGCGGCCTGGAACTGCGGGTCTTGCAGCATCGTTTGCAGCATCTGCTCTTTTGGGGTATTTTTAGCTGAAACGTCCGTAGATGTTGCGTAAGCTGCTCCTGAATCTATAGCATTCTGGTGCTGCACGGGAGCCAGATCGCGCGCGCCGCTGAGGTTCAGGCGCGGAGCGGAGAGCTTTTTGGTAATGCGGGCATCGCCGCACAACGGGCACTCCACCAGGCCGCGCGCGAGCTGGCTTTGAAAATCGTCCTCCGAACCAAACCAGCCCTCAAAGCTGTGCTGGTGCTGGCATTGCAGGTCGAGCACTTTCATGGTGCCATTATCCTGCGCGCGCCAGGCGCGGCGTGGACTGCCAGGCCAAAGGCCGCTTGCCACTGAGATGATTGGCCAAATGCACGGCGCAAGAGAGGGTTTTGGCATCGGTCACGGTGCCGTCAGCGCACCAGTCCAGTAGCTGCTGGGCGGGCGCGGTAAACACGTCTAAAAACTCGCCCGCATCGAGCTTGCGCGCGCCCAGCGTCAAGCCGCGCACAAAGTAGATATGGATAACTTCGGTAGAGTAGGCAATGGCCAGATGCATCTGGCCTGCATAGGCCCATTCGCTACAGGTGTAGCCGGTTTCCTCGTGCAGCTCGCGCAGGCCGCAGACCAACGGGTCTTCGCCAGCATCTAGCTTACCCGCAGGAAACTCAATCATCACCTGGCCAATAGGGTAGCGGAACTGGCGCTCCAGCACCACCTGGCCATCGTCCAGCAGCGGCACCACTACCACGGCGCCTGGGTGCACCACATATTCGCGGCTGGCCTGCTGGCCATCGGGCAGGCGCACAGTATCGCGCCTGGCGTGCAGAAAATTGCCTTTGAACAGCAGCTCGCTGCTGACCAGGGTTTCTTTGAGATGATCCATCAGCTATCAATCCCGGTGCTTGAGCAAATAGCACCACACAAAGCCCGGAAAAGCCAGGGTGATAAACAGTGTGCCCGTGATGGCATAAAACTCCCAGCCCTGCGGCGCAATTTGCCCCAGGCGCTGCTCCAGCAGCAACGCGATGCCGCCAACGATTAAGTACATCAGTACCAGCTCAGCCAGCCGAACCGCCAGGTTTTTACCACCCGCGAGGCGGAGCACGCCGAACAGGCGTTGGGTAAAGAACGGCAGATTGGCAGCGACTACCGCCGCAATAATCACCAACCAGACGGATGAGCTTTGTCCCATGAAGTGGATAGCGATGGGGACGCGTCGCGTCCTACGTGCCCAGCGTCTTGACGATGGCCTGCAAGCACAGGGTCATCAAACCGCTGGGGAAGATACCCAGCAGCAAGACCAATGCACCGTTGATGCACAGCACAATGCGCACATCCGCCGAGGCCACCACCGTGCTAGCGGTAATGGGCTTGTCAAAGTACATCACCTTCACCACACGCAAGTAATAAAACGCGCCCACCAAAGACAGCATGACGGCAAACACCGCCAGGCCAATCATGGCGGGCTGGCGCGAGTCCAGCAGGGGCTGCAGGACACTGAGCTTGGCAAAGAAGCCGACCATCGGCGGAATGCCCGCCAACGAGAACATGCAGATAGCCATGATGGCCGCGTACAGGGGGCTGCGCTGGTTAAGGCCAGCCAAGTCCGCAATTTCTTCGCTCTCAAAACCTTCCCGCGACAGCAGCAAGATGATGCCGAAGGTGGCCAGCGTGGTCAGCACATAGGTGATGGCGTAGAACATTGCCGCGCTGTAGGCGGCGGCCGCGCCATTGGTGTTGCCGTTGACCACGCCTGCCAGCAGACCCAGGAGCAAAAAACCCATTTGCGAGATGGTCGAGAAAGCCAGCATGCGTTTGATATTAGTTTGTGCAATAGCAGCCAGGTTACCCACCAAGAGCGAGGCAATAGAGAGCATGACCAGCATCTGCTGCCAGTCAAAGGCCAGCGGCAGCATGCCTTCAACCAGCAAACGAATGCAGATAGCAAAGGCGGCTAACTTGGGCGCACCACCAATCATCAGCGTGACCGATGTAGGCGCGCCTTGGTACACGTCTGGCACCCACATATGGAAAGGCACTACGCCCAGTTTAAAGGCCAGGCCACAGACCACAAACACCAAGCCAAACACCAGCACCTGCTTGTTGATTTGCCCGGTAGAGATAGCTTTGAATACCGCGCTGATATCGAGCGAACCGGTAGCGCCGTACATCATCGACAAACCGTAGAGCAGGAAGCCGCTGGCCAACGCGCCCAGCACAAAATATTTCATGGCTGCTTCGGTGGACTGCGCATGGTCGCGGCGCAGGGCTACCAAGGCATAGCTGGACAAAGTGAGCAGTTCCAAGCCCATGTAGATGACCAGAAAGTTGTTACCCGAAATCATCACGCACATGCCCAAGAGGGCAAACATCGACAGGGTAAACATCTCGCCGCCGCGCAGCATGCCGCGATCATGCGCATAGGGACGGCCATACACCAAGGTCACGGCCATGGCGATGCTGGCAAAGCACTTGAGCCAATGGCCCATGGGGTCGCTGACCACCATATTGCTAAAACCGTAGACGGTGTTTTCGCCCACGGCATACAAGCCGTTCAGAAAGGCCACCACACCCAGGGTGAGCAGGGTCAGCACATAGGTGGGTGTGCGACGCGGGCTTTTGACAAACAGGTCAATCAGCAAGATCACGCAGGCCATGACTAGCAGCACGATCTCGGGGTAAGCAGCAATCCAACTGGCTTTATCTATCATTTGCGTTCTCGTCAGTCTTGCTATACGTTAATTCAACTTGGTCAGCGCGACATGCTTGAGCAAGTCGGCCACCGAGCTGTTCATGATGTCGGTAAAAGGCTTGGGGTACAGGCCCATCCACAGCGTGGCTGCGGCCAAGAGCCCCAGCATGAGGAACTCGCGGCCATTGATGTCGGTCAGACCCTTGACATCGTCATTGGTGACGGGGCCCAGGTACACGCGCTTGAACATCCACAGCGTGTAGGCCGCACCAAAGATCAGAGCCGAGGCGGCGGCAAAGCCGATCCAGAAGTTGTATTTCACACCGCCCAAGATCACCATCCACTCACCCACAAAACCTGCTGTGCCCGGCAGGCCGCAGTTGGCCATGGCAAAGAACAGGCCCAGCGCGGCAAACTTGGGCATGGTGTTGACCACACCGCCGTAGCTGGAAATTTCGCGTGAATGTACGCGGTCGTACAGCACGCCAATGCACAGGAACATCGCGGCAGAGACAAAGCCGTGGGCAATCATCTGCACGATGCCGCCGGCAACGCCCAGGTCGTTGAAAATAAAGAATCCCAGCGTGACAAAACCCATGTGCGCCACCGACGAGTAGGCCACCAGTTTTTTCATGTCCTGCTGCACCATGGCAACCAGACCGACATAGACCACGGCGATCAAAGACAGGCCAATAATGATCCAGGCATAGTGCTGCGCGGCATCGGGTGTGATGGGCATGGAAAAACGCAGGAAACCGTAAGCACCGAGTTTGAGCATGATGGCCGCCAGCACCGCAGAGCCGCCGGTAGGAGCCTCAACGTGTACATCGGGCAACCAAGTATGCACCGGCCACATAGGCACCTTGACGGCAAAGGCCGACAGGAAGGCAAAGAACACCAGGGTCTGGGCGTTGGCACCCAGCGGCATCTTGTGCCAGGTGAGAATGTCAAAACTACCGCCTGACTTGGTGTACAAAAAGATCAGAGCTATTAGCATCAGCAAAGAACCGAGCAAGGTATACAAAAAGAACTTGAAGGCGGCGTAAATTTTGTTGGGCCCACCCCAGATGCCAATGATGAGGTACATCGGGATCAGCGTGGCCTCAAAAAACACATAGAACAAAATGCCGTCGAGCGCGCAAAATACGCCAATCATCAAACCGCTCAAGATCAAGAACGCGCCCATGTATTGGTTGACGCGCTCGGTGATTGCCTCCCACGCAGAGAGCACCACAATCACGGTGATGAAGGCCGTGAGTGGCACAAACCAGAACGAAATGCCGTCCAGACCCAGGTGGTAGTTGACGTTAAAACGCTCAATCCACGGTGCTTTTTCGACAAACTGCATCGCCGAGGTGCCCAGCTTAAAGCTGCTGTAAAGAGGCAAGGTCGCCAGGAAGCTGGCCAGTGCACCAATCAAGGCTATCCAGCGCACCGTGCGCGCCTGGTCATCGCGGCCCAAGGCCAGCAGGAGTACGCCGAAGGCAATCGGCATCCAGATTACGAGGCTCAACAAACCCATTGTGTTTTTTCCTTGTTCTTATTTGTTGAAACCGAAGACGAAGTAAGTCATCAACGCAAACAGGCCCAGAATCATCACCAGTGCGTAGTGGTAGAGGTAGCCGGTTTGCGCACGCCGCACCAGGCACGAGACCAGGCCGACGAGCTTCCAGGAGCCGTTGACCACGCCGCCGTCAATCAAGGTCTGGTCACCGCCCTTCCACAGGCCCATGCCCAGCATGCGGGCACCGCGCGCCAGCACGTTTTCGTAGAACCAGTCCATGTAGTATTTGTTGTCCAGCAGCGTGTAGAGGGGCTCGATGCGGGCTTTGATTTTGGCGGGCAAGGCGGGGTTGATGATGTACATGTAATACGACAAAGCAACACCCGCGACGGCCAGCCAGAATGGCGCTGTCACCAAGCCATGCAGGGCAAGTTGGGCAGCTCCATGGAAATCTTTGGCCAGTGTCTTCATGGCCTCATGCTTGGTGTCATCGACAAAAATAGCGTCTTTGAAAAAGTCGCCAAACAGCATCGGTGCAATGGCCATGAAGCCGAGCACAACCGATGGAATAGCCAACAACACCAGGGGCGCGATGACTACCCAGGGCGACTCGTGCGGTTTGGTGCTGTGACCATGGTCGTCATGGCCATGGTGGTCATCGTGGTGTGCGTCGGGGTTTTGGTCGTAGCGTTCTTTGCCGTGAAAGACCAGAAAGTACATGCGGAATGAATAGAATGCCGTCACAAAAACGCCTGTCATCACTGCAAAGTAAGCAAACCCAGCCCCGTACAACTGACTGGCTTGCACCGCCATGATGACCTCATCTTTGGAGTAAAAGCCTGAGAATAATGGCGTACCAATCAGGGCCAGCGAACCCAACAACGAGGTGATCCAGGTGATGGGCATGTACTTGCGCAAGCCACCCATGTAGCGGATGTCCTGGTTATGGTGCATGCCGATGATGACCGAGCCTGCGCCCAAGAACAGCAGGGCTTTGAAAAATGCATGCGTCATCAAGTGGAACACCGCAACGGAATACGCCGAGGCACCCAAGGCCACCGTCATATAACCTAGCTGCGACAGCGTGGAGTAGGCCACCACGCGTTTGATGTCGTTTTGGATGATGCCCAAAAAGCCCATAAATAGCGCAGTGATAGCACCCACGATCAGAATGAAACTCAAAGCCGTATCGCTCAGCTCAAACAGCGGCGACATGCGCGCCACCATGAAAATACCCGCAGTCACCATCGTCGCCGCGTGAATCAGCGCCGAGATGGGTGTCGGGCCTTCCATCGAATCGGGCAGCCAGACATGCAACGGAAACTGGGCTGACTTGCCCATCGCGCCAATGAAAAGACAAATGCAAATGACGGTGACCAGCATCCAGTCGGTGCCGGGAAAACTGAGCTTGGCCAGCGCACCCGCCTTGGCAAATACCTCGGCATAGCTCAGCGTACCAGCAAAGGCGACGATCAAACCAATACCCAGAATAAAGCCGAAGTCACCTACACGGTTGACCAAAAAGGCCTTCATATTGGCAAAAATGGCGGTGGGCTTGTTGTACCAAAAACCGATGAGCAGGTAGGACACCAGACCCACAGCCTCCCAGCCAAAGAACAGTTGCAGCAGGTTATTGCTCATCACCAGCGTGAGCATAGAGAAGGTAAACAGCGAGATGTAGGAGAAAAAGCGGTTATAGCCCTCGTCTTCTTCCATATAGCCAATGGTGTAGATGTGCACCATGAGGGAGACAAAGGTCACCACACACATCATCATGGCGGTCAGGCCATCGACTAAAAAGCCGACTTCCATTTTCAGGCTGCCGATCACCATCCACTCATAGATGGTTTGGTTAAAGCGTGCGCCGTCGATCACGGCCATCAGGGTCTGGAAAGAAATCACCATGGCGATAAACACGCCCAGGATGGTAAAGAAATGGCTGGCACGGCGGCCGATCCAGTTGCCACCAAACTGGGTGCCCAGTACACCTGCAATCAGGGAGCCTGCCAGGGGTGCCAATGGCACAGCAAGCAGGGTAGAAGCATTCAAAGTTGCGCTCATGTTGTTGTTTAGCCTTGGAGCGTGTTGAGTTCGTCTGCCGCAATCGAGGCGTTGTTACGGAACAGCAAGACCAAAATGGCCAAACCAATGGCCGACTCTGCTGCTGCCACCGTGAGGATAAAAAACACGAATACTTGGCCGTGCAGGTCACCCAGGTAGTAGGAGAAGGCGACAAAGTTCATGTTGACGGCCAGCAGCATCAGCTCGATGGCCATCAACAAAATGATGATGTTCTTGCGGTTTAAAAAGATACCGATCACCGACAGCGCAAACAGCATGGCACCCAGGGTGAGGTAATGGCCGAGGGTCAAGGTCATGCTTTTACTCCTGGGGCAGCAGCTACCGGGGTGTGAGCCGCAGTGGGTACACCAGGCGCTGCGCCCGCCGTAATTTGAGGGACACTTAGGTCTGTAGTCCCCGTATCCTGGGCGTAAGCAGCTGCTTTTTTAGTAGCATCCATTTTGATCACTTGCATCCGGTCACGCGCCTGTACGCGTACCTGGTC
>JAYVJV010000006.1:0-2812 GCA_043769005.1 Polaromonas sp. | reverse complement strand
GCAGCAAGAAGAGCATGAAGATGACTAAAAAGCGACGCATGGGTTTTATGATACCCCAGTTACGCGCAAAGTTCCCCAGCACCCCGGCAATAGACCCCTGCTCACAGTGTGGCCAGCATGGCAGCCGCCATTAGCACCATGCCCACGTCTTCCACGATGGTGACCGTGCTCATGGGCAGCTTGAACACGGTGCCCAGGCAGGCGCATTGGATTTTGGATTTGCTGGCTACCGCGCGGATCACGCCGATGGCCGAGAAGCCCATCACGACGATGGTGGCCCAGTAGGTGACTACCGGGTTGAGCCGCGCCAGATAGGCCGCGCCCAGCGCCAGTTCGACAAACGGGTACACCATGCCCCAGCCGTGCCAGCGCGCGGCCAGCAGGTCGTAGCCTGCGTAGCCGTTGGCAAAGGCGCGCAGGTCCAGCAGCTTGAAAAACGCAAACACCAAAAAGAAGCCGGCCATGAAGTAACGCATGGTCTCGCCTGCCGTCACCGTGTGCAGGCCCATGCCCAAGTGCATCCAGAAGCCCATTGGCTCGCCCATGGCGGCGGCATGCAGGCCAATTTGCAGCAGCAGGCTGGTGCCCAGGATGAATGCGACGATGAGCAGCAGCGGGTAGTAGGTGGCCAGCCAGCCAGCGGGTGCATCGGCCGTGCTGGTGGCTGCAATAGGCGCAACATTTGCTATATTTTTAGTAGCTGCTTGCGCGCTATTTGATTGGGCTACAGCCTGATTATCCTGCAAAACATAGCTGCCCGCCTGGGCGACTGCGGCTTGCAGCTGCGCGACATCGGCGTGCGGGTTGGTCAGTGTGACCTGCATGGGCGACAGGCTGACCAGCACCCCATCGGCCAGGGGCTGCAAGGCTTTGCTGACTTTGGCGCTGCATGCACCGCAGTGCAGGCCTGCCAGGGGGTAGGTGACGGTGTTGTTCATGGTGATGCCCTTTCTGGGTGTGCACTGGCGCTGCGTATCTCAGTGCGGGCCTGGCGCAGCACGCTCCAGGCGCTGCTAAGGGCCAGCGCGCCCATGCCCGCAGCGACGGCCAGGTCGGGCCAGGCCGTGCGGGTGCCTGCAACGCCCAGCGCGGCCAGCAGCACGGCTGCGTTGCCAATCGCATCGTTGCGCGAGCACAGCCACACGCTGCGCATATTGGCATCGCCCTCGCGCCAGGCATACAGCATAGCGGCCACGCCCACGTTGGCAGCCAACGCCAGCAAGCTGACAGCGCCCATGGTCAAGGCCACGGGTGGCGTGCCCGTGCGCGCAGCCCACAAGGCCTTGCCCAAGACAAACAGGCCAAAGAGCAGCATGCACAGCCCTTTGACAAACGCTGCCCGCGCGCGCCAAGCCAGGGCCATGCCCAGCACCGCCAGCGACACGCCGTAGTTGGCCGCATCGCCAAAAAAGTCAATCGCATCGGCCAACAAAGCCACCGAGCCCGCGCTAAAGCCCGCCAGCAGCTCCACCACAAACATGGCTGCGTTTATGAGCAGTGCGATCCACAGTACGCGGCGGTATCTGGGGCTGGCGTGGGCGGCTGAACTCAGCTCGGGGTGGTGGTGACCATGGTGGCTGTGGTGGCCGCAGTGGTCGTGCGCAGAAGAAGTGGACATAGTGGGATTTTACGTTGCTGTAGTTTGTGGATGGCAATTGAAAACGGCCCAAGGCACGGCTAGGCTTTATAACCAACGCCGCACCTGCTGGCGATACGCGTTGTAACGGCTGCCATGCACTTGCTGCAGATGGACTTCTTCCAGCCGCACCTGGATTTGCATCAACACCTCGGCGGTGGCGGCCAACGCCAGTACGGGCGCAATCGGTTGCAGCACCAGCAGCCCCCACAGCGCCAGACGCAAAGCCAAAAAAATCGGATTGCGACTCAGTCTGAATAAGCCCTGCACCACCAAAGGCGTGGCGTGCTGGGTGTCGATGCCAATGCGCCAGGCGCTGCCCATCTGCCACTGCGCAGTCGCCATGCCTACCCATGCCAGCCCTAAGGTACACCACGCCAGCAGGCGCAGCCAATGCGGTGCCTGCCACAGCGCAGAGCCAACGGGTATCCATTGCAGGGCGTTGGCGGCAAGGGTGACAAACAGGCCTGCCATCACCAATTTGAATGCGCGGCCAATATAGCCATGTGCGGTGTCGGCTGAGGGCAGTACCACCGGATAGATGCCAGTTTGGCGGTAGACGACCCAGCTGCGCCAGACAAAGCCGACCGCAAACAGGCTGACAAAATAAATGCATAACAGCCAGGCTTGGGACAACTGACTAAAGGTGGTGAAGAGGTGCATAGGTAGAATTAAAAATCTTCAAGTCACTTTAAGGTCAAGCGATGGCAACTTTATATCCCCAAACACCGCAAGGGTATCCCATCGGCCAGGCTGCCCAGCGCAGCGGTGTGAGCGCCGCCAATATCCGGTTTTACGAAAAGGAAAAGCTCATTCCCCCGCGTGGGACGGGCGCAAACAGCTACCGAATGTATAGCGATGCAGATGTGCACCAGCTGCGCTTTATCCGCCTGCTGCGCAGCCTGGACATGAGCCTGGCCGAGGTGCGCGCGCTTTTGCACCTGGACTTGCGCAAAAAAAGCCATTGCCAAACCGCCCGCGACACGCTGGACGCGCACATAGGTCATGTGCACACCCGGCTGACAGAACTGCGCGGCTTGGCAAAAGACCTGGCCGCCTTGCGCGCGCAGTGCGATGGCCAGGGCGAGCAATGCCATTTGATACAAGCCCTGCATGCGCGGGCCAGCAGCGACCTGCCCGCGCCCGCAAAAGGCCGGGCGCACGCGCATTTGTAGA
>JAYVJV010000005.1:0-21785 GCA_043769005.1 Polaromonas sp. | reverse complement strand
CAGGTAGCTGTCGGGGCGCAAGAGCGCCCAGTGGCAGACCGATAAAGCACTGGCGGGCACCGCCTGTTGGGGTTGGGGCATACCGCAGGCGCGGGCGAGCTGGGCCTTGGTATCCAGCACGGCCTCGCGGGCCTGCACATGGGCGCGCTCGGTGCTGACTTGCACCACACGCACCAGGTTGGCACTGGCCAGGGCGCTCAGTAGCGTGACCTGGGTGCCACTGAGTACGCCGGAGCCATCGCCAAACACCAGCAGCAGGGGGCGGGTGCCCGCCCAGCGCAGCAGGTCGTTCAGGCTGGCTGGCGCGCCGTTGACCCATTGCAGACCAACGTTTTGCACGGAGATACTGCGCTTGAGCGCGCTGTCGGTCAGCGGCGACGCGCTGTACGGGTTGGCTACTGCCATGCGCCCGGTGTTGACCAGGCTGCGGGCAAAGGGGTGCTGCTTGGCCAGCTCGATCACAGCGGAGCGAAACAGCCGCTCCATGCCATCTGCTGGGCGCAAGAAACGGGCGGTGCGGTGGGTGACCTGCACATTGGTGGTGGCGGCCTCATGCCGCTCGGCGTGGTAGCTGGCCAGCAGGGTGGGCGCTGCCTGGCCCTTCACCACGGCGGCCAGCTTCCAGGCCAGGTTGTCAGCGTCTGCAATGCCGCTGTTGCCACCGCGCGCACCAAAGGGGCTCATGACCTTGGAGCTGTCGCCGATTAAAAATACCTGGCTGCTGTGGGCTGAGGACTTGCGTGGTCGCGCTGCTGCGCTAGTCGCATCGGATTGTCCGATGCCTAAATCAACTTGCATGCGTTCGACACACTCGCTGCGGTAGGCATAAGGGCCCACCCACACAATCTCTACGGTTGTGTCTTTGCCAAACTGGCGTGCCAGGCGCTCGCGCACCTGGGCCTGGCTGCTGACAAACTCGGGATCCGCATCGGGGGCCATTTGGTAGTCGATGCGCCATACGTCGTCGGCCATCAGGTGCTGCCAGACGGCGCGGTTGTCGTTAAACGGCGCTTCGATCCAGGTGTGCCGCTCTTTGGGTGGGCGGGTTTCAAAACGTACATCGGCAATGCACCAGCGGTCGTCGCCTTTTTGCGCCTTCACGCCAATGCCCAGCCACTGCCTGAAAGGGCTTTTGCTACCCGTAGCATCAATCACAAAATCGGCACTGGCCTTGTATTCACCAGTGGGAGTAGCTATGGATAATGTAGCTAAGCCGGCATCGTTGGTGTAATGCGTCACTCGGTTGTTCCAGCGAATCTGCGCATGGCTCAGCTCAGCGATACGGTCTACCAAAAAGGCTTCGTTATAAAACTGCTGGATATTGATAAAAGCACTTTGCAGGCTCAGGCTGAAGTTTTTTTGCTGCTTTAAATCGAAGCGGACCACCTCGTCGTGGCCCGCAAAAGTACGCCCTACACTCCATTCCACGCCCTTGGCCTTTATGCGCTCATAGATGCCCAGTTTGTCAAAAATTTCCAGCGATTTTTGGGTGTAGCAAATGCCCCGGCTGGACGCGCCTTTCACGCCCACGGTGTTGTCCTCGTCCAGCAGCACACAGGTGATGCCCAGTTGCGCCAGCGAGCAGGCCAGCGTGAGGCCAGTAATGCCGCCACCGACGATCAGCACGCGATGGTGCTCGGTGGCACCCGTCTTGACTGCCTCGGGCACCACAGCAGCATACTCGGGCAGCACGTAGCCCGCGCCTTGGCTGAACTGGTAATCGTTGGTGTGCGCGGTGGCCGCGTAGGGCTGGGCCGTGGGAGGCGGTGGCAAAGGCATAGGGGATTTATTTTTATTGTTAAATCTGGCTCTAAATCAATGAAATAAAGCGTAAGCAGCTATTAAATTTGTAGCGTAAAACATGCATGATCTGGTTGTCCCCGAAACGGTTCTGGGTGAGTGGTGGCCAAGGCTGTCATCTCTCTACCAGCCCTGGCCGATCATTGCGGCCCGGTTTGAGTGTATGCACTGTGCCACTTTCTCGGTCCGTACGCCATTGCTGTTTACGCGCAGTCCATTCGTTTAGCCGTGTGTGGGCGGTCTTGCTCTCTTGCAGCATCTGGAAGGCATCAGCCAACTGGGTGGTAAGTTCCAGGCGAATGCCGTTGGGGTCAAAAAAATAAATGCTTTTGAAGATGTGGTGGTCGGTCACGCCCAGCACCTCTACGCCATGCGCCACCAGCCGCGCCTTCATGTCTTGCAGGTCTTGCACGGTGTTGACGCGAAAGCTGATGTGGTTCACCCACGGCGGCGTGTTGGGGCTGGGCAGCGCGGCCTCGTCGTCGCCCAGGTCAAAAAACGCGATGTAGCTGCCGTCTTGCAGGCGGAAAAAGATGTGCGTGTAGGGGCAATACTCCCCGGTGCTGGGCACGATGTCGCTTTGAATGATGTGGTAGAGCGGCAGGCCCAAAATGTCCTCATAAAACGCCCGCGTTTCCTCGGCATCTTTGCAGCGGTAAGCGTAGTGGTGCAACTGCTGCACCTGGGCGGGTGCGGGAAGGGCTGCGGGGTTGACGCTGGGTTTGAGAACGGCGGACATGGCTTGCTCCTTGGGTGGCTGCAATCATAATGCTTTTGCAGTGGAATCGCTGCTAAATGAGCAGACACTGAGTGGATAGGCTAATGCAAGATAGATGACAGTGCGCAAAAATGGTATCCACTCAGCCACTTACATGCGTATACAACAGTGCCTGCCGTGTTCCCGGCCGCTCCAGCTGCGCCAGCCACCAGGCCAGCGCCTTGCCCACAGCAGCCTTGCGCTGCCCTACGCGCCAGGCGTAGTTGACTTTGGAAACTCGCGTGGTGCGTTCGGTGCGTTTGGGCACCAAATGGCCCGCCGTGATGTAGGGCTGGGCCAGGCACTGGGGCACAAAGCCGCAGCCCAGGCCGCGCAGCTGCGCGTCCAGCTTGCTTTGCATGTCGGACACGGTGAGCACGCGCTGGCCAGTCAGCAGGCCAATGCTCAGGCCGCTGCCACTTCGGGTGCTGTCGGCCACAGCGACGGCGCGGTGCTGGGCGATCAGCACGTCGGAGAGTGGCTCGGGCAGGGCTGCCAGCGGGTGGTGCGGCGCGACGGCAAAGACAAAGGGCACCTCGCCCAGTGGCTTGCTGCGGATACCGGAGACGCTGGTTTGCTCCAATACGACCCCCAGCGCCAGGTCGGCCTGGCCTTGCAGCAGCGCCTCGAAAGTGCCCGACAGCGTCTCGCGCTGCAGCTTGAGTTGGGTGGGGGGTTGCAGGGCGAAAAACGCCTCGGTTAATTCCAGCAGGGTGCGCTGCTCGATCAGGCTGTCTACCGCGATGGTGAACTGCGGCTCCCAGCCAGTGGCCACGCGCTTGACGCGGTGCGCCACCGCGTCCAGATCGTCCAGGATACGCGCGCCCTCGGCAATCAACTCGCGGCCTGCATCGGTGGGCGTGGCTTTGCGGGCGCTGCGGTCAAACAGCAGCACATCCAGCGCGTCCTCGATCTGGCGCACGCGGTAGGTCAGGGCGCTGGGCACCAGGCCCAGGCTGCGTGCCGCGCCCGCCAGCGAGCCTTGTTCAGCCACGGTGCGCAGCATGTGCAGGGCTTCGGGGGTCAGGAGATGGGTGGTGTTCAACATTTATTCATTCAAAATATTTGAACTATATCGACAAATTACGTCGATTGCTTTGATGGCATTTTGATTCTATATTTACCCCATTGCGAAGCGCTAACCGCTTTTTCCCTTCATTGCCCTTATGCCACAAGGATGCCCATCATGTTGACTCTGCGCAAATCCCAAGACCGTGGTTACGCCGACCATGGCTGGCTGAAAAGCTACCACTCGTTTAGCTTTGCGGGCTACCACGACCCGCAGCATATGGGCTGGGGCAACCTGCGCGTCATCAACGAAGACCGCATCGCACCTGGCACCGGCTTTGGCACGCATGGGCACAAGGACATGGAGATCATCTCCTACGTGCTCAGCGGCTCCATCGGCCACAAAGACAGCATCGGCAACGGTGCCAGCATTCCGCCCGGCGATGTGCAGCGTATGAGCGCAGGGCGCGGCATCCAGCATAGCGAGTTCAACCATGCGCCGAGTGACGAGACGCATTTCTTCCAGATCTGGATCCAGCCCAACGTGCTGGGCAACGCGCCCGGTTACGAGCAAAAAACTTTTGCCGAGAGCGACAAGCGCGGCAAGCTGCGCCTGGTGGCCAGCAACGACGGCGCGCAGGGCAGCGTGACCATTCACGCCGATGCCAGGATGTACGCTGGGCTGTTGGATGGCGCAGAGCAGGCCAGCATCGCCCTGAACCCTGCACGCAAAGCCTATGTCCATCTGGTGCGCGGCCAACTTACAGTCAATGGCCAGGTTTTGAGTGGCGGCGATGCCGCCCTGCTGCAAGGCGAAAGCGCGTTGACCTTGCAAGGCGGCAATAACGCCGAAGTCATTGTGTTTGACTTGGCCGCATAAATTCCCAGGTCGCTTTGGCAGGCCGAAGCCTTTAATCAGCGCGGCCAGTCCGTTTCTTTTTCATTTTCATCCATCGCCATTTCAAGGAGAAAAACCATGGCAAAAGTAGCAGTCGTTTACCACTCAGGGTATGGTCATACCCAGCGCGTCGCTGAATTCGTCGCCAAAGGCGCAGGGGCTGACATCGTCGCCATTGACGCAGAAGGCAACTTGACCGATGCCCAATGGGCTACGCTGGACGCAGCCGATGCCATCATCATGGGCTCGCCCACCTACATGGGCATGGCCAGCTGGCAGTTCAAAAAGTTTGCCGATGCCACCAGCAAAAAGTGGTTTACCAGCGCCTGGAAAGACAAAGTCGCTGGTGGCTTCACCTGCTCGGCCAGCCCCAGTGGCGACAAGCTGTCTACCTTGCAATACTTCATCACCCTGGCGATGCAGCAGGGCATGGTGTGGGTGGGTCAGCCCGCGCTGAACGACGGCAACATCAACCGCATTGGCTCCAACAGTGGCGTGATGGCCCAGGTGGGCCCTACCGATCCTGCGGACAAAATTCCCCAGGGAGATCTGGACACGGCGCAGGCCTATGGCAAGCGGGTGGCAGCATTGACGGCCAAGTTCAAGGCCTGAGCCGATTGCGCGAGGCCTTGAGGGTTTTGAGACCACCCCTGCAAAGCCTGCGGGCCGCGTAATAGAGGGCCACGCAGGCAGCATAGAATCCATGCATTCAAAGCAACACCGCTGGAGACTGCATGGATTTAGTTTTTTCGCTCTTGGCTACCGTGGCCGCCTACCTGATCGGCTCGTTGAGCTTTGCCGTAATCGTCAGCCGCCTGATGGGGTTGCCAGACCCGCGCACCTTTGGCTCTAAAAATCCCGGTGCCACCAATGTGCTGCGCACCGGGAGCAAGCAGGCGGCCATCATCACACTGGTGCTGGATGCTCTCAAGGGCTTTGTGCCCGTAGCCTTGGTGCAGTGGTTGGGTAAAGACTTTGGTCTGCTGGACGGCACTGTGGCCTTGGTAGCCTTTGCGGCCTTTATCGGCCACCTGTTTCCGGTGTTTTTCAAGTTCAAGGGCGGCAAGGGCGTAGCTACGGCTGCAGGCGTGCTGTTTGGCGTGCACTGGCTGCTGGGCCTGGCCTGCGTGGCCAGCTTTGGCATTATTTTGTTCTTCAGCCGTTATGTGTCGCTGGCCTCGGTGGCAGCGGCGGGTTTTGCGCCGTTTTACTACCTGTTTGGCGACCGCGTGGCCTGGTACCAGTCCAAATCCATCTTGCTGGCCATTTTTGTCATTGCTGTGATGGTGGTCATTCGCCATCGGCACAATTTAGAGCGACTGGTGCAGGGCAAAGAGTCCAAGTTAGGTCAGAAGACCTAAACCCCATGCACTAGCCCAGAAAAGGCTTAACCACGTCCCACAAACGGCATGTTGGTCGCCATCACGGTGTGAAACAGCACGTTGGCCTCCAGCGGCAGGCTGGCCATATACAGCACTGACTGGCCGACAATATTCACGTCCATCAGCGGCTCAATAGCCACTACGCCATTGGCTTGCAGTACGCCCGTGGCCATGCGGGCGGCCATCTCGGTGGCGGCGTTGCCGATGTCGATCTGGCCGACGGCGATGTGGTATTTGCGGCCATCCAGCGATGCAGACTTGGTCAGGCCCGTGACGGCGTGCTTGGTGGCGGTGTAGGCAATCGAGTTAGGTCGCGGCGCGTGGGCGGAGATGGAGCCGTTGTTGATGATGCGCCCGCCCTGCGGGGTTTGCGCCTTCATGGTGCGAAAGGCCTGCTGGATGCACATAAACATACCTGTCAGGTTGGTGTTGACCACGTTGTTCCACACGCTCAGCTCCAGGTCTTCCAGCGGGGTAGACAGGGCACTGATACCGGCGTTGTTAAACAGCAGGTCGACGCGGCCAAAGCGTTTGACTGTGGCGGCAAACAGGGCGGTGACGGATGCGGCATCTGTCACGTCGGTGGGTACCACCAAGGCGTTGGCGGGCTGCGCGCTGGCCTGGGCGGTCTCATTGAGCTTGTCTGCCGTACGGCCTGCCAGGACCACTTGCCAGCCTGCGCCCAGCAAGGCCAGGGCGGTAGCTTTGCCTACGCCGGAGCCTGCGCCGGTGACGATTGCGGTTGGGGGAGTGGTGGTGGCCATGGTGTGTCCTTCAGGGTTGAGTTTTGGGGTCAATTAATGGGTTAAATAGGGCTGTAGGTCAATAAAATGCAGCGTAAGCAGCTATGAAATTCATAGTATTCAAAAAGCAATACCAATTCAATTGCTGCATCACATCTCGCTGATGGGTGCTTGCGCTACCCCCTGTGCCTGTGCCTGGACGCTAGTGTAATACCGGAGGCCGGGCCCGCCGGCGTCTGCCTACAATGGCTGGTGCCCACTCTTTTGAAGAAACCTATGCGCCTGCCCACCATCCCCTCGCCCCACCGTGTGCTGTGCGCCGCGAGAGCTCTTGCGCTGGGCTGCGCCGCTGCGCTGTTGCTAGGCTGCGCGCAGTTGCCCAAGTGGGCTGCCAGCCCCAGCAGTGCGGGTGGGTTGACTTCCAGTGTCGCCAAGGCAACTTCCACCACGGCTACTGCATCGGTTGCGGGCACGCTTACCGCGTCCACCTCGGCGGGCACCGCTACCACCGCCACGGCAGCGCGCCCGGGCGATCCGCCGCCGCTGCGCCCCTTTGCTGAGGTGATCCGCGATGCCAAGCGCGCCGACGGTTTCTTGCCCATTTGGACCAAGGACGAACGCGTCTGGCTAGAAATCCCGCTGAACCAGCTGGGGCAGCCCTTCATGCTCAGTGTGAATATTTCCAACTCGCTGGGCGAGCGCGGCCTGTACGCCAGCCAGATGGGCCCCAGCTGGATGGTGGAGTTTCGCAAGCTGGGTAACACGGTCCAGCTGCTGGCACGCAACACCGGCTTTCGCGCAGGCACCCCTGGCGCGCCCAGTACCGACCCCGCCCGCGCCCTGCTGCTAGAGCAAGGCTTCTCCGACAGTTTGCTCGCCAGCATGCCCCAGGCAAGCGCCCCGCATGCCGAGCGCAAAAGCATCTTGGTAGACGCGGCATTTTTGCTGGCTGATATTCCCAACTACGGCCAGCGCATCGAGCAGGTGTTTCGCATTGGCTATGGGCTTGACCGCAGCAATTCGCAATTTACTGCTACCCGCGCCGAGGACGACCAGGTGGTGCTGTCCACCCGCATGCACTTTGCCACCGGGCGCTTGCCTGCACCACCGCCTGTACCCGTGCCCGGTGTGCCCGGCATTTCGCCGCCGTCCAGCACGCCCGATGCGCGCAGCTTTTTTGTAGGCTATGTGTACAGCTTGGCGCGCTTGCCTGCCCAGCCCATGGCCACCCGCCTGGCCGACCCCCGTCTGGGCCACTTTCATACCAGCTACACCAACACCGCCAGCGATGCATCGTCCAGCGCCAAGGTGTTCATGCTCAACCGCTGGCGGTTGGAGAAAAAAGACCCCGCAGCGGCCATGAGCGAGCCCGTCAAACCCATTACCTTCTGGATCGACAAAAACGTGCCGCAAAAATACCGCAGCGCGGTAGAGCAGGGCATTTTGGAGTGGAACAAAGCCTTTGAAGCCATCGGTTTTAAAAACGCTGTGGTCGCCAGCCACCAGCCCCACACCGCCACCTGGGACACGCTGGCCGCCCGCCAAGCCTCGGTGCGCTGGTACACCGGGGTAGATGTTGGCTCGGCCATCGGCCCCTCGCAAACCGACCCCCGCACCGGCGAAATACTGGACGCTGACATCGCCATGCACGAAGGCTTTGCACGCGGCGCGCGCCGCTACTTGGGCGAGGGCGCGCCCGAGAGTAACTTGGCTGCATGGCGCTCTGCACAAGACGCGCACGCCGGGCATAGCCACTTTCAGGGCCAGTGTAATTACGGCAACGATCTAGCCCAGGAGTTTGACTTTGCCCACAGCCTGCTAGAGGTGCGCGGCGAGATTGAGCCAGGCAGCCCCGAGGCGGAAGGCTTAGCCCAAGCAGCCGTCAAAAACATCATCACCCACGAGGTAGGCCACACTTTGGGCCTGAAGCACAACTTCAAAGCCAGCACGTCGATTAGCCGTGCGGCACTGCAAAAACCGGGGCCTATTTCGGGATCGGTGATGGACTACAACCCCTTTAACGTGCCGCTAGAGGGCGAGCCGCGTGGTGACCTGGTGCTTACCGGCCTGGGCGCCTACGACTACTGGGCCATCGCCTATGCCTACAGCCAGTTCAGCCCAGGCAATGAGGCCGCCGAGCTGGCCAAAATTGCCGCCCGCAGCACCGAGCGTGCGCTGGCCTACGGCGACGATGCCGATGCAGGTGGCGGTGGCGAAGGCACTGATCCCGATGCCAACCGCTACGACGCAGGCGACGACCCGCTGGCTTACTACCAGCGCCGCCTCAAACTGTCGCAAGAACTCTGGGCCCGCCTGCAAAAGCGCGGCCTGCGTGCAGGCGACGAGCCCGCCCGCGCCCGCCGGGGCCTGAATGCCGGCTTTGCCCAACTGGGCGGCGCGGTCGAACTGGTGGGCAAATATGTAGGCGGCATGCACGTGGTGCGCGATCTGCCCGGCACCACAGCGCGCAGCACCTTCACCCCGGTAGACCCAGAAAAGCAGCGCCAAGCCCTGGGTTTTATCACCCAGGCTCTGTTTAACCCAGGCAGTTTTGAATTTAATCCCGAGTTTTTAAACCGCCTGGGCATGGACTTTAACGAATGGCGGCGCGACGCACCCTACAGCGTTGCGCAGCGCGTGAACGAGCTGCAAACCACCGCCCTGGACAAGCTGATGAACGCAGGCACCGCCGCCCGATTGCTGGACTTGCCCGGCTACCTGTCCAGCGCCCAGCGCCCCAGCACCATCAGCCTGCAAGAGGTGTACACCACGGTGCAAGCCGCCGTGTGGAGCGAGCTGCCCCAAAACGCCGACATCCCCCGCCTGCGCCGCAGCCTGCAGCGCGAGCACCTCAAACGCATCACTGCAGCCCTGACCCGCCCCAGCAACCTGCCCGCCGATGCTCTGAGCCTGCTGCGCTACAACGCGCAAAACCTGCTACGCCAACTGCAAAGCACCCAAGCCCAGCCCGCCCAGCAAAGCATAGAAACCCGCGCCCATTTAAGCGACAGCCTGGGTTTGCTGACCGAGGCACTGCGGGCGACGATGCAGCGGGCTTTTTGAGCGGTTTTTAGGTGCTAATTGGGCTGTAAGCCAATAAATACTTGCGCAAGCAGCTACTATAAATATAGCAATCTTGATTGCTTCTTCTGGCCGCAAGGTGCTCAAAAATACTTCTTCACCAGCTCGCCCATCAGCACTTGCACGGCCCGCTGCGTGAGTGTAGCCGGGCGCTGGGCGCTGGTGGCCAGGCTTAAGGTGCTGCGCAGGCCGCTTACGGGGCGCATGCTGTAGTGCTCGGGGTGGGCGGCGGTGCGCACGGCGTTGGCGGGCAGGACGGCGGCTCCGGCCTGGTCGGCCACCAGGTCGAGCATGGCGGCCACGCCGTCGATCTCCAGCGCTATTGTTGCCCGCTGGCCAGCAGCGCTCAGCTCGGTCTCTACCAGGGTGCGTAGCGCGTTGGGCCGGGTGGGGATGATGAGGGGAACCAAGGCCAACTCGCGCAGGCTGATGGCCCGGCTGGTTTTGCTGCGCAGGTTTTTGTGCTGCACCAGTACCAGGTCTTCTTGCAGCAGCTCGGTCAGCTCGATATCCGGCGCGGGAAGGGGGTTGTACAGCAGGGCGATGTCCAGCCGTCCCACGGTGAGTGACTCGTGCATGGCCACCGACAGGCCTTCGCTGATAGATAGCGTGGCCTCGGGCATGCGCTGCTGAAAGGCGCGAATTAAGGGTACGGTGAGCACCTTGGCTACGCTGGTGGGCATGCCCACGGCCACGCGGCCTGCGAGTGCGCCGCGCACCCGGCCCAGGTCTTCCCGGGCACGCTCTACCTGGTGCAAGATGCCGCGCCCGTGCTCCAGCAGGGTTTTGCCTGCCTCGGTGGGTGTTGCGCCGCGCCCGTTGCGCACCAGCAGGTTTTGCCGCAGCTCCACCTCCAGCAGGCGCACCTGGCGGCTGAGCGCAGGCTGGGCAATTCCCAAGAGCGCCGAGGCGCGGGTAAAGCTGCCCAGCTCGGCCACGCGCACAAAATATTCGATCTGTTTGAGATCCATAACCGCAGTTTATTGGCATAGCTAGCACCCGGCTATACGTATTTGTTCTAGCAGCTAGGGCGCTTGGCGCGCGGTGGGCGTGCTGTTGGGCGGACAATAGCGGGTATGACCCTGACAACCACGCCACTGCGCGGCATCTCCTCTATGGCTACCAAGGCCTTGCTGGCCACGCTGTGCGTCGCTTATGCAAAGCGCACCGGGCAAGCCGTACAGATCGAGTCGATCGGCGGAGTGGATGCTGCCAAGCGCGTGCAAGCAGGCGAGGCGCTGGACATGGTGCTGCTGGCCAGTGATGCGATAGAGCGCTTGATCGCCTCGGGCCATGTGGTGCCGGGCAGCCGAGTGGACTGGGTGCAGTCGCCAGTAGCAGTCGCTGTGCCTGCGGCTGCTACGCTTCCCGACATCAGCACGCCTTTGGCGCTTAAAAATGCCTTGCTGGCTGCGCCCAGCATCAGCTACTCCACGGGGCCGAGCGGCAACTATTTGGCCCAACTGTTTGACCAATGGGGCATTGCACAGGCGATGCAAAGCAAGCTCATCGTGCCGCCGCCGGGCCAGCCCGTAGGCAGCTTGGTGGCTAGTGGGCAGGCGGCGCTGGGTTTTCAGCAGTTGAGTGAAATGCTGGGCGTGCCGGGCATCACCGTGGTGGGCAACTTGCCGGAAGGCGCAGCGTTTATCACGACGTTTTCCGCTGGGATTCCTGTGGGCGTAGCGCCCGAGCGTGTGAAAGCGGTGCAGGCGTTTTTAAACTTTCTGAATGCGCCTGAAACGGCGGCTACCAAGCGGGCGCAGGGCATGAGCCCGCTGGCCTGAATTTTCTTCTTTATCTCTATTGAAAAACCTATGAGCCAAACCAAACCCCTCATCATCGACTGCCACGGCCACTACACCACGGCCCCCAAGGCGCTGGAGACCTGGCGCAACGCGCAAATCGCTGGCATCAAAGACGCGGCGATGATGCCCAAAGTGGCTGACCTGAAAATCAGCGACGACGAACTGCGCGAGACCATCGAGCTCAACCAACTGCGCTTGATGAAAGAGCGCGGCTCTGACCTGACCATTTTCAGCCCCCGTGCCTCCTTCATGGCGCACCATATTGGCGACTTCAATGTGTCGTCTACCTGGGCCGCAATCTGCAACGAGCTGTGCTACCGCGTGAGCCAGCTCTTTCCCAGCAGCTTCGTGCCTGTCGCCATGCTGCCCCAGTCGCCCGGTGTTGCCCCCGCAACCTGCATCCCCGAGCTGGTGAAATGTGTGGAGCAGTACGGCAACGTCGGCATTAACCTCAACCCCGACCCCTCGGGCGGTCACTGGACGTCACCCCCCTTGAGCGACAAGCACTGGTACCCGATCTACGAGAAAATGGTGGAGTACGACATCCCCGCCATGGTACATGTGAGCACCAGTTGCAATAGCTGCTTTCACACCACCGGCGCGCATTATCTGAACGCGGATACGACGGCGTTTATGCAGTGCCTGACCAGCGATTTGTTCAAAGAATTTCCCACGCTGAAATTCCTCATCCCCCACGGCGGCGGTGCCGTGCCCTACCATTGGGGGCGCTTCCGTGGCCTGGCGCAAGAGTTGAAAAAACCTTTGCTCAAAGACCATTTGCTCAACAACATTTTCTTTGACACCTGCGTCTATCACCAGCCGGGCATCGACCTGCTGACCAAGGTCATCCCGGTGGACAATATTTTGTTTGCCAGCGAGATGATTGGTGCCGTGCGCGGCATTGACCCCGAAACTGGTCATTACTACGACGACACCAAGCGCTATATCGAAGCGTCTACCCAACTGAACGCGCAGCAAAAATACCAGATCTACGAAGGCAACACGCGCCGCGTGTTCCCGCGTTTGGACAAGGCGTTGAAGGCAAAAAACCTGTAACTCAAGGAAAATCCCATGACCACCCTCGGTATCGTTAAACGCAACATCACCCGCGCCAACAAAGCAGCGGTCGACAAACTCAGCAAATTCGGCGTCGCCACCATCCACGAAGCGCAGGGTCGCGTGGGACTGATGAAGCCTTATATGCGCCCCATCTTCACCGGCGCACGCACCTGCGGCACAGCAGTCACCGTGCTGACGCACCCCGGTGACAACTGGATGCTGCACGTCGTGGCCGAGCAGATCCAACCCGGCGACGTGGTGGTGCTGGCCTGCACCTCGGAGAACAACGACGGCATGTTTGGCGACCTGCTGGCTACCTCCTTCATCGCACGCGGCTGCGTGGGCTTGGTCAGCGACACGGGCGTGCGAGACATCAAAGACCTGACCGCCATGAACTTCCCGGTGTTTTCCCGCGCCGTCCACGCCAAGGGCACCATCAAGTCCACCCTCGGCTCGGTCAACATCCCCGTGGTGTGCGCAGGCGTGAACGTGAACCCCGGTGACGTGATCATCGCCGACGACGACGGCGTAGTGGTGGTGCCCGCCGCCGACGCACAAAAGGTAGCCGATGCCGCCGAAGCGCGTGAGGCACTGGAAGCCGACAAGCGTGCAAAGCTCGCCGCTGGCGTGCTGGGCCTGGACATGTACAACATGCGCGAACCGTTGGCTAAGGCGGGCCTGAAATACATCGACTGAAATAACTGGCGAGCAAAGATCATGGAATTCACCAAAACCCCCGGCTGGCTCGACTGGTACAGCGGCCCCAGCAAACCGCGCTTTCAGCTCCCGGCTGGCGCGGTCGATGCGCACTGCCACGTATTTGGCCCTGGCGACACATTCCCCTACGCGCCCGAGCGCAAATACACCCCCTGCGATGCCAGCAAAGAGCAACTCTTTGCCCTGCGCGACCACCTGGGTTTTGATAAAAACGTGATCGTGCAGGCCACCTGCCACGGCAGCGACAACCGCGCTTTGGTCGATGCCCTCAAGGCATCCAACAACAAGGCGCGCGGCGTTGCCACCGTCAACCGCAACGTGACCGATGCACAGTTGCAAGACATGCACGCAGCGGGCGTGCGCGGCACCCGCTTTAACTTTGTCAAGCGCCTGGCCGACTTCACGCCGCGTGATGAGCTGCTGGAGATCGCCCACCGTATCGCCCCGCTGGGCTGGCATGTGGTGGTGTATTTTGAGGCGGCAGATTTGCCCGAGTTGTACGACTTTTTCACCGCCTTGCCCACCACCGTGGTGGTTGACCATATGGGCCGCCCCGATGTGACCAAGCCTGTCGATGGAGCCGAGTTTGCGTTGTTCGTGAAGATGATGCAGGGGCACCACAACATCTGGAGCAAGGTCAGCTGTCCCGAGCGATTGTCGGTGGCGGGCCCACCCGCTTTGAATGGCGAGAAAAACGCCTACCAAGACGTGATCCCGTTTGCCAAGCACCTGGTCGAAGCCTTCCCCGACCGTGTGCTATGGGGCACCGACTGGCCGCACCCCAACCTGAAAAACCATATGCCCGACGATGGCCTGCTGGTGGACTTTATCCCGCAAATTGCCACTACCAAAGAATTGCAGCAGAAGTTATTGGTGGACAATCCCATCAAACTGTATTGGAGCTGAGCATGTCCCTTGAAAAACCCTATCTCGATGTACCCGGCACCACACTGTTTGACATGGATCAGTCGCGCGCTGGTTTTCACCTCAACCAGTTTTGCATGTCGCTGATGAAGCATGAAAACCGCGAGCGCTTCAAGGCCGATCAGCGCAGCTACCTGGATGAATGGCCGATGACCGAGGCGCAAAAGCAGGCCGTGCTGGCGGTGGACTTGAACAAAGCCATTTCGCTGGGCGGCAACATTTACTTTTTAGCCAAACTCGGTGCAACCCATGGAAAGAGCTTCCAGCAAATGGCGGGCAGCATGACGGGCATGACCGAGGATGAGTACCGCAACATGATGATTGCAGGGGGCCGCAGTGTAGAGGGCAACCGCGTCGTAGGCGAGGGGGGCGATGCGCAGGCCAGCCGTCAACCGCAGGGCACAACTCAACAGAAAGCGAGCGCCTAAGATGGCACGTATTACCGCTGGTGTTTTCACCTCCCATGTTCCCGCCATCGGCGCTGCGGTTGACTTGGGCAAAACGCAAGAGCCGTATTGGCAACCTCTGTTTAAGGGGTATGACTATTCCAAGCAATGGCTCCGCGACAACAAACCCGATGTCATTCTGCTGGTGTTTAACGACCACGCCACGGCCTTCAGCCTGGAGATGATTCCGACCTTTGCCATCGGTTGCGCTGCGGAATACGCTGTGGCCGACGAAGGCTGGGGCCCGCGCCTGGTGCCCAAGGTGATAGGCCACCCCGAGCTGGCCGCACACATCACACAGTCGGTGATTCAAGACGATTTTGACCTGACGATCGTCAACAAAATGGATGTCGACCACGGCCTCACGGTGCCGCTCACCCTCATGTGCGGCCAGCCCACAGAGTGGCCCTGCCCGGTGATACCGATTGCCATTAACGTAGTGCAGTACCCCGTGCCCTCGGGTAAGCGCTGCCTCAATTTAGGCAAAGCCATTCGCAAAGCCGTGGAGTCATTTGACAAAGACTTGAACGTGCAAATCTGGGGCACGGGCGGCATGAGCCACCAGCTGCAAGGCCCGCGCGCAGGACTCATCAACAGCGAATTTGATGCCAACTTCATGGACTTGATGATCAAAGACCCCGAGGCGCAGGCCGCCGTGCCGCATATCCACTATGTGCGGGAAGCTGGCAGCGAAGGCATTGAGCTGGTGATGTGGCTCACCGCACGCGGCGCGCTGGCCGATTTGAACGGCGGCAAAGCACCCAAGGTGGCTCACCGCTTCTACCATGTGCCCGCGTCGAACACAGCGGTGGGACATTTAATTTTGGAAAATCAATCATGAAAACCATCAAAGTCGCCCTCGCTGGCGCAGGTGCCTTTGGCATCAAACATATCGAAGGCATTAAAAATATTGAGGGCGTAGAAGTCGTATCCTTGATTGGCCGCGAGCTGCCCAAGACGCAGGAAATTGCCGCCAAGTACGGCATTATGCATGTGACGACCAATCTGGCTGACAGCCTGGCACTGAAAGAGGTGGATGCCGTCATCCTGTGTACCCCCACGCAAATGCACGCCGCGCAGACCATTGCCTGCATGCAGGCAGGCAAGCATGTGCAGGTAGAAATTCCGCTGTCCGATAGCTGGAAGGATGCCCAGGCCGTGATGGATGTGCAAAAGCAAACCGGGCTGGTGGCGATGTGCGGCCACACCCGCCGCTTTAACCCCAGCCACCAGTATGTGCAAAAGCAAATTGCAGCAGGCAAGTTCAACATCCAGCAGATGGACGTGCAAACCTACTTCTTCCGCCGCACCAATATGAATGCACTGGGTCAGGCGCGTAGCTGGACCGACCATCTGCTGTGGCACCACGCCGCCCACACGGTGGACTTATTTGCCTACCAGTGCGGCAGCCCGATAGTGAAAGCCAACGCCGTGCAAGGCCCCATTCACCCCCTGCTCGGCATTGCCATGGACATGAGCATCCAGCTCAAGGCGGCCAACGGTGCCATCTGCACTCTGAGCCTGAGCTTTAACAACGACGGCCCACTGGGCACCTACTTCCGCTACATCGGCGACACGGGCACCTATCTGGCCCGCTATGACGACCTGTTCAACGGCAAAGACGAGCAAATTGACGTGAGCAAAGTCGCAGTGAGCATGAACGGCATCGAGCTGCAAGACCGCGAATTTTTCGCCGCCATTCGGGAAGGCCGTGAGCCCAACAGCAGTGTGGCCAAGGTGCTGCCGTGCTATAAAGTGCTGCATGATCTGGAGCAGCAACTGGTTTAGTTTTTTTCGGCGTCAGCATAGATTGCTTAGCCTTGGGCAAGTCGGTTTGTTTAGCGTTGATAGCGTTTGCCCTGAGCTTGTCGAAGGGCTCGCGGGTCCTTCGACAAGCTCAGGGCGAACGGATCATTGCGATATCGCGCGGTTCACTCTGCTGACCTTCCTTGCGCTTTTTGTTGCTTGCACACCATTGCATACTCCAACCACCAAAGACGCTCTCGCGCCCCCCAGCCCTGCCTCCGTACAACAAGGCTGGCGTATTTTGTTTGACCAACGCCTGGGCAACTGCGCCGCCTGCCATTCCATACCCGATCAGCGAGGTGCCAAGGTCGGCATCCAAAGCACCTTCGCCCCCGCGCTGGACGGTGTGGCTTTGCGCTACAGCTCGGCGCAGCTGCGCCAGTGGGTGGTGGATGCCCGCAAGATCAACCCCGACACCATGATGCCGCCCTTTGGCCCGATGCTTAGCCCACAACAAGTTACCGATGTACTTGCTGCCTTGCAAACTCTGCGATAGTATTTGCCACCATGGACACAGCAGCACTGCAAAAACTCAAACTGCGTACCGGTGGCGCGCAGCTGGAACTGGAGCCCTTGTCTGAATCGGGCAATACCATTCCCATAGGCGTTCGGCTTCAGGCCCCCGCAGGTTTGAAGATAGAGTCTTTTGAAGTCTTTGCTCCCGATAACCCCGTGCCGCAGGTGATCAAAATTACGCTTGGCACGCCGCAGACCAGCTACCGGCTGGATACCCGCATCCGATTAGGCATCAGCCAGGATATCTGGGTCATCGCCACTTTGTCTGACGGCAGTTTGCTCGGCGACCATGCACCAACGGTGCTAACGTCATCTGCCTGTTTTGACGCGAGCTAGCACCCTATGGCTACAACCCCTATTCCCATGCGGCTTAATGTCAAAGGCCAGGTTGTAGCTGGCAACACCCTGTCTGCTGTGCTGTTGATTGGTCACCCCATGGAGTCTGGATATCGCACGCTGGAGTCTGGCCAGCGCATCACTAAAAATGTGATCATTGCTATTCGCGCGCAACTCAACGGACAAACTCTATTTAAGGCCGAAACCGGTATTGGAGTGTCTGCCCATCCCTATCTTGCCTTTCCTGTGCCCCTGCCTGCATCTGTGCCGCAAGCGGGTCTGGTCTTGAGTGTGGACTGGGTTGATGACGCAGGCCAGCGCGGCGAGATCAAGCGCGAGATCACCTAAGCTGCCGCACATGATGAAACTCTGGGCACTTTGCTTGGCTTTCTTGCCCATGGTCAGTGTTGCGGACACGCGTAGCAGTGGCAATGTGTATTTGCCAGCCCAGTTGCAATCCTTGCAAAATGATAGCCATAAAAACCCCATCGCCCTATGGTTAGACAGAGGTAGCAGTCTGTGGCAGGGGCAGTGCCAAAGCTGCCATGGCGCTATCGACAAGCTTAAAAGCAGTGCGACTACTTTTCCGCGCTTGGCCGTGGGTGGAAAAACCCTGCATAACCTGGAAGACCAAATCGCTCGCTGCCAGCAACGCAACGCCAGCCCAGCCGCGACACCTGTCGCCAGTAACGACAGCGACGAAGTGCTTGCTCTGAGCGCCGCACTGCACCATGCCGCCCAGGGCGAGCGCATCAACGTAGCTGCCAACACCCCGTCCGCCGTACCCCACCTTACTACCGATACTGCACTGCCCAGCGAGCAGATGGCTGCTTGGCAAGCCCGCCTGGCCAGTGGCCAGCAGCTCTACCAAACCCGTATGGGTCGCATCAACCTGGCCTGCATGCACTGCCACGACCAAAAAGTAGGGGCGCAGATGCGCGCCGACACCATCAGCCAAGGCCATCCCACGGGTTTTCCGATCTACCGCATGAGCTGGCAAACCCTGGGCTCAACCGAGCGTCGCCTGCGTGCTTGTTACTCAGGCGTGCAGGCAACGCTGCCCGTACCCGGCAGCCCGCAGCTGCGCGATCTGGAACTGTTTATGAAAGTGCGTGGCAACGGTATGCCGTTGGATGGACCGTCAATCAGGCGCTAAATTCAGCACAATGAGAGGAGAAATAAAAAAATCCGGAAGGCTTTGAACCTGTCCGGATTGCGATGTGGTGCCATGAGCGCTCTCACACTCCCCTCTGCAACCCGCATGAATGCTAGGTTTTTTATTTGTGCTAACGTAATGTACCCCCAAATGTACCCCCACATTACGAAAGTACCCCATGAAGTTGACCGATGCGAAGGTAAGAACCCTTAAAGAACCAGGCAAGCACTTTGACGGCGGCGGGCTTTACTTGGATGTCACCAAGGCGGGCGGCACCTATTGGCGACTGAAGTACCGCCATGGCGGCAAAGAAAAGCTATTGGCATTGGGTGTGTACCCCGCAGTGGGTTTGCGTGAGGCCAGAGGCAAAGCTACCGAGGCCAAAAAGCTGCTGCAAGCCGGGGATGACCCCGCCGCGCAACGCAAGGCAGACAAAGAGCGCGTGATAGTTGAAACCCGCAACACACTGGAGGCCATAGCCACCGACTGGCTAGAGCACCAGTCCGACGGCTGGGAAGACATTACCAAAGCCCGCATCCGTGCGTCGTTGGAGCTGAACATTTACCCCGCCTTGGGCAGTAGGGCGCTGGCCAGCATCAAGCCGGGCGAAGTGATGGCCGCTATCAAGGTGATCGAAGCACGCGGCGCGGGCGAACTGGCAGCGCGGGTGTTGCAGCGGGTTAAGTCCATTTACCGCTGGGCTGTGACACATGGCCGCATCGAAGTAAACCCCATGCTCGACTTAATGGCGGGTGAAATACTCAAACCCCGCGAAGTCACGCCCCGCCTTATGTTGCCAGAGCGCGAAATACCCGCCTACCTGAACAAGCTAGACCAATACGATGGTGACCCCACCACCGTGCACGCGCTACGCCTGTTGATGCTGACGGTTACCCGCCCTGGCGAACTACGCGGGGCACGCTGGGCAGAGTTTGACCAGGAAGCGGCGCTGTGGATTATTCCGGCTGAACGCATGAAGATGAAAACCGAACACCGCGTGCCACTGTCAAAGCAAGCGCTAGAGGTGCTACGCAGTATCCAGCCGCTGACTGGCAGTAGTGAACTGGTGTTCCCCAGTCCCACCTACCGCAGCAAGCCGCTCAGTGAAAACACCCTCAATAGCGCCATGGCACGCATGGGCTACAAGGGCATAGCCACCGCCCACGGCTTTAGGGCGCTGTTCTCCACCATTGCCAACGAAAACGAATGGGACTCAGACGTGATCGAGCGGCAACTTGCCCACCTGGAACGCAACAAAGTACGCGCCGCCTACCACCGCGCTACCTACACCGCAGAGCGTGCCAAGCTCATGCAATGGTGGGCAGACCACCTAGACACCAAGCGCAAAGGCGCGGCCATCATCCCCATTGGCAAGCGAAAGGCATGATGGCCGTGGCAACTTTGCAGGCCGGAACTGCGCTTTTGAGTGTGGGCATGTGGGCAAAACCCAGCTTTCTAGGCTGGGCGCGGCTTGCAGCCCGATTGGGCAGCGTGGGCAAAGTGAGGGCAGACTGTGGGCAGAGTGAGGGCAAATATACAAAGAGTAGAGAAAAATCACTCACTCATAGTATTTACAGCCCCTTCGCCCCCTGCCACCGCCCCAGCCCCGGCCCCGGCCACGCTGTCCAGCCTGCTTGTTTGGAAAAATCGGCGCGAAGTGGTTGCCACGCCCGCGCTATCAACGCCGCAAAAGGTTTTTATGTGAATTGAGAGATACCGCTAAGCCCCACAGCGGTTTTGAGTGGGGCAAACATGGCGGCGGGTAGGGTGATTCGACCACCTTACCCGCCTAACCATCAAAGCAAAGAAAGACTTGCAAAAATGGCTGATACTGATTTTACGGAAACTCTAAACGACAACGACAACGACAACGACAACGACACCCACCACGAACCGCACCAGTGGCACCGAAAAGCTGTAGAGAATGCGCTGATACCGGGGCGCAACGTGGCCGATTTTGCAGGGCGCGTGATGGACATAGCCGGCGGTATTGCATCGCTGTCCAGCCTGCTAGTAGAAAACCAACGGCTTTTAGACGGAGACAATCCCGACAAAAAGCCTTTGTTTAGTGAATTTCACAGTGACGTGTTGCAGCGCCTAGTCACAACCTGCGCATTCGACCTGCGTGGTGATGCAGAAGAATTGCTTGATTGGGCATACAAATACCACACGCCAGAGGGTAAAAAAGAACATGGCAAGCGTGCATCAAATCGGGCTACATCACACAGCTAAAACGTGGCGCATTAAGATGCGCCCATGAACATGCACAACCCCGCCCACCCCGGCGAACTACTGCAAGGCTGGCTAGCTGACCTGGGGCTAGGCGTGGCACAAACTGCCACGCCATGCGCTGCATACCGTGTTAAACTTTATTGAACTTACACGGAACATACCATGCACACTTCCACACTTCGCGCCCTCGGTGGCTCTATGGCCGTCACCTTGCCTGCCCCTTTGGTGAAATTACTGGGCTTGACTGTGGGCGAAAGCGTGAGCCTGAGCGCCCAGGCCGGGGGTATTTACATCGCCCCTTTCAAGCGCAAAAAGTACAGCGCCGCTGATCTTGTGGCCATGCAAGGTAAAAAGCCACTTCACGTAGATGCCGCGTGGGACAAGATGCCCACCATGGGCAGCGAAGCCCCGCTTTGATACGCACAGCGTGCATCACATGAAAGGCAAGGTATTTGAGCGCGGCGATATTGTGCGCATGGGCTTTGACCCAGCCAAAGGCATGGAGCAGCAAGTCACGCGCCCCGCGTTGGTTGTAACCCCCTATGAAATCAACCGCCTGGGCTTGCTAGGCGTGTGCCCTATCACGCAAGGCGGTATGCACAGCCGCAATATTGGCATGGCCGTGTCACTCACTGGCGCGGGCTTAGACACCGCTGGCGTGGTGCTTGTGCAGCAATTTCGCATGATCGACCCCAAGGCCAGAGCCTGCGCATTCATCGAATCCGCGCCCGAGGAATTGACAGAGGAAGTGCGGGCACGGGTTGCGGCATTGGTGGACTAAGGAAAGCACCATGCACATGCCCTCGCACCCCGGCCACACGCTGCGCAGGCCTGGCTAAGCCCATGCATGTGCGATCAGCACCCATGGCGGTGCACGCGCTGTACCGCTGGAATGCAATGCACGCCTACGCACTTACCTGTACAATACAAAGACCATGTACACCAGGTGACCCCATGCGCGTAATCAGCTACACCGAAGCCCGCAACTCCTTCAAAGCCGTCTTGGACGGCGTGAGCGACGACCAAGACATTACCATCATCAACCGCCGCGATGGCGCGGACGCGGTGGTGATGTCGTTTGACTACTACCAAAGCGTGATGGAAACCCTGCACTTGGTA
>JAYVJV010000004.1:0-3308 GCA_043769005.1 Polaromonas sp. | reverse complement strand
ATCGCGCCGCCACGAAAGGCAACGTCCAGTGCGGGGCCAATGCCCTTGGTAGCGGCCTGTGCGGTGCGCACGTTGGCCTTGACCGACACGTTCATGCCGATAAAGCCGCAGGCACCCGAGAGCGCAGCCCCCAGCACGAAGCCAAAGGCACTCATGCCGTCTAAAAAGATACCAATCAAGATGGCCAGCACTACGCCGACCATGGTGATGGTTTTGTATTGCCGCGCCAGATAGGCGGCGGCTCCGGTTTGAATGGCGCCTGCAATCTCTTGCATGCGCGCATTGCCAGCGTCTTGGGAAAGGATCCAGCTGCGTGCCCAGATGCCGTAACCTACGGCAGCCAGCCCGCACACCAGCGCCAAAATGAGCGCCATATTACTTGTCATAGTGAAATCTCCTGTAGTTTTTGACGAAGAAGGTGCAGAACGCTTTGGTTTGCTTTGCGCACCCGCTGCGTTGCTTCCTCGTTCCCCTACATGCCCAGGGTGGGCAGAGACGATTGGCCAACTTGTGCAATGTAGCCGCAAAATGTGACAAATTCACAAGTTAGCAAGGGTGTTGAAAGTAAAATCAGGGTTAATCCTAGGTTCTAACCACTATTCAGCGGAGATTCCCCCTATGTCCCTCGACCTCGTACAACCTGGCAAAAACGCGCCCCATGAATTCAACGTGATCATCGAAATCCCGATGAACGCAGACCCGATCAAATACGAAGTAGACAAAGCCAGTGGTGCCATTTTTGTTGACCGCTTCATGTCCACCGCCATGCACTACCCCACCAACTACGGCTATGTGCCCAAAACCTTAAGCGGTGATGGCGACCCGGTGGATGTGCTGGTCATCACCCCCGTGCCCCTCATCCCCGGTGTGGTGGTCACCTGCCGCCCGATTGGCATTTTGATGATGGAAGACGAGGCCGGCGTAGACGGCAAGGTACTGGCCGTGCCGATTGATAAAAAATGCTCGCTCTACACCCACTGGCAAAAACCCGAGGACATGAACCCCCTGCGCCTGAAAACCATTGCCCACTTCTTTGAGCATTACAAAGACCTGGAAGAAGGCAAGTGGGTGAAAGTGCTGGGTTGGGAAGGCACCGATGCCGCCCGCAAAGAGATTACTGACGGCATAGCGGCGTATTTGAAAGCCAAAGCCAAGGGCTAAATCTCGTTTGCCGTGAAGTACGGTACCAACCAGGTGTCCAACGGTTGTCGATCTCCATAACTGCGCCACAGATCATAGTGCCAGCAGGATAGTGTATTTGGCCAGGTTCAGGGTGAAGCGCTAATGCAATCAGGTATGCTTTGGTAACAACACGACACTTTGGAGCAGGTTTTGGTACCAATACATAAATTTGCACGTTCAGCACAATGCAGGAAAGGCGCAATAGGAGCGTTTGTATTTTGGATCGCCTGCCTAGCGCCTCTGTTTGCCCAGGCGCAGTCTTCCGTGGTTTCACCCTTGCCGCCCCAGATGGAGCTGGTGCAAACGGTCGAGGGCATTACTGAGTACAAGTTGGCCAATGGCCTGCGCATTTTGCTGGCACCGGACGCGGCAGACCAGCGTGTGAGTGTGAACGTCACTTACATGGTGGGTTCGCGTCATGAGGGCTATGGACAGACCGGCATGGCCCATTTGCTGGAACATCTGATTTTTAAGGGCACACCTAAAACACCGGATCCCAAGGCCGAGTTCAGCAGGCGCGGCTTTAACTTTAACGGCACCACGAGCCCGGATCGCACCAACTATTTTGCGACCTTCCAGTCTGACCCCGCTTCTTTGGACTGGTATTTGGCCTGGCAGGCCGATGCGATGGTCAACAGCTTTATTGCACGCAAAGACCTGGACAGCGAAATGTCGGTGGTGCGCAATGAGTACGAACGTGGCGAGAACAATGCCGTGCAAGCCCTGATAGCACGCATGGCAGCCAGTGCCTATATGTGGCACAACTACGGCAAGTCAACTATCGGTGCCAAGTCGGATATTGAAAACGTTGATATCGCCAGCCTGCAAGCCTTTTATCGCCGTTACTACCGGCCCGACAATGCGTTTGTCATTGTGGCAGGCAAATTTGATCCGGCGCAAACCCTCGCAAGTGTGGCGGGTGCATTTGGAACACTACAAGCGCCCGCTACGCCGCTATTTAATACCTACACGGTGGATACCGTGCAAGATGGTGAGCGCAGCGTTGTGGTGCGTCGCCCCTCCAACACGCAAATGCTCATCAGCAGCTATCACACGCCGCCCTATCTGCACCCAGATACGGTACCCTTACAAATACTGGGCATGGCATTGGCTGATGCACCAGCGGGGCGCTTGCACAAGGCTCTGGTGGAGTCCAAGTTGACGCAAAACGTGTTTGCAGTACCGATCACGCGCCGCGAAGCCAGCACCCTGCTGCTAGGAACCAGTATGGGCAATGAGGATGAAGCGGCGAGTCGGCAAAAGATTTTGCTGGATGTGGTGGAAGGCCTGGCGGCGCAACCGATCACCCAGGCAGAGTTTGAACGCGCCAAGACCAAAGCCCTTAAAAATCTGGAGCTGGCTTTTGCCAGTGCAACGGCTGTGGCCAATGGTGCCATTGAATCGGCCGTGATGGGTGACTGGCGCAGTATGTTTGTTGGCCGTGACCGCACAGCCCAAGTAAGCCTGGAAGATGTCAATCGTGTTGCTAAAACCTATCTGGTGCCCACCAACCGTACGTTGGGGCATTTGATTCCTACCGAAAAACCCAGTCGCTCGCCCGACCCCAAGTTGGCCGATGTCGGCAGCTTTATGGACGGCTATGTGCTCAAGTCGCTGGGCGAGTCATCGGTGGAGTTTGACTATTCAAGCGCTAACCTGGCACTGCGTGCCCCCATCAGTGTGTTGGGACAAGGTATCAAACTCAGTGTGTTGGATAAACCAGTGCGTGGTGACTTGGTAACAATGCACATGCAACTGCACTTTGGTGCATTGCGTAGCCTGTCAGAACGCGGTGCAGCAGCCATGATGGTCAATAGCATGCTCGATCGTGGTACCCCCAAGTACACGCGGCAACAGATTCAGGATGAACTTGTCAGACTTGGGGCGCAGGTTAATTTCGGTCTGGGCGCGCAAGGCGGGCAAGTGAACGTCAAGGCCAAAAAACAGCAATTCGCACAAACTGTTGATTTGGTTATGCATCTGCTGAAGGAGTCTCATTTTACGGCTAAGGAGTTTGACGAAATCAAGGCTAACTGGATCAAGACGATTGAAGGGCAGATACAAGACAAGTTATCACAGGCCAACAATGCATTTGAGCGTTATGCAAATCCTTATCCCCCAGAAGA
>JAYVJV010000003.1:0-4231 GCA_043769005.1 Polaromonas sp. | reverse complement strand
GCGCTGCGCGGGCGTGAGCGCTGGCGTGGCTGGGCTCAAAGCTGCGCAGATTTTCTGGCACGCCCAGTGCGTCCAGCATGGTCGCGTCATCCGGTGATGGTGAAGTCTCTGGGCTGAAAATGCTGGTTTGGTACGCGGATATCATTCGTTTTACTCAAAACTCAACACCTAGTTTAGCCTGCACTGCACGCACCGCGCTGTATGACGGGTAATAGGCTTAAAAACCCTATTTTTACAGTACAAATCGACCTTTAGCCCAATAGAATATTGCGCTAGCAGCTACGAATAATATAGCAATACGAATCTCCATAATCACCTGTTTACCCGGTATGATTTCGCCATGGGCGACACCAACACCACCAACACCACCAACACCATCAACGACACAAGAACTCCAGGCCACAGCGCCACCGCTGCCCAAGTGGCCGCCTTCATCACCCGCTGGCAGGGCGTGCAGCTCACCACCGCCAGCGAGCTGTCCAGCTCCCAAACCTTCATCCTTGACCTGTGTACCCTGCTGGGCGTGCCCACCCCCTTGCCGTCGCAAGAGCAAGACTACATGTTCGAGCGCCCCATCACCTTCCAGCACGGCGACGGCAGCACCAGCGCCGGGCGGATTGACTGCTACCGCCGCAGCGCCTTCGTGTGGGAATCTAAAAAGCTGCGCAACACCCCCGTAGCGGGCAAGCGCTTCGACATCGCCTTGCTGGCTGCCCGCGCACAGGCCGAGAACTACGCCCGCGCCCTGCCCCAGGCTGAGATCACGCAAGGCCGCCCGCCGTTTTTAGTGGTCGCCGACATTGGCCATGTGCTGGAAATTTATGCCGACTTCACCCAAAGCGGTGCCACCTACACCCCCTTCCCCGACCCGCGCCACCACCGTATCACGCTGGCCGACCTGCACGATCCCGCCATCCGCGAGCGTTTAAGCAAAATCTGGCTAGACCCGCTGGCCCTAGACCCCAGCCGCGCCAGCGCCCGCGTGACGCGCGAGGTGTCTGAGCAGCTGGCAGGACTGGCCAAGTCGCTGGAGCAATCAGGCCACCGCGCCGACCATGTGGCCGCCTTCCTCACCCGCTGCCTGTTCAGCATGTTTGCCGAAGACGTGGAACTCTTGCCCAAAGGCAGCTTTGCAGGGCTGCTGGAGAGCCACGGCAAAGACCCAGCCACCCTGCAGCGCATGCTGCAAGCCCTGTGGGCCGACATGGACAGCGGCGGCTTTAGCGCAGCCCTCGCCACCCAGGTGCTCAAATTCAACGGCAAGCTGTTCAAGCAGCCCACGGCAGACGGCTACTCACTGCTGCTCAATGCAGACCAAATCAAACGCTTGGCCAAAGCGGCCAGAAGCAACTGGCGCGAGGTAGAGCCCGCCATCTTTGGCACCCTGCTAGAGCGCGCCCTGCACGTGGACGAGCGCCACGCCCTGGGCGCGCACTACACCCCCCGCGCCTACGTAGAGCGCCTGGTGCTGCCCACCGTGGTGGAGCCCCTGCGCCAGCAGTGGCAGCTAGCCCAGGCCGCAGCGCTGGTGCTGGCCAGCGAGGCCGCCGAGTTAGAGGCCAATCCGGTGTTGATGAAGGCGCTGGATAAAGCAAATAGCCGTGCCGTCACCGACTATGAAAAGGCAGTGCGCGACAAATGGAGTGCGGCACGGCAAGAAATCAAAAACTTTCACCATCGCCTTTGCACCTTGCGCGTACTTGACCCTGCCTGCGGTAGCGGCAACTTTTTGTATGTGACCTTGGAACATCTGAAACGCCTTGAAGGCGAGGTCCTGAACCAACTGGGAGACCTTGGCGAGTCGCAAGACGCACTGGGCCTGGGAGGCGAAACAGTCACCCCACAACAGCTATTGGGCATCGAACTGAACGAACGCGCCGCCGCGCTGGCCGAGCTGGTGCTGTGGATAGGCTACCTGCAATGGCACATCCGCACCCGAGGCAACAAAGCCGTGGCCGAGCCGGTGGTGCATGACTTTGGCAACATCGAGCACCGCGACGCGGTGTTAGATGCTGCCGACACCGAATTAGCATACGACGATGACGGCCAGCTACTAACCCGCTGGGATGGCAAAACGTTCAAAGTCCATCCGGCTACGGGTGAAAACGTACCTGACGACAATGCCGTGGTTCCGCAATGGAACTACATTCACCCGAAGCAAGCAAAGTGGCCGCAGGTCGATTACATCGTGGGAAACCCTCCTTTCATTGGAAAGAGGAACATGCGAGCGGCTCTGGGTGGCGGCTATGTGGACGCTCTGCGTAGCACATGCAAGGACGTTCCAGACAGCGCCGATTTTGTAATGTATTGGTGGCATCACGCAGCCACTTTAGTTGCACAAGGAAAAGCCAAACGCTTCGGCTTGATCACAACCAACAGCCTCCGACAAACCTTTAACCGCCGCGTCGTCCAGACAGCTCTCGATCAAGGCCTAGCGCTGAACTTTGTAATTCCCGACCATCCTTGGGTAGACAATGCAAATGGCGCTGCGGTGAGAATTGCGATGACCGTCGGCTCAAAACCAGCGGGTGTACGCTCGACGTCCGCCAAGGGTACAAAACACGCTATCCCAAAGGAGCCAGTTGAAGCTCTTTCGGGACGTCTACTAAGTGTCACCAGCGAAAAAACCGGAGAGTACGGCGAAGTAGCCGTATCACTATCGGAAAAAATTGGGGTCATTCAAGCCGATCTAAGCATTGGCGCAGATATAGCTCGCACCGTCCCGCTTGATGCGAATTTAGAGCTATCCAACATTGGCGTTATTCCGCTTGGCAGTGGATTTATAGTTTCGCACCAAGAGGCTCAGGAGTTATCCGCAACCTTACCTATTGATCTTGGAAAAAAATTGTTGCGTATTTATCGCAATGGTCGCGACATAACTGATGCGCCCAGAAACGTATTTGCAATTGACACTTTTGGTTTTGATGAAGACACCCTGCAACAAAAAGCCCCTGCTATTTGGCAATGGCTGCACGACCGAGTAAAGCCGGAGCGCGATCAAAATCCACGACGTGGCCGGCGGGAAAATTGGTGGCGTTTTGGTGAAGATCATCCTCGTGCGCGCCGTGCAATTAGCGGCTTGAATCGTTATATCGTCACTGTAATGACGGCAAAGCATCGGGCTTTTTCGTTCCTAAGCGGTGAAATACTGCCGGATCAAAAGCTTGTGGTCTTTGGACTCGAAGATGCGTTTCACCTGGGCGTGCTGTCCAGCAGTTTGCATGGCAGTTGGGCGCTGGCGGCGGGGAGCACCCTGGAGGATCGACCCGTTTACGTAAAAACCACCTGCTTCGAAACCTTCCCCTTCCCCGACGACGACACCGGCCTCACCCCCTCGCTGCGCGAACGCATTGCCAGCCTGGCCGAGCAGATCGACGCGCACCGCAAGCGCCAGCAGGCTGCCCACCCGGGGCTGACGCTCACAGGCATGTACAACGTGCTGGAGGCGCTACGCGCTGGCCGCGAGCTGACCGCCAAGGAAAAAACCATCCACACGCAGGGCCTGGTAGCCGTACTGGCTAGCCTGCATGCCGAGCTGGACGCTGCGGTGCTGAGTGCCTACGGCTGGGACGACCTGGGCGCAAACGCCGCCCCCGCATCCAGTGCCGCCCCACTGGACACGCTGCTCACACGCTTGGTGCAGCTCAACGCCCAGCGCGCCGCCCAAGAGGCCGCAGGCCACATCCGCTGGCTACGCCCGGCGTTTCAAGACCCGAGCTTGGCCGCGCAGCGTCCGCAGCAGGCACACGATACGCTATCAAATAATGAGCTGCTTACGCAACATTTTAAAGGGCTACAGGCCAATTTGGCACTTGAAACCGAGCCACCGCAGGCCCCTGCGGTATCCAGCCCGCGCGCTGCGGCAACGGCTGGCCCCCTGGCCGCTGGCACGCCCGCTGCCACCGCTCCCCAGCCCTGGCCCGCCGACCTGCCTACCCAAGTGCGCGCCGTCGCCCAAGTGCTGTCCACCACCGCTAGCCCCCTCACCCTGCCCCAGCTAGAAGCCCACTTCAAAGGCCGTGGCCCGTGGAAAAACAGCCTGCCGCGCATCCTGGCCACGCTAGAGGCACTGGGCAAAGCGCAGCGCGAGGCGGATGGTGCGACTGAGCGCTGGCGCGCGTAGCTCACAAAATAGGTTGCGGTAGGAACAGAAGTTACCCCCTGCCCCCCGCGCAGATCCGTACGTGCAGAATTCCCGCATACGGCTCCTGCCTCAGGTATGTGACGCATA
>JAYVJV010000002.1:0-10055 GCA_043769005.1 Polaromonas sp. | reverse complement strand
GATGAATGCGCAGCTGGCAGGCATCACGCTGCGGGCGAATTTTCAGATCCAGGTGCTGAGCGCTTTGTTCTACCGCAACAAGGGGGCCTACGCGCTGGGAAAAATCATCAACGGCTTTAACGACGTGCCGTTTGCACTGCCGATACTGCACAACGCAGAGGGCAAACTGGTCATTGATGCCGCGCTGTTTGGTGAAGACGATCTGCTGATTCTGTTCAGCTTTGCACGCGCCTACTTCATGGTGGACATGCAAGTGCCCTCAGCCTATGTACAGTTTTTGCGCAGCATGATGCCGCACAAACCGCGTGCCGAAATTTATAACGCACTGGGCCTGGCCAAGCAGGGCAAGACGCTGTTTTACCGCGACTTTCTCTACCACCTGCGCCATAGCACCGACCAGTTTCGCATCGCCCCCGGTATCAAGGGCATGGTCATGCTGGTGTTTGACTTGCCCAGCTTTCCCTATGTGTTCAAGCTCATCAAAGACTACTACCCGCCGCAGAAAGACACCTCGCGCGAGCAGATCAAGGGCAAATACCTGCTGGTCAAGCAGCACGACCGGGTGGGCCGCATGGCCGACACACTGGAGTACAGCGAGGTGGCCTTCCCGCGCGAGCGCTTTAGCGACGAGTTGATTGCCGAGATAGAAAAATTCGCCCCCAGCCAGCTGGAAATATCGGACCGCGATGGCGATGGGCAGGTAGAGGTCATCATCAAGCACCTGTACATCGAGCGGCGCATGATCCCGCTAAACATCTATTTGCAGGAAGCCTTTGACCAGGGGCTGGAGCACGAGAAACCGCGCACGCAGGTGGAAAAAGCCGTCATCGAATACGGCAATGCTATCAAAGACCTGGTGCGCGCCAACATCTTCCCTGGCGACATGCTGTGGAAGAACTTTGGTGTGACGCGCCACGGCAAGGTGGTGTTTTACGACTATGACGAGATCGAATACATCACCGACTGCAGATTCAGAAAAGTGCCCGCACCGCGCAACGAGGAAGACGAGATGAGCGGCGAGGTGTGGTACAGCGTGGGGCCTAAAGATGTGTTCCCCGAGACCTTTGGCCCCTTCCTGCTGGGCAATGCCACGGTGCGCGAAGTGTTTATGCAGCACCATGCCGACCTGCTGGATGCCGCTTTCTGGCAAAGCCACAAAGAAAGCATCCAGGCGGGGTATGTGCATGATGTGTTCCCGTATGAGCACGACAAGCGATTCAAGCATAAAAACCCAGTACAGCCCAATAAAAACGAGCGTAAGCAGCTACTGAATAAGGAGCAAGGCGAATGATTTCCCGCGACACCTGGGAGCTGTGGAGCTTCATCGTCACGGCGCTGGGTCTGCCGGTAGCGATCGGCATTTTTATGTGGCAGCAGCGCAAGGAGCGCGAGAACGAGGACGAAGAAGGCTACCAACTGCTGTCCAATGCCTACAACGATTTTTTGAAGGTGGTGCTGGCCCACCCGGACTTGCAGCTGCGCAGCAACGCGGCGTTGCACAATGCCACGCCCGAGCAGGTGGAGCGCATGCTGGTGATTTTTGATATGCTGATCTCGCTGTTTGAGCGCGCCTACCTGGTGGCCTACAAGCCGACCATGAGCGACGAAGAGCGCCGCCGCTGGAATAGCTGGGACGACTACATGCGCGAATGGTGCCGCCGGGACGACTTTCACAATGCACTGCCCTTGCTGCTGCGCGGTGAAGACCCTGATTTCCAAGTCTATATTTGCCGCCTGGCGGGCGAAGAGCGCGGCAATTTGATCCAGTCCATCTGATGCACACTACACACTTTTTTCAAGGAGTTTCCCCATGACCGACCCCATCGTTATCGTAAGCAGCGCCCGCACCCCCATGGGGGCTTTTATGGGCGACTTTGCCACCCTGTCCGCCCATGATCTGGGCGGCGCAGCCATCAAAGCAGCCGTGCAACGTGCTGGTATTTCCCCCGACGTGGTGAATGAAGTGCTGTTTGGCAACTGCCTGATGGCTGGCCAAGGCCAGGCACCGGCGCGCCAGGCAGGCTTCAAGGGCGGCTTGCCCAAGAGTGCGGGGGCGGTTACCTTGAGCAAAATGTGCGGCAGCGGCATGCGCGCCGCCATGTTTGCCCATGACATGCTGGCCGTGGGCAGTGCCGATGTGATTGTGGCGGGCGGCATGGAGAGCATGACTAACGCGCCGCACCTGCTGCCCAAGGGCCGCACCGGCATCCGCATCGGGCACGACCGCATTTTTGACCACATGATGCTGGACGGCCTGGAGGATGCCTACGAGGCGGGCCGCTCGATGGGCACCTTTGGCGAAGACTGCGCTGCCAAATACGCATTCACCCGCGAAGCGCAAGACAAATTCGCCATAGCCAGCGTAGAACGTGCGCAGATAGCTACTAAATCAGGAGCGTTTGCCACCGAGATCACGCCCGTCACGGTCAAAGGCCGCGCGGGCGACGTGGTGGTCAGCATCGACGAAGGCCCGGCCAAAGCGCGGCTGGACAAAATTGCCACGCTCAAACCGGCGTTTAAAAAAGACGGCACCATCACGGCGGCCAGCAGCTCGTCCATCAACGACGGCGCGGCCGCCTTGGTGATGATGCGCGCCAGCACCGCCGAGAAGCTGGGCTGCAAGCCACTGGCCCGCATTGTCAGCCACGCCGTGCATGCGCAGGAACCCAACTGGTTTACCACCGCCCCGGTGGGAGCCACGCAAAAAGCGCTGGCCAAGGCGGGCTGGAATGTGAAAGACGTTGACCTGTGGGAAGTGAACGAAGCCTTCGCCGTGGTGCCCATGGCCTTGATGCATGAGCTTAAAGTCAGCCACGACATTGTGAACGTCAACGGCGGTGCCTGCGCCCTGGGCCACCCCATCGGTGCCAGCGGCGCGCGCATCATGGTCACGCTGATGCATGCGCTGAAAGCCCGTGGCCTTAAAAAAGGCCTGGCCACGCTGTGCATTGGCGGTGGCGAGGGCACGGCGGTGGCGCTGGAGATGCTGTAAGGCAATTCATTTGCTATAGTTTCAATAGCTGCTTACGCTATAATTTATTGGGCTAGAGGGCTAAAACATCATGAAGATACTGGTTCTGGGTGCCTCACGCGGGATTGGGCTGGAGCTGGTGCGCCAGTACACGCTGGCGGGAGAGCAGGTATTGGCCACGGCGCGCAATGCGGCGGGCTTGGCGGCCATCAAAGCCCTGGGCGCGAGCGCGTTTGCGCTGGATGTGGCTGACCCACGCAGTGTGGTCGGCCTGAGCGGGCAGCTGGCGGGCGAACAGATCGACCTGGCAATCTATGTGGCAGGTGTCTATACCCAGACAGGTGCCACCGTGGCGCCATCGCAGGCAGAGTTTGATGTCACCATGCGTACCAATGTGTTGGGCGCAATGCAAACCATCCCGCAGGTGGCACCCCTGGTTGAAGCGTCTGACCAGGGCCAGGGTGGCAAATTCATCTTTATCACCAGCGGCATGGGCTGTATTGGCGAGGTGGAGAGCAGCTTTGCCTGGACTTACCGCGTGAGCAAGGCCGCGCTGAACATGGCCGTCATGGCGGCCCAGCACGATTACCCACGGGCGCTCATGTTGCCCATGCATCCAGGCTGGGTGCGTACCGATATGGGCGGGCCCAGTGCCTCGCTCAGCGTGACTCAATCAGTCACGGCGATGCGCAGAACCATTGCCGCGCTGAGCACCAAAGACAAGGGTAAATACTTGAACTACGACGGGCAGGCGTTTACTAGCTGGTAGTCGCCCATACCTTGGGCGCTGTACACATTGCTATTTTGTCAATAGTGTCTTGCTTTCTCTTTTGCCCCTTAGGCGACTGTTAGAGGGTTTTTACGTATCCTGTAGCAACTTAAAAAGCTAACAATCGAGTGTCTGCTTTTTTTACCCACCATTGGAGAAATTATGTCTAAGCTCACTCTTGAAAAAGCGCCCGCACGTCGCGGCTTTCTGAAGACCGCGACTGCCACTGCCGTCGGTGGTGCGGCCCTGGCCGCGCCCATGCTGGCCAAGGCCCAAGCCGGCCCGATCACCATGCGTTGGCAGAGCACTTGGCCCTCCAAGGACATCTTCCATGAGTACGCGCTGGACTTTGCCAAAAAAGTCAACGACATGACCGGTGGCGACCTGAAGATTGACGTGCTGCCCGCCGGTGCCGTGGTGCCCGCGTTTGGTCTGCTCGAAGCCGTCTCCAAGGGTACGCTGGACGGCGGCCACGGCGTGCTGGGCTACCACTACGGCAAGCAAAACGCGCTGGCCCTGTGGAACTCGGGCCCCGCCTTCGGCATGGATGCCAACATGCTGCTGTCCTGGCACAAGTACGGAGGTGGCCAGGAACTGCTGGCCAAGCTGTATGCCTCTATCGGCATGACGACTGTGCAGTCCTTCCTGTATGGCCCCATGGCTACGCAGCCTCTGGGCTGGTTTAAAAAGCCCATCACCAAGTCGTCAGATTTCAAAGGTTTGAAGTTCCGTACCAACGGCCTGGCCATTGATCTGTTTACCGCCATGGGTGCTGCGGTCAACGCCTTGCCAGGCGGCGAAATTGTGCCTGCCATGGACCGTGGTCTGCTGGACGGCGCTGAATTCAACAACGCCACCTCGGACCGCCTGCTGGGCTTCCCCGATGTGTCCAAGGTGTGCATGCTGCAAAGCTACCACCAGAGCGCCGAGACCTTCGAGATCATGTTCAACAAGCCCAAGTACGATGCGCTGCCCGCCAAGATGAAGGCCATCATCGCCGGTGCTGTCGAAGCTTCGTCAGCCGACATGTCCTGGAAGGCGATTGATCGCTACTCCAAAGACTACATTGAGCTCCAGGAAAAAGACAAGGTCAAGTTCTACAAAACCCCAGACGGTATCTTGCAAGACCAGCTCAAGCTGTGGGAAGAAATTTTGACCAAGAAGTCGGCAGAAAATCCACTCTTCAAAGAAATCGTCGCTTCGCAAAAAGCCTTTGCACAGCGCACCGTCAAGTGGGAGCAAGACGTGGTGATTAACCGCCGCATGGCTGTCAACCACTTCTTCGGTGCCAAAAAGTCCTAAGGGCTTGCCTTCGTCATCCGTCAACCATCCAGGCTCTGTCTGGATGGTTGATTTTTTTTGAGCAAGCAAAAAATATGCAGCAATTTTTCTTATTCGTTGACAAGATCAGCACCAAGCTGGGTCACGCCTTTTCCTGGTTGATCATGGCCTTGACCTTGTTAATCAGTTTTGAGGTGTTTTCCCGCTACGTGCTGGACAAACCGCACTCCTGGGCTTTTGACCTGATGATCATGATGTATGGCTCCATGTTCATGATGGCCGGGGCTTACACCCTGTCTAAAAACGGCCATGTACGCGGTGACGTGCTGTACGGCTTCTTCCCGCCACGCCTGCAGGCGGGCTTGGACTTGGCTTTGTACATTTTGTTTTTTGTACCCGGCGTATTTGCGCTGGCCTGGGCGGGCTACTTTTATGCCGCCGAGTCTTGGGCGATCAAGGAAATCTCCAACATCACCTCCGATGGTCCGCCGATCTATCCATTTAAAACCATCATTCCCTTGGCCGGTGGCATGCTGCTGATCCAAGGTTTTGTAGAAATTTTGCGCTGTATCGTCTGCCTGAAAAACGGCGACTGGCCTGCACGGGCAGACGACGTGGAAGAGGTGGATGTCGACAAGCTTAAAGACATGGTCCATGTGAAAGACGAAGACATTGCCAAGCTGGGTGAGTTGATGACCGCAAAAGAAGGAACGCGCAAGTGAAAAAAGAAATCTGGTTTGGCCTCAGCATCCTGATGGCCGTTGTGGTGGGCATTTTTGTATTTATGCCCGCCCCGTCTCAGATGACCAACGGTCATTTGGGCTTGCTGATGTTGGCGCTCATAGTAGTGGCCATCATGTTGGGTTTTCCGACCGCATTCACCCTGATGGGTATGGGCATGATGTTTGCCTGGCTGGCCTTTCGCAGCCAGAACCCGGCGCTTGCCGTGCAGCAAACGCTGGACTTGATGGTGCAGCGGGCCTACTCGGTCATGTCCAATGATGTGCTGATCTCCATTCCGCTCTTCGTTTTCATGGGCTATCTGGTCGAGCGCGCCAACTTGATTGAAAAACTATTCAAGAGTTTGCACCTGGCGATGGCCCGTGTGCCCGGCTCCTTGGCGGTGGCTACGGTGATTACCTGCGCGGTGTTTGCTACCGCCACGGGTATCGTCGGCGCGGTGGTCACCTTGATGGGCCTGCTGGCCCTGCCCGCCATGCTCAAGGCGGGCTACAACACCCGTTTGGCCGCAGGTGCCATCACCGCAGGCGGCTGCCTGGGGATTTTGATTCCACCGTCGGTGCTGCTGATTGTCTATGGCGCAACGGCGGGCGTGTCGGTGGTCAAGCTGTACGCGGGTGCCTTCTTTCCCGGCATCATGCTGGCGACGCTGTATGTGGGCTACATCATCGTGGTGGCCAAGCTCAAGCCTTCGCTGGCACCGCCTTTGTCGGAAGCTGACCGAGTAGTGCCTTTGCCGCCGTATGCCGAAAAAATCTCCACGACATTTAGCAATAACGTGGTGCGCGGTTTGGTGGGTGGCTTGCAGGGCAATGTCAAAGCAGGTGCGTCTAACCGCATCCTGTTTTCACAACTGTTGATAGCGCTGTTGCCTGCAATTGCGTTTACTGCGGCTATGGGTTTAACCTATCGCATGGTCACCGCGCCGGAAGACGTAGTGTCAGCCGATGCCGTACAGATGGGCACGGGCTTTGAGGCAGAAGAGTCCAAAACAGAGAGTGGTGGCCTGAAAGAGCCTGAGGCAGAAGGCGGCCTGAAAGAGCCGCCCGCTGAAGGGGCCAAAGATGCACCAGCCGCTGAGGTAGCAAAGCCTTCCGCCCCAGTCGCTGCCCCGGCCAAAGTAGCCAAGGCAGCATCTGCCGAGGTTGCCGAGCGCGTTGCTGCGCCCATGGGTTACTGGATCACCCTGGGTGTGGGTGCGCTGGGTTTGCTGGTGTTCTACGCCATCTTCAGTTTTGCGCGGCTAGAAATCTTCAAGATGCTGCTGGGCTCATTCTTCCCGCTGGCCATGCTCATCATGGCGGTGCTTGGCACCATCGTCTTTGGTCTGGCTACACCCACTGAGGCGGCGGCCATGGGTTCAATGGGTGGCCTGATTTTGGCCGCAGCCTATCGGCGCCTGAACATGGGCGTGGTGCGCGAGTCGGTGTACCTTACGGCTAAAACCAGCGCCATGGTGTGCTGGCTGTTTGTCGGCTCCAGCATTTTCTCAGCGGCATTTGCCTTGCTGGGTGGGCAGGACATCATCAACAAGTGGGTGCTCTCGATGGACCTCACGCCTACCCAGTTTATGCTGCTGGCGCAGGCCATCATCTTCCTGCTGGGCTGGCCGCTGGAGTGGACCGAAATCATTGTGATCTTTATGCCCATCTTCATCCCGTTGTTGCCGCACTTCAATATCGATCCGCTGTTCTTCGGTCTGTTGGTGGCGCTGAACCTGCAAACCGCTTTCTTGTCACCCCCGGTGGCCATGGCAGCGTTTTACCTGAAGGGTGTCTCGCCGCCCCACGTCACTTTGAACCAGATCTTCCTGGGCATGATGCCCTTCATGCTGATCCAGGTAGTTGCCTTGGCACTGCTCTACATCTTCCCGGCCATTGGCATGTGGTTGCCCAGCGTGCTGTACAAGTAACAGAACATTGATTTGAAACAGTGACGTAAAAAGGGGTGCGCAAGCGCCCCTTTTTTCTTTGCGCTGTCGATGCTGTCGCTTGATGCCACAATACAGAGCAAATTATTCGGAGAATTGAGATGCCCATTACCAAAGGATTTCGCGCACTGGTCGACGAAGCCATGGCGCAGGTCAAAACCTACAGCGTTGAGCAGGTCGCAGCCAGGCTGCAAGATGGCAAGACGCAGATCGTCGATATCCGTGATGTGCGCGAGCTGACAGCGGGCACCGTGGTGGGCAGCTACCACGCGCCGCGCTGCATGCTGGAGTTTTGGGTCGACCCGGAGTCGCCCTACTACAAGAAAATTTTTGCAGACGAAGGTAAGGAGTTCATCCTGTTTTGCGGTGCAGGCTGGCGCAGCGCACTGGCAGCCAAGACCTTGCAGGATATGGGCATGCAAAACGTAGCGCACATCGACGGTGGCTACGACGAATGGATCAAGCAGGGTGCTCCGACCGAAACGCTGGAACAGCGCAAGGCCAAAAAAGCATAATAAATGATCGCCAGCCCTTTAAAAAATAGCGTAAACAGCTACTGAAACAATAGCATATGAAATTCCAGGCGGTGCTGTTTGACTGTGATGGCGTGCTGGTAGACAGCGAGCCAATTACCAACAACGTGCTGCGTACCATGTTGATTGAGCAGGGCTGGGACATCAGTGCGCAAGAATGTTTTGTCACCTTTGTGGGGCATTCCGTGGCAGACCGCGCAGCCCTGATTGCGCAACGCACAGGCAAATCTGTGACGCAGCCCTGGCTGCAGCAGTTTCGTGACCGGCGCGACACAGCGCTGCGCGAGCAGCTCATCGCGGTGCCGCATATTCACTTTGCGGTAGGGGCATTGCACCGCGCAACGCAAGGCCGCATCGCCTGCGCGTCAGGTGCAGACCGTGGCAAACTGATGCTGCAACTGACCAAGGTAGATCTGCTGCCCTACTTTGAAGGCCGCCTGTTCAGCGGCATGGAGCACGCGCGCAACAAGCCGCACCCCGACGTGTATTTATCTGCGGCCAAAGCGCTGGCTACCGACCCGCAGCACTGCGCCGTGGTGGAAGATACGCCCAACGGCACCCGGGCGGGTGTGGCAGCAGGCTGCACCGTGTGGGGCTACGCGCCGCAAGGTGATGGCGCGGCGCTGTTGCAGGCGGGCGCGCACCATGTGTTTGAAAGCATGGCGGATTTGCCGGGTGCATTGGGGCTGGATGGTGCCCGCATTCAGGCTTGAGTTTGAGCGGATGGGAGCCGCTCCCGTTCTGTACACGCGCCTGCGCCTTAGGCCTTATGATGCTTGAGCACGCTATTGAATTTTGCAACCATGCCCCATCTTGCCGAACAGATCCGCGAAGCTCTTGCCATGTTCGCACTGGCCGAGACAAAGCCGGCCTTGATCGGCGGCTTGGCTGTAGTGGCGCACAGCGTGGTGCGCGCCACCAGGGATGTGGATTTTCTGCTGGAAGCTGAAGCAGCGGATACGGTGCATGACGCGCTTTTGAGATTGGGCTACCAGTGCCTGTACCGCAGTGAAGATGCCGCCAACTATGTGCGCGGCACAGAAGGGCTGGACTTGCTTTATGCGCACCGCCCCCTTGCACGTCGCCTGCTTGCCCAGGCATCTGAGCGCGATACTCCGATGGGGCGTTTGCGTGTCATCAGCGTCGAAGGGTTGATCGGTTTCAAGTTGCAAGGCTATGCGAATGATCCAGCCAGAATGCGTGACTTGGAGGATATTCGTGCGCTTATGAAACTACACCGCGCATCGCTCGATAGGGTTCAGTTGCAGGAGTATTTTGCGCTGTTCAATCAACAGGAATTGTTCAATGAGCTCATCGCGTAATTTCGACAATACAGAAAAAACCGAGCGGTGCAAGTGTGCTGCTGCGACGGATTCGGGCATCGTGCTGGTGCGCGAAGGGGGGATTCCTTTCCAGCCACCGCGCGGCAACGGTGATCCTTTTGCCGAATGGTTAAGCCTGATGGAAGTCGTGCAAATGCTCTGCCCGGTTTGGCCTGTGCGTGACAGGTCTATGCAGGGCACCAACTGGAAGCTGTGACGGCGGGAAGAGGCGCACCAGGTGTTTGAAAGTATGGCGGTTCTGCCCGCACCAGCGCTCGCTCTGTGCTCGCCCTGGCACTTGGTGTGTACGGCTCCGCGGCTGTCCCCCGCCCTTCGGGCTCCTTGTATGCTTAATCTCAGGGAGTTCAAGTGAAGGTTGCAGAAAGTTATGCACAGCCCGTCGCCTCCGTGGGACACCAAGCCCGTAAAGGAGCATTTGGCGTGCATGACCGACTGTTTATCCAAAGCCCGAACAGTTGCTGGCAGGCTTGGTTTGCGCACAGGCGTA
>JAYVJV010000001.1:0-5738 GCA_043769005.1 Polaromonas sp. | reverse complement strand
GCTGCATCGCATCGGCCGCATGGAAGCAAGCCTCGCTTTTTGCCCCGGTGCGGGCGCATGTTGCCAGCGCAACGGCTCGCCCCACACAACCCCCTTGTTTGGAGTGAGCCGTGCTCAATATCTTCACACTGGCCAATGGCCGCCTGTTCCAAGAAGAGATCGAATCTCTCGAGGAGCTCACCAAGTTCCAGCCCATTTGGGTCGATCTGGAATCCCCCACGCCTGAAGAAAAGGCCTGGATCAAGCAGCACTACGGCCTGTCGATTCCCGATGACGCGATGGACGAAGACATCGAAGAGTCGGCGCGTTTTTACGAGGCCGACAATGGCGACCTGCACATCCGCTCGGACTTTTTGATCGACGACGAACACTCGCGCACCGAGCGCGTGGCCTTTATTTTGAATCTGAATAACCCTGAGCTCAAAAGCAAGGGGGTGCTGTTTTCCATTCATGATGAGGATGTACCCATTTTTCGTCTGCTGCGCATGCGCGCACGCCGTATGCCTGGCCTGATTGAAGATGCCAAAGATGTACTGCTCAAGCTGTATGACGCAGATGCCGAGTACTCCGCCGATGCACTGGAGGGCGTGCACGACGCGCTGGAGCAGATCAGTGGCAAGGTGCTCAAGGGCGAAGTGACCGACGCGGTGGCCGCCGAGGTGCTGGCCACGATTGCCAAAGAAGAAGATCTGAACGGCCGCATCCGTCGCAACATCATGGACACGCGCCGCGCCTTAAGTTTCATGATGCGCAGCAAAATGCTCTCATCCGAGCAGTACGACGAGGCGCGCCAGATTTTGCGTGACATCGACTCACTGGACAGCCACACTACATTTTTGTTCGACAAGATCAACTTCTTGATGGATGCCACCGTCGGTTTCATCAATATCAACCAGAACAAGATCATCAAAATCTTCTCGGTGGCCAGTGTGGCCCTGCTGCCGCCCACCTTGATCGCCAGCATCTACGGCATGAACTTCCAGCACATGCCCGAGCTCAGTAAAGCCTGGGGCTACCCCTTTGCATTGGCGCTGATGGTGGCCAGCGCGTTGGTGCCGATGTGGTACTTCCGCAAGCGCGGCTGGTTGAAATAGTCAGCGCGAAACCTTCCGCCGACCAAACCCCTCGTCTTTGCATGCCAACAGGAGGCTGGCTACGCGTACAGTGGCTCTTCGTGCATGGCCTCGATTTGCAGATGTAAGAGTTGCACCTGCTCGTGCCAGTAGGCACTGGTGCCAAAGTGCGGAAAAGCGATGGGGAAGGCCGGGTCGTCCCAGCGGCGGGCCAGCCAGGCGCTGTAGTGCAGCATGCGCAAGGTACGCAGTGGCTCAATGAGCACCAGCTCGCGGCGGTCAAAGGGGCGAAACTGCTCATACCCATCCAAGATGGCGGATAACTGCTGGGTGCGCTGCGCACGCTCGCCCGAGAGCAGCATCCACAGGTCTTGCACAGCGGGGCCGGTGCGGGCATCGTCCAGGTCTACAAAGTGCGGGCCTGCGGCTTGCGCGGCGCTGCCTTCAGGGGTCCACAGGATGTTGCCAGGGTGGCAGTCGCCATGCAGGCGGATGCGGCGGATTGCCAGTGAGTCTGCATTTTGATTTGAATTTTGGCCTGCAATTAGGGCTGCATTTTGTTGGGTAATCGTGCTACCTACCAAGCAACCATTAGCGTAAGAAGCTACTAAATCAATAGCTTGTTCGTAGGCTTGCTGCCATGCAGCGCGCACCTCGGCGGCTACCATCTGGTGTTGCACCAGCCAGTCATGCGGCTCGGTGGCAAAGGTTTGCAGATTCAGCGCGGGGCGCAGGGCAAAGGGCTGCGTTGCACCGACGCTGTGGATGCGGGCCAAAAATCGGCCAATCCACTCCAGCGTGTCCAGGCTTTCTAGTTCGGGCCTGCGCCCGCCTTTGCGCGGGCTGATGCTGTAGGCAAAGCCGTGTGCATGGTGCAGGGTTTTTCCGCCAAAAGCGATAGGGGCGGCCAGCGGGATTTCAGCCGCCAGCAGCTGGGCTGCAAAGTCGTGCTCCTCCTGTATTTGCGCATCGCTCCAGCGCTTGGGGCGGTAAAACTTGGCCACTACCGCATCGCCGTTCTCGGTATGCGCCAGGTACACGCGGTTCTCGTAGCTGGACAGCGTCATCAGGCGGCCATCGCAGCGCACGCCCGTGGCCTCCAGCGCGTCCAGCACAACCTCGGGGGTCAGAGTTTCAAAGGCATGGGTCATCAGATACTTCAGACAGGCAGATTTAGAGTGCAAATAGGCCTCAAGCCCAATAAAATATAGTGTAAGCAGCTATTAAATTGAGAGTGAAAAGACATGCCCTGAGCGCGCATCACCCTGCCCGACCAGCACCTGGGCATAGGCTGCCTGCACGGCAGACACGCCTGCATGTTCTTGCACTTGGAGCCAGGGCGGCGTGCTGTGCGTGACGGTGTGGCAAAACTGCTGCCAGGCGCTGATGATGTTTTTGCCAAACACGGCAGCGCCCAGCTCGCCGCGCCGTTTGACGATTTGCGCAGGTGCAAAAAACAAAGTGGCTTTAGGGCCGGATAGGTCTTTGGCGTTGCCCAACTGCTCTACATGCGTGCCGCCAATGGAGCAGCTATAGGCCAAGCCAGCAAAGCGGGTATGGATGGCGCGGCGCAGTGGGGCATTGCCTGCAAAGTCGATGTACACGCAGGCGCTGTCAGCCGCAATGTCGGCGAGCTGCTCGTAGCTGAGCACCCGGTCATAGCAGCCCAAGCTCTCGCAAAAGGCGCGGTTACGCTCAGACGTAAGGCCCACCACCTGCACACCGCCGCGCAAGTGCATGCGGTGCGCGCAGGCGTAGGCGGTTTTGCTGGACGCACTGGAGAGAATGGCAACTTTGGCACCGAAAAAACTGTTTTCAGCAAAAAAATCATCAATCAAATACGAGGTGGTAAACAGCGGTGCCAGCAGGCACTGCAGCCCCTCAAGCGCCTCGCCCAGATAAAACGGGTCTTGGTTGACGCGGCTGTATTTGTTGTACACGGCATGCAAGGCTTGCCGATGTGCAGCACCATCCACAAAGCTGCTGTCTGTCAACTTGACAGGCGAGAGTACCGCATGCGAGGCCATCGGCCAGTAGCCATAAATGCGCTCGCTCACGGCCACACCGGGGTGGCTGCTTTGCACTACACGGGCAAAACCCCACACCGGAATCACGCCCCATCCCTCCTGCGCGGCAGGGAAAAACTGCCAGTACTGCATGGCCTCACCAAAGGCTGCGTAGGTGATGTTATTGGCGGTAAAGGCAAACTGCTCCACCCGCAGTCGAATCTCGCCATCCTTTAATGGAGCATCGTCTACAGCTACGATTTGCGTAGTGTGCAGTGCATCTTTGCGAACCAGAAATTGGGTGTTCATACCAGAGTGCTCCAAAGGGTGAGGCAGTAGTAGCACAAGGCTTTGTACCTAAGCAGCTTAGGTAGTGCAGCCTAGTTTCGGCAGCCTGTGCTCACTACAATTTAAAAATGAAAAGCTACCAGCATACTAGCACCAGCACAGCGAGCGCATTGCATGTTTGACTATCTCATTATCGGTGGCGGCTCGGCGGGCAGCGTGCTGGCTGGGCGTTTGAGCGAAGACCCGCGTGTCAAGGTGTGCCTGCTGGAAGCCGGTGGGCCCGACCAATCGGCGCTCATCCACTGCCCCGCAGGCCTGGCCGTGCTGGCACAAACCACCCATTCCAACTGGGCTTTTGAGACTGTGCCGCAACCCGGCCTGAACGGCAGGCGGGGCTACCAGCCACGCGGCAAAGTGCTGGGCGGCAGCAGCTCCATTAACGCTATGTGCTACATCCGTGGCCAGCAGGCCGACTACAACCATTGGGCTGCTGAGGGTAACGCGGGCTGGGGTTGGAGCGATGTGCTGCCTTACTTTAAAAAATCCGAGACCAATGAGCGCGCAGGCAACGCAGACTTTGTGGCCTGGCACGGCGGCAGTGGCCCGCTCAACGTGAGCGACCTGCGCAGCCCCAACCGCTTTGGCCCGCAGTTTATCGAGGCCGCCACGCAGGCAGGCTACCCGCGCAACGACGATTTCAACGGTGCGCAACAAGAAGGTGTGGGCAGCTACCAGGTGACGCAAAAAAACGGCGAACGCCATAGCGTGGCCAAGGCCTACCTCACGCCGCATCTGTCCCGCCCCAACTTGCAGGTCATCACCCACGCCAGCGTAACCAAGATCATTGTGCAAGGCCGACGCGCGGTGGGCGTGGCCTATAGCCACGGCGGCCAAAGCCTGGAGCTGCGCGCCACGCGCGAGGTGCTGCTGTGCGCTGGTGCGCTGCAAAGCCCACACATTTTGATGCATTCTGGCATCGGGCCGGGAGCCCATTTGCAAGATCAGGGCATTGCCGTGGTGCATGACAGCAGTGGCATAGGCCAAAACCTGCACGACCATATCGACATGGTGCAAGTAGTCAGCGCGCCCGACATGACAGACTTATTCGGCCTGTCCATCACAGGTGCCATCCACGCGCTGCGCGGCATGCTGCAATGGCGCAAAGAGCGCACAGGCATACTGACCACCAACTTTGCCGAGGCCGGGGGCTTTATCAAAAGCCAGGCGAGTCAAGCGCAGCCTGACCTGCAACTGCACTTTGTCATAGGCAAGCTGGTTGACCATGGCCGCAAGCCCACCTTGGGCCACGGCTACTCTTGCCATGTGTGCCTGCTGCAACCCAAGAGCCGGGGTAGCGTGCGCCTGGCCAGCAGCAACCCGCTGGCCGCGCCGTTGATCGACCCCAACTTTTTGGCCCATAGTGACGACCTGGCCCGCATGGTGCGCGGTTTTAAACAGATGCGGGCGATTTTAAAATCGCCCGCCTTGGCCAAGCTGGGGGGGCGCGAGCTGGCCACGACTAGCAGCGCCATCACCGATGCGCAGATCGAGGCCGTCATTCGCGCCAAAGCCGACACCATCTACCACCCGGTGGGGAGTTGCCGCATGGGCAACACCGCGCATGACCCGCTGGACGCACAACTGCGCGTCAAGGGTATTCAAGGCCTGCGCGTAGTGGATGCCTCCATCATGCCGCGCATTGTGAGTGGCAACACCAATGCGCCGGTAGTGATGATTGCAGAAAAGGCCGTGGACATGATTCGGACGGCGGTGCACGATTAAAATGCGGCTATGACTTTCTTAGCCCAGCTCAGCGCTGCTTATGCGCAAAACCAATCGTTATTGTGTGTGGGCCTAGACCCCGAGCCACGCAAGTTTCCAGCGGCGATGCAGGGTGATGACAGCAAAATCTATGATTTTTGCGCGGCTATCGTGGATGCCACGGCAGACACGGTGTGCGCCTTCAAACCGCAGATCGCTTACTTTGCGGCCCACCGCGCTGAAAACCAGTTAGAAAAGCTCATGCAGCACATGCGCCGCGCCGCGCCGGGTGTGCCCATCATTCTGGATGCCAAGCGCGGCGACATTGGCAGCACCGCCGAGCAGTACGCCATCGAGGCGTTTGAGCGCTACGGGGCCGATGCCGTCACGCTGTCGCCCTTTATGGGTTTTGATTCGGTAGCACCCTATTTGAAGTACCACGGCAAGGGCGCGTTTTTGCTGTGCCGTACCTCTAATCCTGGTGGCGATGATTTGCAAAATCAGCGCCTGACCTCTGTCGAGGGTACGCCACTGCTCTATGAGCACATTGCCAAACTGGCCCAAGGCCCGTGGAACACCAATGGCCAACTCGGCCTGGTGGTGGGAGCCA